>NZ_JBJHAI010000006.1:0-170264 GCF_054050955.1 Modestobacter sp. SYSU DS0290
GGTCTGCCCACTCCCGGTGGGCAGACCACGACTGTGCGCCGAGTCCTCCGGTGGCGCGCCCACCGCTTCGCCGCCGCCGGGCCCACGTCGCCCAGGCGACCCGGGACGCCGACCGGTTGGCCGCCGACCCGGGGTGGCCGGCGCTGGCCGCGGCGACCGTCGAGCACCCGTCAGCTCCACCGGCTCTGCGCCGCGGCCGGGTTCAGCCTGGAGCAGGAGGTCATCGACCAGCGCCGGGAGCGACCCCCGGGAGGCACGCCGGGGTGCAGCCTGGTCGAACACACGTTCGAGCTCGTGAGAGCATCCTCGGGTGGCTGGGGGCATGCACCGGGGGCGGCAGGGCGGCGGGTCGCTGGCCGACCGCGCCGCCCTCTCCGGCGTCGCTGCCCCGCCCACTCCCGGCCCACCGACTCCCGCCCCACCGCCGACGCAGCCCGGTGCCCGCCGGCCGGCCGGGCAGGGGCACGGGCGGCACTGCTGGGTCCACGACCCGCCCGACGCCCCGGGCACCTGGCCGGGCCTGCTGGTCGAGTGGCGGCAGCGGGAGGACGGCTGGCACGGCCGGGTCGCCTACACCGTCCTCGGCGACCACGGGCCGGTGCTGGTGGAGGCGTGGCTCCCCGCCGGGCAGCTGAAACGGGGCTGACGCCCGGCCGGGCCTGCCCCGGCCCGGCCGGGGCGGTTTGCGGGCCGGGTCCCGCGGGATACCCCACTCCCCGAGCTGTCCGGACCAGCCGGACGCAGGAGAGCGGAGGACGAGGATGACCAGCCCCAGCGACGAGCCGACGCTCGACGACGTGATGACCCCGACCGAGCCGGCCCCGCGGGACCGCAGCGAGCACGCCAAGGACCCGCACCTGTCCGACGAGGCGATGGAGCACCGCACCGAGCTGGAGCGCCAGGCGGTCGGCTCCGACGACGCGGACCCCGCCGGCGCGTACGAGCACAACGCCACCGAGTGAGGCCGTGACATCGGAGCTGACCCCGGGGTCACCGACCCCGGGGTCAGCTCCCGCCCAGCGACCGGGTGCGGCTCAGCACCAGGCACAGCAGCAGCGCGACCACGGTGCAGCCGCCGGCCAGCAGCGCCACCGGGGGCCACCCGCCCTCCTGCCAGGCCCGCCCGGCGAGGGTGCCGCCCACCGACGAGCCCGCGTAGTACCAGAACGAGTAGAGCGAGGCCGCCTGCCCGACCGGCCGGCCGCCGGCCTGCGCACGCACCGCGACCCAGCCGCTGGCCACCCCGTGCGCGGCGAAGAACCCCGTGGTCAGCACGCACACCCCGAGCACGACGCACCACAGCGGCGCGGCGACGGTGAGCGCGATGCCCACGCCCATGAGCGCCACCGCCCCGGGCACCACCACCCGCCGTCCGCGGCGGTCGGCGAGCCAGCCGGCCACCGGCGAGCTGGCCGAACCGAGCAGGTAGGCGAGGAAGACCAGTCCGGCCAGCGCCGGGGACAGCGAGTACGGCGGCGACTCCAGCCGGAAGGTGCCGGCGTTGTAGACCGCGACGAACCCGCCCATCAGCAACGCCGCCATCCCGTAGAGCGCCAGCAGCGCCGGGTCGGTGAACGCCGCGGTGAGCTGCCGGGCCAGCCGGCCCTCCCGGCGCAGTGGCACGAACCGCCGGGACGGTGGCAGCAGCAGCCGGACGGCGACCGCACACCCCACCGCCAGGACGGCGACCCCCGCCAGCGCCGTCCGCCAGCCGCCGAGCTCGGTGAGCACCCCGGTGAGCAGCCGGCCGGACAGGCCGCCGAGGGCGGTGCCGCTGACGTAGAGCCCGACGGCCCGGCCGCTGACCGAGCCGTGCAGCTCCTCCCGCAGGTAGGCGACGGCAACCGCCGGCAGCGCGGCCAGCGCGAATCCCTGCAGGCCGCGCAGCACCAGCAGCACCCACCAGGACGGCGCGAGCGCGGTGAGCACCGCGAGCACCGCGGTCGCGGCGAGGCCGCCGTGCAGCACCGGCGTGCGCCCCCGCCGGTCGGAGAACGGCCCGATCACCAGCAGGCCGACGGCGAGCGCGGCGGTGCTCACCGAGATGGCCAGCGTCGAGGAGGCGGGTGAGACGCCCAGCGCGCGGGTGAGCTCGGGCAGCAGGGTCTGCGGCGCGTAGAGGGTGGCGAAGACCGCCAGGCCGGCCAGGAAGACCGCGGCCGTGGCGCGGCGGAACCCCGGCTCACCGACCCGGTGGCCGGGCCACTGCTCCCCTGCCGTCACGGTGCCGAGCCTGCCGGTGCGCCGGTGGGCACACCGCGCCGGGGTCAGCTGGCCTGTTCGGCCACCAGCTCGTCCAGGGCCGCGCGGGCCACCTCGGCGTCGTCGAAGGGCACCGGGTCGCCGTCGTCGGTCATGGTCGTCTCGTGCCCCCGGCCGACGACGAGCACGACGTCGGCCCGGCCGGCCGCCTGCACGGCGGCGGTGATCGCCTCCCGGCGGTCCAGCACGGTCCGCACGACGGCCGCCCCGCCGACGAGCCCGACCCGCAGCTCGTCGACGATCGCCTGGGGCCGCTCGCCGTGGCTGCCCTCGTTGGTCAGCCAGACCTCGTCGGCCGCCCGCGCCGAGACGCCCAGGCCCTGCCGCTTGTACCGGTCGCGGCGCCCGCGGGCACCCAGCACCAGGTGCACCCGGCCGCCGGGTCCGCTCAACCCGCGGGCGGTCTGCAGCGCCGCGGCCAGGGCCCGTGGGGTGTGCGCGTAGTCGACGACGACGAGGGGCCCGTCCGCGCCGTGCAGCAACATGTTGCGGCCCGCGGGGGGCTCCGTGCCGGCGATCCCGGCCGCGACCACGTCGGGGGCGATGCCCAGCGAGCGGCCCGTGGCCCAGGCCGCGGCGATGTTGCCGACGTGCACCTGCCCGACCAGCGGTGAGCGCACCCGGTGCCGGCCGGCCTCGTCGGCGATCAACAGCGTCGTCCCGTCGACCCCGGTCCGCCACCGCAGCACCCGGACGTCGGCGGGCGCGTCGGCGGCGGTGGCGACGCGGGTCACCGGCACCTCGGTCTGGTCGGCCAGCCGCCGTCCCCACGGGTCGTCGACGACCACCACCGCGCTGTCGGCGCGGTCCGGGGAGAACAGCAGCGCCTTGCTGGCCCAGTACTGCTCGATCGTGCCGTGGTGGTCGAGGTGGTCCTCCTCGAAACCGGTGAAGACGGCGACCTGCACGTGCACGCCGTCGACCCGGCCGACGTCCAGCGCGATCGAGGAGGCCTCGACCACGGCGCTGGTGGCGCCCTCGTCCCGCATCCAGCGCAGCAGCGCGTGCAGCTCCGGCGCCTCCGGGGTGGTCAGGCGGGTATCGCGCTGCCGGGCACCGACGCGTGCGCCGAGGGTGGTCACCACGCCGGCGCACTCCCCCGTCGCCGCCAGCACACCGCGGACCAGGGTGCTCGTCGTCGTCTTGCCGTTGCTGCCGGTGACCCCGACCAACCGGAGCTCGTCGGCCGGGTCGCCGGCCAGCAGCGCCCCCAGCGGACCGAGGAGCGCCCGCACCGTCGGCACCACCAGCTGCGGCAGGTCGACTGGCACCGGGCGGTCGACGAGCAGGGCGGCGGCGCCGGCGTCCCGCGCTGCGCCGGCGAACCGGTGGCCGTCGCTGCGGCCGCCGCGGACGCAGGCGAACAGCGAACCGGGGCCGACCGACCGGGAGTCGGTGGCCAGCCCGCGCAGCGGCAGGTCGTCGGGTCCACCGGAGCGGCACACCGGCCCCGCGGCCAGGCCGCGCGCGCGGTGCTCGACGGCGGACCAGAGGACCACGGGGAGCGGCACGTCGGGAACGCTAAGCGGAACCCGCGGGTCCGGCAGCGCGAGACCCGGCTGGTCACCACCGACCCGGTCCGGACGGCGGCCCGCCGCCGCAGCTGGTTTGCTGGCCGGGTGCCCCGGCTCGCCCCGTCCGACGTCGCCGCGTGGCTGCTCAAGAGCAGCCGCCCGGCCGAGTCCGTCGCACCCGGGTGGTCCCCGGGCGGCTGGGTGACCGTCGACCGCTGCGTGCGCCGGTCCTACCGGCTGGACCTGCTCCGCCGCGGCCAGCCGTGCGTGCTGTGGATCAGCGGCCGGGACCACCCGGGGCTGCACGCCCTCGGCGAGGTGGCGGGGGCCCCGGCGGTGGACCCCGAGCGCGGGCCGGTCGTCCGGGTCCGGTGGCGGCGGCTGGCCGAGCCGGTCGACCGGGCCGAGCTGGTCGCCGACCCGGCGTTCGCCGCCGCCGAGGTGGTCCGGATGCCGGCGGGCAGCAACCCGTCGTGGCTGTCGCCCGCCCAGTACGCCGCGGTCCTGGCCCGGGTCGAGGCCGCGGACCGGCCGGGCTGAGGGGTCAGTCGCAGCAGGAGCAGCCGTCGCCGGCGCCGGCCGGTGCGACGAGGGCGGGGCCGCAGCAGGCGTCCCCCCGCCAGGCCTCCCGCCCCTCGTGCACGGCGACGGCGGCGATCACCAGCGCCGCCAGGGGATCGGCCCACCACCAGCCCAGCGTGCTGTTGAGCAGCAGCCCGGCCAGCAGCACCGCGGACAGGTAGGTGCACAGCAGGGTCTGCCGGGAGTCGGCCACCGCCGAGGCCGAGCCGAGTGCCCGCCCGGCGCGCCGCTGGGCGGCCGACAGCAGCGGCATCACCGCCAGACTGAGCGCGGCGAGCACCAGCCCGACGGTCGAGTGGCGGGGCTCGGCCCCGCCGAACAGCAGCCGCAGCGCCTCCGTGGTGACGACGACGGCCAGCGCGAAGAAGGCAACGGCGATGACCCGCAGCGCCACCCGCTCGCGGGCCTCGGGGTCCCGGCCGGCGAACTGCCAGGCGACCGCGGCCGCCGAGGAGACCTCGACGACGGAGTCCAGGCCGAAGCCGATCAGCGCGGCGCTGGAGGCACCGACGCCGGCGCCGATCGCCACCACGGCCTCCACCACGTTCCAGCTGATCGTGGCAGCGACCAGCAGCCGCACCCGGCGGACCAGCGCCGCCCGGTCCGGCGTGGCGACGGCGCTCACCGGCCGACCTCCTCGGGCACGCCGACCAGGGCGGCGAGCAGCGCCGCGCCGGCGGGGGTGAGCCGGTACATCGCCAGCTTGCCCTCCCGCCGGGCCTCGGCGAGCCCGGCGGCCCGCAGCCGGCGCAGGTGGTGGGAGACGAGGTTCTGCGCGAGGTCGGTGACCCAGGCCAGGTCGCAGACGCACAGCTCGCCGCCGGTTGCCAGCGCCGCAGCCACCCGCAGGCGTGTCGGGTCCGCGAGCGCCTTCGCTCGTTCCGCGGCCGACCCCGATCCGTCGGTGGCCCGCAGCCGGGCGCGCACCTCCTCGGCGTGCGGCAGGTCCAGGCACAGCAGGTCGCAGGCGTCGTCCACCAGGTCACCCTCGTCGTCCGAACATCTCAACGGGTGTGAGGATGACACGAACGGCCCTCCCGTGCACGGCACACAGGAGGGGCTGGGACGATGGCTCCCCGTGACGGACAGTCGGTACCGCTGGGGCGGGTTGGCCTGGGTGCTCACCCTGCAGTTCTTCGTCGTGGAGGCGATCGCCGCCGCCCGCTACGGCGGCTACTCCTACTCCCGCGACGTGATCAGCGACCTCGGCGCGGGCGGCTCCCCCGCGCGGCTGCTGATGAACGGCTCGTTCGTCGCCCAGGGCGTGCTGATCACCGTCGGCGCCCTCCTGCTCGGGCCCGGCCTGGCCGGCCTCGGCGGCCGGCTGGCCCGGGTGCTGCTCACCGTCGCCGGGCTGGGCGTGCTGCTCGTCGGGCTGTTCCCGTCGGACTCGGTGGCGACCGCGCACGAGATCGCGGCCGCCGCGCACTTCCTCGGCGGAGGCATCGGGCTGATCGCGCTGGCCTACGGGGTGCGACCCCGGTCCGAAGGGCTGGGGACGGCGCTGGCCGTGCTCGGCCTGCTGGGCGTCATCGGCACCATCTTCTTCGGCGCCGCCGTCTTCCTCGGTCTGGGCGAGGGCGGCATGGAGCGGGTCGCCGGGTACGTGGTGCCGATCGGCCTGACCGTCGCGGGGATCGCCCTCTGGCGGCAGAAGGACGACTGGTGGCAGCTCACCAACCCCGACGGCTCACCGTCGCGCCGGCAGCTGCGCGAGAACGCCCGGCTGGAGCGCGCCCAGAAGGCGGCCGAGCGGGACGCCGCCCTGGAGGCGGCCGCCCGGCGGGGGCCACAGCCGGCAGCGACGACGGCGGGCGCGACCGCGGCGGGATCGGCCGCGGACGACGAGCCCGACGACTTCGACCCCGAGGACCCCTGGGCGCCCCGGCGCTGAACGGGCGTCAGCGGCAGCAGGCGTCGGCACCTTCGGGGGTCAGCGCCGCCAGGGTGGCCAGCGCCTTGACCGGGCCGGCGAGGGCCTCGCAGCACAGCGCGTAGACGTTGCTGCGCCCCCGCGGCGTGATGCTCACCAGCCCCTGCTCGCGCAACGGCGCCAGGTGGTGGCTGACCAGCGTCTGGCTCATGCCGGCGGCGTCGGTCAGTTCCCGGACCGTGCGCGGACCCTCGGCGAGCAGGAGCAGCAGGTGCAGCCGGTTCGGGTCGCCGAGCGCCTTCAGCTGCGGCGCGAGCAGCCGGGCGCGGTCGGCGGGAGAGGTCTGCTCGTCGACGTCGAGGAGGCGCACGTCCAGGTCCTGCGGCATGCCCACGAGTTTGCCACACGTGCGTTGTCATCAACAGTATTCGCTGTTAACGTGCCTCCACGTTGGGTCATCGATCGACGAGCGAGGACGGACGCACCGATGAGCGCGTACACGAGGGACGACCTGCCGGTCGTGGTCATCGGCGCCGGGCCCGTGGGTCTGGCCGCCGCCGCACACCTGCTGGAGCACGGCCTGGAGCCGTTGGTGCTCGAGGCCGGCGACCTGGTGGGTGCCGCGGTCCGCGCCTGGGGGCACGTCCGGCTGTTCTCCCCCTGGGAGTACGACCTCGACGCCGCCGCCGTCCGGTTGCTCGAGCCGACCGGCTGGGAGTCCCCCGCCCGCGCCGAGCTGCCGACCGGGGCCGAGCTGGTCGAGCGCTACCTGGCACCGCTGGCCGCCACCCCGCCGCTGGCCGGCCGGATCCGCACCGGCGCCCGGGTGGTCGCGGTGAGCCGGGTCGGGGTGGACAAGACGCGCACCGTCGGCCGGGAGGGCCGGGCGTACCTCGTGCGGACCGTCACCGGCGGGCAGGTCCAGGACGTGACCGCGCGGGCAGTGATCGACGCCTCCGGCACCTGGGGTCAGCCCAACCCGCTGGGCGCCGCCGGCCTGCCGGCCGTCGGCGAGGAGCAGGCCGGCGACTGGCTGGTCGGACCGCTGCCCGACGTGCTGGGCACCGACCGGACCCGGTTCGCGGGGAAGCACACCCTGGTCGTCGGCATGGGCCACTCCGCGGCCACCACCCTGCTGGCCCTCGTGGAGCTGCAGCGCAGCGAGCCCGGCACGCGGGTCAGCTGGGCCATCCGCGGCCGCTCCCCCGCCCGGCTGTACGGCGGCGGCGACGCCGACGGCCTCCCCGCGCGCGGCCTGCTCGGGTCGACGCTGAAGTCCGCCGTGCAGGCCGGGCACGTCGAGCTGCACCGCGAGGTCACGCTGACCGGGCTGGCCCCCGCCGGCGACGACCGGCTCCGGGTGACCGGCACCGGCCGGGACGGCGCAGCGGTCGACCTGCAGGTGGACGCACTGGCCGCCGCCACCGGGTTCCGCCCCGACCTCGACATGCTGCGCGAGGTGCGGCTGTCCCTGGACCCGGGCGTGGAGGCGCCGGCCCGGCTCGCCCCGCTGATCGACCCGAACGTCCACTCCTGCGGCACGGTGCCCCCGCACGGGCACCGCGACCTGGCGCACCCCGACGAGGGCTTCTACCTGGCGGGCATGAAGTCCTACGGCCGTGCGCCCACCTTCCTGCTGGCCACCGGCTACGAGCAGGTGCGCTCGATCGCCGCGGCGCTGGCCGGCGACAATGAGGCAGCCGATGCCGTGCAGCTGCACCTGCCCGCGACGGGGGTGTGCAGCACCGACCTCGGTGCCCGGGAGGCGACCGAGACCACCGGCGCCGGCTTCGCCACCGGCAGCGCGCACGGGTGGTCGGCGGAGGAGCCGGAGCCGGCCAGCTGCTGCGGCTCGGCTCCCCAGCCGGTGACCAGCGGCTGAGCGGCGAGCGGAGCGGGTGCCCCTGGCAGGCTGTCCGCCGTGACGGTCACCCGCTCCCTGCTGCTGTTCGCCCTGGCCGCGGTCGCCGAGATCGGCGGCGCGTGGCTGGTCTGGCAGGGGGTCCGGGAGCACCGCGGCTGGCTGTGGATCGGGGCCGGCGTCGTCGCGCTGGGCGCCTACGGGTTCGTGGCGACCCTGCAGCCGGACGCGAACTTCGGCCGCATCCTGGCCGCGTACGGCGGGGTGTTCGTCGCGGGCAGCCTCGCCTGGGGCATGGTCGTCGACGGCTTCCGGCCCGACCGGTACGACGTCATCGGTGCCGCCGTGTGCCTGGTCGGGGTCGCCGTGATCATGTACGCCCCGCGCGCGGGCTGACGCCCTCCCCGCCCGTCACCGGCTGGTCGGCACCTGCAGCTCGCCGAGCAGGCCGCGGATGCGGCTCTCGATCTCGTCGCGGATGGGACGCACGGACTCCACGCCCTTGCCGGCCGGGTCCTCCAGGGCCCAGTCCAGGTACCGCTTGCCGGGGAAGACCGGGCAGGCGTCCCCGCAGCCCATCGTGATCACCACGTCGGAGGCCTCGACCGCGTCGGTGGTGAGCACCTTGGGGCGCTGGTCGGAGATGTCGATGCCGACCTCGGCCATCGCCGCGACGGCCGAGGGGTTGACCTGGTCGCCGGGCACCGAGCCGGCCGAGCGCACCTCGACGGCGTCACCGGCCAGGTGCCGGAGCCAGCCGGCGGCCATCTGCGAGCGGCCGGCGTTGTGCACGCAGACGAACAGCACGCTGGGACGATCACTCACGGGGGGTCCTCCTCGTTCCTGGGGCTCATCAGGCCAGCGCCGCGGCGGCGGTGACCGGGGGACGGTGTTCTCGGCTCCACGCCTGGGCGGCCAGCTGGACCGCGTCCCAGGGTGAGCCGAGCGGCGGGGTGTAGGTCAGGTCCAGGTCGGCGATGCCCTCCACGGTCATGCCGTGGAACAGCGCGGTGGCGTAGACGTCGGCCCGCCTGGCGACCTCGCTGCCGAGCCGGCCCACCAGCTGCGCACCCAGCAGCCGGCCGGTGCCCGGATCGCCGGTGACCCGGATCGTGATCGGCTGCGCGCCGGGGTAGTAGGCCTTGTGGTCGTCGGGGCTGCTCTGGGTGGTGACCGCCCGGAAGCCCGCAGCGACCGCTTCGTGCTCGAGCAGGCCGGTGCGCGCGACGACGAGGTCGAAGACCTTGACCACCTGGGTGCCGACGCTGCCGGCGAAGCGCGCCTGCCCCCCGACTGCGTTGACACCCGCGACGCGGCCCTGCTTGTGCGCCGTCGTGCCCAGCGGCAGCCAGGTGGTGCCCAGCAGGCGGTGGTGGGTGACCACGCAGTCGCCGGCCGCCCAGACGTGCGGCAGCCCGGTGGCCATCGTCTCGTCGACGACCACCGCTCCCCCGGCGCCGGTCCGTGCTCCGGCGGCCACCAGCAGCTGCACCGCGGGGCGCACGCCCGCGACGACGACCACGAGGTCGAAGGCGCGCTCCGGCCGGCCGATCGCGGTGACGGCGACCCGGCCGTTGCCCGTGCGGGCCAGCCCGGTGACGGTCGTGCCGGTGAGCACCTCGACGCCGTGGGTGGCCATCTCCGCCCGCACCAGCACACCGAGCTCGGCATCGACGGTGGTCAGCACCTCGGCCGGTCGCTGGGCCACGGTGGTGGCGATGCCCCGGGCGACGAGGGCCTCGGCCATCTCCACGCCGATGTAGCCGGCCCCCACGATCAACGCCTCCCGCACCGGGCGGTCGGTGAGGCCGGCCATCAGGCCGTGCATGTCGTCGATGGTGTGCAGCAGGTGCACGCCGTCGGCCGGGCCCAGCCCGTCCGGGCCGTCGATCCCGGTGATCGCCGGGACCGCCGGCACGGCGCCGGTGCCGACCACGAGCTCGTCGTAGGTGAGCAGCTCGCTGCCGCCCTCGGGGGTGGTCACCGCGACGCGCTGCCCGGCCACGTCGATGCCGGTCGCCCGGGTGCCGACCCGCAGGGTCAGCCCGGCGCCCTCCAGGTCGGCGGCGGTGCGGTGCGCCAGCGACTGCCAGGGCTGCACCTCGCCGGAGACGTGGTACGGGATGCCGCAGATGGAGTAGTTGGGGTACGCGTCGGCGACCACGACGGTGACCTCGGCGGTGGGGTCGACCTCGCGGGCGCGCAGTCCGGCGGAGATGCCGGCGTCGCTGCCGCCGACGACGACCAGGCGGCGGCTCATGCGCCCAGCTCGGTGCGCAGCCCCCGCAGCCTGGTCCCGGTGCCGACGGCGCGCACCGCGGCCGCGGAATGAGCGCTCCGGGTCATCGGGACGCCCTCTCCTCGATGCGGGCCGGCACCGTCGGGTCGCCGGGGAACCAGCGGCGGGCGGCCCAGAGCGAGACGTAGACCAGCCCGACCAGCACGGGTACCTCGATCAGCGGGCCGACGACGCCGGCCAGCGCCTGGCCGGAGGTGACGCCGAAGGTGCCGATCGCGACGGCGATCGCCAGCTCGAAGTTGTTGCCGGCGGCGGTGAAGGCCAGCGTCGCCGTCTTCGCGTACCCCAGCCGCAGCCGCATCCCGAGCAGGAACGAGCCCCCGAACATCAGGGCGAAGTAGGCCAGCAGCGGCAGCGCGATGCGGGCGACGTCCCAGGGGTTGGAGGTGATCGCGTCGCCCTGCAGGGCGAAGAGCATGACGATGGTGAACAGCAGGCCGTAGAGGGCGACCGGGCCGATCTTCGGCAGGAACCGCCCCTCGTACCAGTCGCGGCCCTTCGTGCGCTCGCCGATCGTGCGGGTGAGGAACCCGGCGACCAGCGGGATGCCCAGGAAGACCAGCACCGAGACGACGATCGCCCAGAAGCTGAACTCCGCCGACGTGGTCGACAGCCCCAGCCAGCCGGGCAGCACCTGGAGGTAGAACCAGCCGAGCACGGCGAAGGCGAGGATCTGGAAGACCGAGTTGATCGCCACCAGGACGGCCCCGGCCTCGCGGTCACCACAGGACAGGTCGTTCCAGATCAGGACCATGGCGATGCAGCGGGCCAGGCCGACGATCACCAGGCCGGTGCGGTACTCGGGCAGGTCCGGCAGCAGCAGCCACGCGAGGGCGAACATCAGCGCCGGGCCGACCAGCCAGTTGAGCACCAGCGAGGCGCCCAGCAGCCTGCGGTCACCGGTCACCCGGTCCAGCTCGGAGTAGCGGACCTTGGCCAGCACCGGGTACATCATCAGCAGCAGCCCGACGGCGATCGGCAGGCTCACCTCGCCGATCCGGACGGCGTCCAGGGCGTCGTCCAGCCCGGGGACGCCGCGGCCGAGCAGCAGCCCGGCGACCATCGCCACGACGATCCACACCGGCAGGAACCGGTCCAGCGTGGAGAGCCGGGCCAGCACCGGGGTCTCGAGGTCGGTGCTGGGGCGCGGGTTCTCCGCGACGGTGTCGCTCATCGGGCGGGTGCTCCTCCCCGCCGCAGCGCGCGACGGATCGATGACGGTCTATCCGTGGGAGGACTCTGCCGCAAGGGATCGACAGGCGTCAATGCGGGCGCGACACTGGCCGGGTGAACACGAGCGGAACGCCGGGCTCGCTGACCCTGCAGGTGCTGGACGGCGGCCCCGGCTGCGCGCCGGCCGGCCTGGGCGGCGGGCTGGACGCCGAGCGGGCCGGCGAGCTGGCCCGCACGCTGAAGGCGCTGGCCGATCCGGCCCGGCTCCGCGTGCTCTCCCTGGTCGCCGCCGGCGCGGGCCGCGAGGTGTGCGTCTGCGACCTCACCGAGCCGCTGGGCCTGTCCCAGCCGACGGTCTCCCACCACCTCAAGGTGCTGGTCGACGCCGGCTTCCTGGCGCGGGACAAGCGCGGGGTGTGGGCCTACTACTCGCTGGTGCCCGGCGCGATGGACGCGGTGGTGGCCGCGCTGCCCGGCGTCGGCGTCCCGGCCTGACCCACCCGGTCAGCCGGTGGTCGCCGTCTCCTGCGGCACCGGCACCGGGCGGCGCACCCGGCCCCGCCGGCGGGACACCCCCACCCCGAGCAGGCAGACCGCGCCGCCGATCACCGCGAGCGCGGGCGGCACCTCGTCGAGCAGCAGCCAGCCCATCAGCACCACCAGCGGCGGCACCAGGTAGGTGGTCACGCCCAGCCGGCCGGCGTCCATCCGGGAGAGCGCGTAGGCCCAGGTGCTGAACGCGATCGCCGTCGGCACCGCGCCGAGGTAGACCATCCCGGCGATCGAGGACGCCGGGGCGGTGCCCAGGTCGGCGACGAGGGCGCCCGCCCAGGGCAGGCAGCACACCGCCCCGATGGCACAGGCGGTCCAGGTGACCTGCAGCCCGGGCAGCCGGCGCAGCAGCGGCTTCTGCGCCACCACGCCCCCGGCGTAGGTGACCGCGGCGACCAGGCACAGCAGCACGCCGGCCAGGTCGGCGCCGGACTCCCGGGTGGACAGGCCGATGAGCAGCACCCCGACGAAGGCGACGGCGAGCCCGATCATCAGCCAGCGCGGGAAGCCCTCGCCCAGCAGCAGCCCGGCGAGCAGCGCGATCAGCAGCGGCCCGATGTTGACCAGCATCGCCGTCGTCCCGGCATCCAGGTGCTGCTCTGCCGCGTTGAGCGCGAGGTTGTAGATGCCGAACCAGCCGACCCCGCAGACCAGCAGCAGCCGCCACTCCCGCGGCGTCGGCGCGACCCAGCCGCGGCGGACCAGCAGCAGGCCGAGGACGGCGGCGCCGACCAGCAGCCGGCCGAGCGCCAGCGCGCCGGGTGACAGGTCCTCCCCGACTGCGCGGATCCCGATGAACGCCGAGGCCCAGGCGAGCACGGTGACGGTGACGGCGAGCAGCACCAGCGGGGCGCGGGGAGCGGGCACGGCACCGAAGCTAGGTCCCGGCACCGAAGGGATCCGGCGGTTTCCGGACGTCGCGCTGGGTCTGGCGGTCCCGTCCCGGACGATGGCCGGATCGACGCGGTCAGGCCCGGGACGCGGGATCGGGGTGGTCGGCGAGGAAGCGCTCCGCGCGCCGGGCCTCCCGGTGCATCAGCGCGGCCACCACCAGGAGCACCACCGTCGCGACCGCCGTGAAGATCACGGTGGACCGCGTCGGTGCGCCGATCGCGCGCCCCAGTTGCTGCACCATGACGCCGACGAGCAGCAGGAGCTGGTGCCGCTGCAGCACGAACTGCCGCGCCACCTCCCGGGCCAGCGGCAACCGGGCCGGGTCGACCTCCGCCTGCCCGCGCACCTGGGCACGCAGCGCCCTCCGCTGGACCCGGCTCAGCACCGCGGTCGGATGGACCTGCGACCACGCGGCCCGGAACAGCCCGGTCCGCCACGCGACCACCCCGTAGCCGAGCATCACCGCCAGGCCGGCGCTCTGGACGGCGAGGCCGGCCGCGACCCAGCCGCCGGACGGGCCGGGGTCGGGCACCAGCCCGTCGCCGGCCAGCACCGCCAGGAGGAGCCCACCGGCCAGCCCCAGCGCCGCGACGCCGAGCGCCCACGACCAGCGGAGCAGCCGGGCGCGGCGGAGCCGGTCCCGGGTGGCCGCGCTCGGCGCGCGGTCGAGCACCGACAGCGCCTCGGCCCAGCGGCGGTCGTCGTCGGTCACGGCGACGAGCCTGCCGCAGGTGATCATGGACGTCCAGTCGGTGCACTGCGGCACGATGCGGACCATGAGCGCGACCCGGCACCTCAGCGTGACCATCGCCCGGCCGGCCGCGGAGGTCTACGCGTGGGCCCGCGACCCGGCCCACCTGCCGCAGTGGGCGGCCGGGCTGGCGGCCGGCATCCGGCACGAGGCCGGCGAGTGGGTGGCGGACTCACCGATGGGCCGCGTCGTCGTCCGGTTCGCACCGGAGAACCCGTTCGGCGTGCTCGACCACGACGTCGTCCTGCCCGACGGCACGACGGTCAGCAACCCGCTGCGGGTGCTGCGAGACGGCGACGGCTGCGAGGTGGTGTTCACCCTGCGTCGTCAGCCGGGTACGGACGCCGCCGCGTTCGAGGCCGACGCGGCGGCGGTCGCCGCCGACCTCGCCGCGCTCAAGCGGCTGCTCGAGCGCGGCTGACCGGTCAGCGCTGCTGGTCGGTGGGGCGCACGAGCACCTCGTTGACCGCCACGTGCGGTGGCTGGGTGACCAGGTAGAGCACCGCGCGGGCGATGTCCTCCGGGTCCAGCGTGCGCATGCCCTGCGCCATCTCCTGCGACTGCCGTCGCGCGTCCTCCTGGGTGATGTGGCTGGAGAGCTCGGTGGCCACGGCACCGGGCTCGACCAGCCCGATCCGCACCCCGCGCTGGGTCACCTCCTGGCGCAGCGACTCGCTGAAAGCGTTCACCGCCCACTTGCTGGCGTTGTAGACCCCGGCGCCCAGTCGCGCGGTCCGGCCGGCCACGCTGCTGACGTTCACCACGTCACCGGAGCCCTGCTCGACCATGCCGTCGATGGCGGCGTGGGTCATGTACATCAGTCCGAGCACGTTGGTGTGCAGCATGCGGCGCCAGTCCTCGGGGTCGGCGCCCACGATCGTGCCGAGCAGCATCACCCCGGCGTTGTTCACCAGCACGTCCAGCCCGCCGAGTTCGCTGCGGGTCCGGTCGACCGCGGTCCGGCACCGGGCCTCGTCGGTGACGTCGAGGTCGAGGGTGAGCACCCGTGCGCCGGTGGCGCCGATGCGCTCGGCGAGCGCGTCCAGCCGGTCCCGGCGGCGCGCGCCGATGGCCACCGCGGCGCCGGCCTCGGCCAGCGCGATCGCGGTCGCCTCCCCGATCCCCGACGACGCGCCGGTGACCAGGGCGACCTTTCCCTCCAGCGGGCGGGCGGACTCGGTCATGCGTGCCTCCTCGTTGCCGCCGGGCGCGGCCTCCCCGTCCCTGTGCCCCGAGAGCTCCCCCGGCACGCGCCGGGTGCCGTACGCCTCCTGGCTCACCCCACGTGCTCCTGGCTCACGGTGGGAGCTGAGCCAGGAGCACGCACGATCAGCTCAGCTGATCCCGGCCGGCTCCGCGGGCCGGTGGGTGACCGGGTCAGCGGGTCGGGTTGATCCGGTCGACGTCGGAGGGGTCGGCCCCGCCCGGATCGGTGCCCCGGCCGTCGGTGGCGTGGCTGCCGGTGGCGCCCAGCGCCGGCCCGGTGCCGGCCGCGAAGCCGCCCTCGCGGTGGAGCGCCTCCCTCATCTCCGCCGGCGCGAGTGCACGCGCCACGTGCCAGCCGACCACCGCGACGATCGTGCCCAGGGCGATGCCGCCGATGGAGTACTCGTCGCTGAACCGGAGCTGGACGTCGCCGATGCCGATGATGATCCCGGCGGCCAGCGGCACCAGGTTGATCGGGTTGGCGAAGTCGACCCGGTTCTCCTTCCAGATCTTGGCGCCGAGCAGGCCGATCATCCCGTAGAGGACGACGGTGATCCCGCCGAGCACCGCGGCCGGGGTGGCGTTGACCAGGGCGCCGAACTTGGGCACCAGGCCCAGGAGGATCGCCACCAGCGCGGCGACGTAGTACGCCGCGGTGGAGTAGACCCGCGTGGCGGCCATGACGCCGATGTTCTCCGCGTAGGTCGTCGTCGGCGAGCCACCGACCGAGGTGGCGACCACGGTGGCGGCGCCGTCGGCGAAGACCGCCCGGCCGAGCACCGGGTCCAGGTCGCGCTTGGTCATCTCGCCGACCGCCTTGACGTGGCCGGCGTTCTCCGCCACCAGCGCGATCACCGCGGGCAGCACCAGCAGCGAGAAGTTGACCGAGAACGACGGCGCGGTGAGCTCGGGCAGCCCGAACCAGCGCGCCTCGCCGATCCCGCTGAGGTCGACCCGGTCGTGCGCCGTGCCCACCCCCGCCTCGTCGTAGGTGACCGCCTGGGAGAACGTGTCCAGCAGCAGCGAGAGCAGGTAGCCGAAGACCAGGCCGAGCAGGATGGAGATCCGGGCCCAGAAGCCGCGCAGGGCCAGGGACACCACGATGACGAAGGCCATGGTGGCCAACGCCACCCACTGGTCCTGCGGCCAGTACAGACCGGCTGCGACAGGGGCGAGGTTGAACCCGATCAGCAGCACCACGGCACCGGTGACCGCCGGCGGCAGCACCGTGTTCACCACGGCCACACCGGCGCGCTGGATGAGCAGGCCGACCAGCGCGAGCACGATGCCGGAGACCAGGATCGCGCCGACCACGTCGGAGCTGTCCCCGCCCTGTCCTCGCACCGCGGCCACGCCGCCGACGAACGCGGCGCTGGTGCCCAGGTAGGAGGGCACCTTCCCCTGCACGATCAGCAGGAAGATGATCGTCGCGATCCCGCTCATCATGATCGCCAGGTTGGCGTCCAGCCCCATGATCAGCGGGAAGACGAAGGTGGCCCCGAACATCGCCACCACGTGCTGCGCGCCGATCCCGACGGTGAGCGGCCAGGACAACCGCTCGTCGGGCGCCACCGCCTCACCCAGTGCCGGGGCCTTGCCGTCCCCGTGCAGCTTCCAGCCCAACGCCATCGGTCCTCCTCGATCCACCCGCCGAGCGAAATAGCTCAGCGCTGAGGGATCGCACAGTGGCAGACGGCGGGGCCGTTCCACCAGCCCTCCGTGGTCACGTTCCCGTTGCGGCGCGCCGCAGGGGACACGCCGCGACGAGACGTAACGCCGGCGACTCGGGAGCGCAACGTCGACGGCGGTCCGGCGACCTAGGCGAGCAGGTCGAGCCCGTCGTCCAGCACCGCGGCCGCCAGCCCCTCCATCGGCGGGCGGTGCGGCTGGTCCAGGCCGCGGATGCGCGCGGCGTGCAGCGCCAGGAGCAGGTTCAGCCGCAGCGTCGGGTCGGTGGTGAAGGGCCCGAGCAACCGCTCCAGCTTGCCGATCCGGTACCGCATCGTGTTGTAGTGGAAGTGCAGCCGGCGGGCGGACTCGGCCACGTTGA
The DNA here is from genome assembly GCF_054050955.1 of Modestobacter sp. SYSU DS0290. Classification (NCBI taxonomy): domain Bacteria; kingdom Bacillati; phylum Actinomycetota; class Actinomycetes; order Geodermatophilales; family Geodermatophilaceae; genus Modestobacter; species Modestobacter sp. SYSU DS0290. Next base: position 17,018 of record NZ_JBJHAI010000006.1, read on the forward strand.
GGTTGGTCTCCAGCAGGACGCGCAGGGTGTCGCGCAGGTCGCTGGAGTCGACGTCGGCGGAGTCGGCCAGCGGGCCGAGCACCTCGTCGACGTAGGAGCGCAGCTCGCTGCTGTCCGGGATCAGCGACAGCAGCCGGAACACCCCGAGCTGGTCGAAGTGGGTCACCGCGTGCCCGCCGTGGATCTCCTGGCCGACGACGAGCGCCCGCTGCGCCTGCTGGTACGCGTCGCCCAGCGCCGACAGCGACTCGGCCGGCCGGCCGATCCCGGTGCCCAGCAGCCGGCCGACCCGGCGCAGCCGGGCGTTGACCCGGGCGGTCACCGCGGTGACGAGCGCGGAGAGCTCCTCCGGCGTGCGGCCGTCCAGCGGCAGGACGGTGACGATCTCGGTGGCGAGCCCCGCGACGGCGGCCCCGGCGACCTCGCTGTCGACCGCCGCGCGCCAGCCGTCGGCGAGCCGGTCGAGCACGTCCAGCGCCCGGGTGGGGTCGGCGCCGGCGTCGGCCACGGTCTCGGTCGCCGTCACCAGGACGATGACCGGGCCGTCCAGCCGCCAGCCGAAGGAGCGGGTGTAGGCCAGCGCACGCTCGGTGTGCCCGAACGAACCGCCCACCAGCCGGCGCACCAGGTCGCCCTGGAAGCGCAGCTCGACCGAGTGCACGGCCTGGGAGCGGATCTCCGACAGCGCGGCGATGACCGCCGCCTGCTCGAGCACCGCGCCGGCACCCAGCAGCATCGGGCCGTGCCGGTTGACCGCCAGGAGCCAGCCGTGCCGCTGCTCGCCGGCCATGATCGGCGCGACGGCGTACTCCCCCACCCCGCCGGGGAGCTCGTGGTGCCCGGGCACCAGCAGGATGCCGTCGGCCGGGGAGAGATCGGCGTCGGCGAGCACGTTGGCCGGGGTGACCGCCCCCTGGTCGGCCCGGTTGCCCGACAGCCGCCGGGAGGGCGTGAGGTCGGCGAAGGCGTCGTCGGCGGCGGCGTCGAGCAGCCAGAGCCAGTCGCGGATCTCGGCGACCTCCTCCGGCGGGCCGGCGCTGGTGGCCACCTCGCGGTCCGGGCCGAGCCCGAGCACGGCGGCTCCGGCGAGGAACGTGGAGACCTGGGCGGTCACCTCGGCCAGCCCGCCGCCGGACAGCGCCACGTCGATGAACTGGTTGTGCATCCGGTTGGCGAGGCTGAGCGCCTGGGTCTGCTTGTCGATGATCGCGCCGAGCACCTCGGCGACGACCTCGTCGCGCCGGGTGGGCTCGGGCAGCGCGACCACCGGGAAGCCGCGCCGGTCGGCCTCGGCCAGCAGCTCGGCCGGCAGCTCGCCCTGGGGCGCCCCGGGGCCACCCTCGGAGCGGAAGGCGAGCGCACCGCTGCCGCCGCGGTGCAGCCGCTCGACCAGAGCGCGGCACTGGGCGGCGTCGACCTGCGGCAGCCGGGCGGAGAGGACGACGAGCACGTCGGGGCCGGCGTCGGCCTGCAGGTCGCCGGGGTCGCGGACCTCGACGTGCCGGACGATCCGCCGGGTGCCGGTGGCGCCCCCGACGACGACCGCCCCGGCCAGCCCGGGCAGCTGCAGCAACTGGTCGACGGTCAGCCCCATGCTGTCCTGCAGAGCGGTCCGGTCCGAGGGCGGCAGCTGCGAGAGCACCGGCTCGATCGAAGCCTGAACGGCACTGAAAGTAGCCGCCCGCTCGCTGTTCGCAGCGTATGTCACGGACGCCTCACGTTCAGTCACTCTGCGTACCCCCATTGCGCCCCGTCTTCACCGATCTGACGAGAATCCTGTCAGACGTCCCTGGACGGCAGAACCCGAGCTTGGCGAGAATCGCCATACAGAGCCGGACGGCGCGCCACCTGGGTTCGCGGCCCGGTCCTGTGTCCCGGGTCGGATGGTAGGCCGTCCCCGCACTCCAGCGGGGCCAGCGCTCCCCTCCGGCCCTCGATGAGCACACCGGGACGGGGCCGGCGATGCCCGCCGCCTCCCGGCAACGGCACGGGTGGAGGGCCACATGCGCACCATCGACGAGAGCACCGGCGGGCAGGGCGACGCCGGGACCCCGGACACCAGGGCACCAGGACACGGGGCGGGACACGGGACGGGACACGGGACGGGACACGGCGCGACCGCGACCGCCCCGCCCACCCGGTCGGGGCGGGCCGGCCGCGCCGGGGTGCCGACGATCCACCTGCCCTCGGGCTCCCGGCACACGACGCTCCCGCTCCCCCGCTCCGGCGGCACCGCGGTGCCGGCCCAGGCGAGCACCGGGGTGGCCGACCTGCTGCGCGGCCCGGTCCGCTCCGCCCGGGTGCTGCTGTCGGTGCCCGCCGCCGTCTACCTGACCGTGCCCACCGCGCACGGGGCCGACGTCGTCGGCGTGCTCACCTCCGACGCCGCCCGGCTGCCGTTGGGGTGCGTGCTCTTCCGCCCCGCCAACGGCCGGCCGTTGGTCTCCGTCCCGGCCGGCGCCCCCGCGCGGGTCGGTGGTGGCCGGCTGGTGGTCGGCGACCTGACCGTCAGCGCGGCGGCCTGGTGGGACCCGCACCCCAAGCTCCCCAGTGCGCGCCCGGCACTGCTGCCCGAGGGCGTCCGCCAGCTGCGCACCGCCCTGTACGGCGAGGGCGTGCCGCACAGCGCCTTCTCCCTCCCAGGGCTGCCGACCGGGCCCAGTGGCCCGCTCGCCGCGCTCCGCGGCGCGGTCCGCCGGGCCGACCTCGACGCCGCGCTGCGCACCGCCACCCGGCTGGTCGGGCTGGGCCCGGGGCTCACCCCGGCCGGTGACGACGTGCTGGCCGGGCTGACCGCCGGGCTGGTGCTCCTCGGACACCCCGCGGCGGAGCGCTTCGGCGCCGGGGTGACCTCGCTGGCCGCCGGCCGGACCACCGAGCTGTCCCGCGCCCTGCTCCGGCACGCGGCGGCCGGGCAGGTCAGCGGCGAGTACGCGGCGGTGCTGCGGGGCCTGGTCGGCGACGGCGCGCTCGCCCCGGCGATCGCGGCACTGCTGGCCACGGGCTCGACCAGCGGCCGGGCGATGTCCCTCGGGCTGTGCACCGCGATCGACCTGGTCGACCGCACCGCCCGCCGCTGACCGGTCGGCCGGACCGGGGGCCGGTCCGGCCGACCGGGGGCCGGTCCGGCCGACCGAGCTCTGCCGACGGGGGCGCCGACGGGAGGTCAGCCGACGGGGACGGGCAGCAGCGGTGCCAGCCGGTCCCACTGGGCGATCCGGCAGCCGTCGGTGCGCGACAGCGCCAGGTCGACCGGGTCACCGCCCCACAGCCCGGTGATGCGCGCGGTCTGCGGGCCGTCGTCCTGCTGGGTGCACACAGCGTCCGCGGGCACCGGTGCGAACGGGTCCTCGAGGCCCTCCAGGTGTGCGCAGGCCGTCTCGGCGTCGGGGAGGTCCCCCGCCACGAACCCGACGCAGGTCAGCGTGCCGCGGGCCGGCTCGGCATCCTCGCCCGGGCGTTCCCGGCGTCCGCCCCGGTGGCGCAGGCGGCGAGCAGGAGCAACCGCAGCATCAGCAGGACGCGGCGCATGCCGCCCAGCATGGCGGTGCTAGATGCGGGAGGCGGCGATGCTGGTGACCAGGATCGCCCGCGCGCCGACCTCCCACAGCTCGTCCATCACCCGGTTGGTCTCCTCGCGGCGGATCATCGCCCGCACGGCGGACCACCCCTCGGTCTGCAGCGGGCTGACCGTCGGCCCCTCGAGGCCGGGGGTGACCTCGGTGGCCCGGGCGAGCAGGTCGTTGGGGCAGTCGTAGTCGAGCATCACGTACTGCCGGGCCACCAGCACCCCGCGCAGCCGGCGCATCAGCTGCGCCACCTGGGGGATCTCCTCGGCTCCGGCCCGGCGGACGAGCACCGCCTCGCTGGCCAGCACCGGCTCACCGATGATCCGCAGCCCCGCGGCGCGCAGCGTCGTGCCGGTCTCGACCACGTCGCAGACGGCGTCGGCGACGCCCAGCCGGCAGGCGGTCTCCACCGCGCCGTCGAGCTTGACCACGCCGGCCTTCAGGCCGTTCTCGTCCAGGAACCGCTGCAGCAGCCCGGGGTAGGCGGTGGCGATCCGCTTCCCCTCCAGCTGGGCGACCTGCTCGATGTCGGAGTCGGCCGGGCTGGCGAACCGGAAGGACGAGCGGCCGAAGCCCAGTGGCATCACCTCGACCGCGGCCAGCCCCTCGCCCTCGGCCGGCGCGGTCTCCAGCAGCATGTCCCGGCCGGTGATGCCGACGTCGAGGGTGCCGGCGGCGACGTAGACGGCGATGTCCCGCGGGCGGAGGTAGAAGAACTCCGCGTCGTTCTCCGGGTCGTACACCGCGAGGTCCTTGGTGCTGCGCCGCTGCCGGTAGCCGCTCTCGACGAGCATCTCGGCCGCGGGTTCGCTGAGGACCCCCTTGTTGGGCACGGCGACGCGCAGCAACTGCAGTTCCCTTCGTCAGGCGGGTCCGGGACACCCCGGCCCTCCTGCAGGGACCCGCGCCGAGCTTGCGAGGCGCGGGGGGCAGGAGGGTCCTTCGACCTTCTAGAGGTGAGCGTAGACGTCCTGCAGGGACAGCCCTCGCGCCAGCATCAGCACCTGCACCCGGTAGAGCAGCTGGCTGATCTCCTCCGCGGTCCGGTCGGCGCCCTCGTGCTCGGCCGCCATCCACGACTCGGCGGCCTCCTCGACCACCTTCTTGCCCGCGGCGTGGACGCCGTCCCGGACGGCGATGACCGTGCCGGAGGCCTCGTCGCCGGCCGCGACCTTGGCGCTGAGCTCGGCGAACAGTTCGTCGAAGGACTTCACGCGTCGGTCGCCCCCGCCGGGTTCACGCCGAAGCCGGTGCTCTGCTTCGGCGCACGCAGGTCGCGGAGCACCAGCGCGGTCTGCAGGGCCGCGGCGGTGGCCTCCCAGCCCTTGTCCTCACCGGAGTCGTCCATGCCGGCCCGGTCGCGGGCCTGCTGCTCGCCCTCGGTGGTCAGCACACCGTTGCCGACCGGCTTGCCGGCGTCCAGCGACACCCGGGTCAGCCCGGCGGTGAAGGAGTCGCAGACGTAGTCGAAGTGCGGGGTGCCGCCCCGCACGACGACCCCGAGGGCGACCACGGCGTCGTGGGTCGCGGCCAGCGCCTGCGCCACCACCGGCAGCTCGATGGCGCCGGGGACCCGCACCACGGTCGGCGCGGGGATGCCGGCGGCCTCGGCGCAGGCGACCGCGCGCGCCAGCAGGGAGTCGGCGATGTCGCGGTGCCAGGTGGCGGCGACGATCCCCAGGGTCAGGCCACTGGCGTCGATGGGCTGCTGCTGGGGGGTTCCGGACCCGCTCATGGCCTCTCCTCGGACGTGCTGGTGCACGGGTTCGTGCTGGTGGGCGGTGACGACGGTGCAGTCTGCCGGGCGGCCGGCCCCGATCCGGTCATGTCGGCTGCTCGTCGGCGCGCCGGACCGGTGCGGCCGCCACGTCGCCCTCCGCCTCGGGCTCGATGATGTCCAGCAGGTGCCCCATCCGGTCGCGCTTGGTGCGCAGGTACCCGAGGTTGTCGGCGGTGACGTGGCTGGGCAGCCCGGCCCGGCCGGTGATCTTCAGCCCGTAGCCCTCCAGCCCGGCGCGCTTGGCCGGGTTGTTGGTCAGCAGGCGCATGGTGCGGATGCCGAGGTCGACCAGGATCTGCGCACCGGTGCCGTAGTCGCGGGCGTCGGCGGGCAGCCCCAGGTCGAGGTTGGCGTCGACGGTGTCCACCCCGGCGTCCTGCAGCTGGTAGGCCTGCAGCTTGTGCAGCAGGCCGATGCCCCGGCCCTCGTGCCCGCGGATGTAGAGCACGACGCCGCGGCCCTCCTGCGCCACGGCGGCCAGCGCCGCCTGCAGCTGCGGCCCGCAGTCGCAGCGGAGCGAGCCGAAGACGTCGCCGGTGAGGCACTCGGAGTGCACCCGGACCAGCACGTCCTCGCCGTCGCCGATCTCGCCGTAGACGAAGGCGACGTGCTCGCGCTCGTCGTAGGAGCTGCGGTAGCCGACCGCGGTGAACTCGCCCGGTCCGAGCGGCACCCGGGCCTCGGCGACGCGCTCGACCAGCTTGTCGAAGCGCTTGCGGTAGGCGATGAGGTCGGCGATGGAGATCATCACCAGGTCGTGCTCGTCGGCGAACACGCGCAGCTCGTCGCCGAGGGCCATGCCGGTCGGGTCCTTCTCGCTGACCACCTCGCACAGCGCACCCGCCGGGCGCAGGCCGGCGAGCACCGCCAGGTCGACGGCGGCCTCGGTGTGCCCGGGACGGCGCAGCACGCCGCCGTCCTTCGCCCGCAGCGGCACGATGTGCCCCGGCCGGGCGAGGTCGGCGGCGTTGGTCTCGGCCGCGGCCAGCAGCCGGATGGTGCGCGCCCGGTCGGCGGCGGAGATGCCGGTGGTCACGCCCTCCCGGGCGTCCACGGTGACGGTGTAGGCGGTGCCGCGGCGGTCCTGGTTGACCCGGAACATCGGCGGCAGGTCCAGCCGGTCGGCGTCGGCCTCGGTGACCGCGACACAGATGTAGCCCGACGTGTACCGGACCATGAACGCCACCAGCTCGGGGGTGGCGAGCTCGGCGGCGAAGATGAGGTCGCCCTCGTTCTCCCGGTCCTCGTCGTCGACGACGACGACCGGCCGGCCGCTCTTGACCGCCGTGATGGCGTCCTCGACGGAGTCCAGCTGCCAGCTCATGCGCGGGCCCCCAACAGTCGTTCGACGTACTTGGCGATGACGTCCACCTCCAGGTTGACCGGGTCACCGGGAGCGCGGGCGCCCAGGGTGGTCTCCCGCAGGGTCGTCGGGATGAGGCTGACCTCGAACCACGGCTCGGGCCGGTCGGCCTCCTCGTCGTCGGACAGGGCACTGACGGTGAGCGAGACGCCGTCGACGGTGATCGAGCCCTTCTCCACCACGTAGCGGGCCAGGTCGGCCGGCACGGAGATCCGCACGACCTCCCAGTGGTCGCCGGGCGTGCGGGACACCACCGTGCCGACGCCGTCGACGTGGCCCTGCACGATGTGCCCGCCCAGCCGGGTGGCGGCGGTGACCGCACGCTCCAGGTTCACCGCGTCGCCGACGCCGGTGGCGCCCAGGCTGCTGCGGCGCAGCGTCTCGGCCATGACGTCGGTGGTCCACACGCCGGTGCCGTCGGCCTCGTCGCGGGCCACGCCGGTGACGGTCAGGCAGACGCCGTTGACCGAGATCGAGTCCCCGAGCGCGACGTCGTCCAGCGCGCGCGCCGCCCGGATGTGCAGCACGGCGCTGTCCGGCCCCTCCTCGCGCGCGACCAGGGTGCCGAGCTCCTCCACGATGCCGGTGAACACCTCAGCTCCCTCCTGCGTCCTGGCCGTCGGGTGCCGGCGCCTCAGTGTGCCGGGTGGGGCGCAGCCGGATCTGCACGTCCCCGCCCAGGAGGGTGACGTCGACGACCTGCAGGTGCAGCGCCGCGGACATCGTGGTGATTCCCAGGTCGCCGACCACGGCCGCCCCGGCGCCGAGCAGCTGCGGGGCCAGGTGGACCACCGCCTCGTCGACCAGGCCGGCGGTGAGGAAGGCGGCGGCGAGGGTCGGCCCGCCCTCCAGCAGCATCCGGCGGACGTCCCGGGCGAACAGCTCGGCGAGCAGCGCGGCCGGCGTGGCCGCGGCACTGATCAGCGTCGGTGCCGCACCGTCGTGCACCCGGGCGGTGGCCGGCACCCGGCCGCGGCGGTCGAGCACCACCCGCAACGGCTGCCGGGCGGCACCGGTCCCGGTGGCGTCGCGGACGGTGAGCTGCGGGTCGTCGGCGAGCGCGGTGCCCGAGCCGACCACGACGGCGTCGCAGCCGGCGCGCAGCCGGTGCACCTCGGCGCGGGCGTCCGGGCCGGTGATCCAGCGACTGGTGCCGTCGGCGGCGGCGACCCGACCGTCCAGCGTCGTCGCCACCTTCCACACCACGTACGGACGGTGCTCGCGCACACCGGTGAGCCAGCCGGCCAGTGCTCCGCCGGCCGCCTCGGCCCGCTCGGCGCCCAGCTCGACGTCGATCCCGGCGGCCCGCAGCCGCTCGGCGCCGCCGCCGGCGAGCCGGGTGGGTTCGGGGACGGCGACGACGACCCGGGCGACGCCGGCGGCGATCAGCGCGTCGGCGCAGGGGCCGGTGCGCCCGGTGTGCGCGCACGGCTCGAGGGTGACGACGACGGTGCCTCCCCGGGCGCGCTCACCGGCCTGGGCCAGGGCGTGGACCTCGGCGTGCGGGCCGCCGGGTGGGGAGGTCGCCCCCTCCCCCACCACCGCGCCCGTCGCGTCGAGCACGACGGCACCGACCGCGGGGTTGGGACTCGTGGTGCCCAGCACCCGCAGCCCCAGCTCGCGGGCGCGGGCCATGGCCACGCGCTCCGCGGGGGTCACCGGCCGGCCAGGGCCCGGAGTGCGGCGATCGCCGCCGCGGGGTCGTCGGCGCCGTAGACCGCGGAGCCGGCGACGAAGACGTCCGCCCCGGCCTCGGCGGCGGCCTCGATGGTGTCGGCGTTGATGCCGCCGTCCACCTCGACGAAGAGCTCCAGGTGCCCGGTCTCCACCAGCCGCCGGGCCTCCCGGACCTTGGGCAGCACCTCGGGCATGAACGACTGCCCACCGAAGCCGGGCTCCACCGTCATCACCAGCAGGGTGTCGAAGTCCGGCAGCACGTCGAGATAGGCCTCCAGCGGCGTCCCGGGCTTGATCGCCAGCCCCGCCAGGGCGCCGGCGGCCCTCAGGTCGCGGGCGACCGCGCGCGGGTCGGTGCAGGCCTCGGCGTGCACCGTGACGTTGCGGGCACCGGCCTCGGCGTAACCCGGCGCCCAGCGCTCGGGGTCCTCGATCATCAGGTGGCAGTCCAGCGGCACCGGGCTGACCGCCTGGATGGCCTGCACGACCGGCAGCCCGAGGGTCAGGTTGGGCACGAAGTGCGCGTCCATGACGTCGACGTGCAGCCAGTCGGCGTCGGCCACGCGCTGGACCTCGTCGGCCAGCCGGGCGAAGTCCGCGGACAGCAGGCTGGGCGCGATCATCGGTTCCCGAGGCACCGGGTGATCGTAGGGGCACCGGGAACGGTCACCCGATCGGGCGACAACGCCTCGTCGACCCGGCCGCGAGCTGACCGGGTGAGCGTCGAGACCACGAACCGGGCCACCCCCGCGGCCCCGTCCTGCGGCATGCTGCCCCCGTGGACCTGACCAGCGGGGTCGCGGCCCGGCTCGCGGCGGTGTGCGTCGACGCCCGCGGCCGCCTCCGACGGTTCGACATCTGGGACGTCGCCGCACGCGGGGCCCTCCTGGTCGACGCCGCGCACTGCGGCCGCCTGGTCGAGACCGCCGACAGCATCGCCCTGCAGCCGGACCCGACCGGCTACCCGCCTGCGGACCGCCTGCTCTCGTCGATGGACGCCCAGCCCGGGCACCCGCTGACCTGGTGGATGGACCACGGCGGCGTCCGGATGGCCGACATCGCGGAGGCGTGTGCGGCGGCCGGCGCATGGAGCGTGCGCCGGGGCCTGCTGGGCACCCGCTACGGCACCCCGCCGGCCCCGGCGGAGCCGGCGTCGGGGGACGTCGTCACGGCGGCGGTCGAGGTGCTGGCCACGGCCTGCGGTGCGACCGGGCGCCGGCCCGAGCCGATGATCGAGCGGGAGCTGACACCGACCGGACCCCTCGCCTGGATCTGCCGGACGGTGACCGGACACCTGGAGCTCGTGCACCGGCGGAACCTGCGGGCCGCCGGGGCAGCGGACGGCGGGACCAACCCGCACTACTGACCGAGCCGACGATCCGGCCTGCGGGGTTCCATTGCGCACGATCGGGTACGCACCCGTCACATGACGACGGCCACTCCAGCACCCGCCCGCTACGACGGCTTCGACCGCATGCCGATCGCCGGCACCTGGCGCGCAGGCCGGGCCGGCAAGACGGCCACCGACACCGATCCCTACACCGGCGAGACGCTCACCGAGATCCCGCTGGCCAACGCCGAGGACCTCGACGAGGCCTACACCCGCGCGAAGGAGGCCCAGCGCGACTGGGCCGCCCGGCTGCCCAGCGAGCGCGCCGACGTGATGCGCCGCGCCGCGCGGATCATGGAGGCCCGCAAGGACGAGATCGTCGACTGGCACATCCGGGAAAGCGGCGCCGCCGCCCCGGCCGCGGAGTTCGAGTACGCGATCACCCTGCGCGACTTCCACGAGTCCTCCTCCTACCCCTACCGGGTGGAGGGCCGGATCCTCCCCGCCGACATCGAGGGCAAGGAGAGCCGGGTCTACCGCCGCCCGGTCGGCGTGGTCGCGGTGATCAGCCCGTGGAACGTGCCGATGCACCTGTCCAACCGCTCGGTCGCCCCTGCGCTCGCCACCGGCAACGCGGTCGTCCTCAAGCCCGCCGGCGACACCCCGGTGACCGGCGGCCTGCTGCTCGCCAAGATCTACGAGGAGGCCGGCCTCCCCGACGGGGTGCTGTCGGTGCTCATCGGCGCCGGGCGGGACATCGGTGACGCGATCGTGGAGCACCCCGTCCCGCGGGTGGTCTCCTTCACCGGCTCCACCCCGGTCGGCAAGGGCATCGCGCAGAAGGCCGGGCTGAAGAAGCTCTCGCTGGAGCTGGGCGGCAACGGCCCGCTGGTGGTCCTCGACGACGCCGACCTGGAGTACGCGGTGAACGCCGCCGCGTGGGGCAAGTTCTTCCACCAGGGTCAGGTCTGCATGATCACCAACCGGATCGTGGTCGACGCCTCGGTGCACGACGAGTTCGTCGACCGGTACGTGGCCAAGGTCCGCGGGCTCAAGGCCGGTGACCCCCGGGACGGTGACACCGTCATCGGCCCGATCATCAACAGCAAGCAGCTGGAGGGCATCCAGGGGATGGTCGCCCAGGCCCGCGAGGACGGGGCCGACCAGGTGCTGGGCGGCGACCCGACCGGCCCGATCGGGTCGGTCCTGCCTCCGCACGTGCTGCTGGGGAGCAACGAGGTCGCCACCGCCCGGCAGGAGGTGTTCGGCCCGGTGGCCACCATCATCAAGGCCCGGGACGAGGCGGACGCGCTGCGGATCGCCAACGACACCGAGTACGGCCTGTCCAGCGCGGTGTTCACCGAGGACGTGCTGCGCGGCGTGAACTTCGCGCTGCAGGTGGAGGCCGGGATGACCCACGTCAACGACTCCCCGCTCAACGACGAGAACAACACCGCCTTCGGTGGGGAGAAGGAGTCCGGTCTGGGCCGCTTCGGCGGGGAGTGGGCGATCGAGGAGTTCACCACCGACCACTGGGTGAGCGTGCAGCACACCAAGCGCCAGTTCCCCTTCTGAGTGCGCAGGCACTGTGCGGTGGGTGCCCCTTCCCGGCTGGGAACGGACACCCACCGCACAACGCCGGCCGCGGGCCTCAGGAACGCTCGCCGGTCGCTGACGGACGAGCCACCGGCCGGGCCGGCGGTCACCCGGTGACGGGTCGCGGCTCCGCAGCGTGCCGACCGGGGAGGGCGGTCCACTCCGCCCAGGCCAGGTCCCGGCCGACGAACCGCGGCTGCCGCAGCGGCCACTCGGCGGCCAGCCACGCGGGCACGAACTCGTCCAGTGCGCGTTCGGTGTCACTGCCGACGAGCCGGTCGACCACCCACCAGGAGACCTCTGCGTCGGCGGCGCCGACCTTCTCCGGCGGGTCGACGTAGACGCAGCCCAGCAGCTCGGCCTCGTCCGGCGGGAACAGCCCGTAGAGGAAGCTCTCGTGGGCGGCGATCTCCCGCGCGTGGTGCGCGAGGTCCTCGCGGTCCTGCTCGACGGTCATCGTCGCCGGCGGCCAGCCCCAGGCGGGGCCGTAGATCGTCCAGAGCCGGTCCCGCGACCCCATCACCGCGGGGAAGTCGATCTCGGTGTCGGCATCGCTCATCGGCCGCAGGTGCTCACCGGTCGGCAGCTCGGCGCGGGTCGGGTGGGCGAAGTCCTCGGGCAGCCACGGCACGGGGCCGGAGGCTAGTGGCGCGGCGGCGTCCGGACGAGGGGTTTCCCGGTCACCCGATACCGTGCGCCGGTGGCCAGGCACCGCAGCGCAGAGGACGACGCCGCCATCCGGCAGGGCGAGGCCGAGCTGCGCAGCTGGGACCTCGGGCGCCGGCTCGCCGTCGAGGCCGAGGTGTTCGGGTACGCCCTGCTCTACGCCTTCCTGGTGCTCGGCGGGGGCGACGCGCCGGGTGCCCTCTCCTGGCTCTTCCTGCTGCTGGCGGTGCTGATCCGCGCCGCCATGTGGCGCTGGGGTGACCGCGGCGCCCGGATCGACGGCGCCCGGGTCGACTTCGCCCTGCGCCACCACCGGCTGGCCGGCTGGGCCACGACCGACCTCGTCCGGGCGCGGGCCCAGCAGCGGCTGCGCCGGGCCGGACTCGGTCGCGCCGGCTGGGTCGTCGTGGCGGTGGTGCTCGCCGTTCTCGCCGTGGTGACCCTGGTGGCCGACCCGCCCAGCGGGGCGCTCGCGGTGGTGGCCATCGTCGGGCTGGTCGCGGCCTGCGTCCGGCTGTGGCTGCACGAGCGCAACCTGGCCGAGGCGCGGCGCTGGCTCGCCGACCCGCCGGCATGAGCAGCCCGTCGGTGCCGCGGGACGCCCCGGCCGTCGACCGCGACGAGGCCGAGGTCCGCCGCTTCGCCCGGCGACGGCTGGCCACGGAGGACGCCGGCGCGCTGGCCTTCGGGGTGGTGTACGCCGCCGTCCTGCTCACCATGGAGGTGGATCCCGCGCTGGCCTGCGCAGTGGTCGGCCTGGGGGTGCTCATCCGGCTCGGGAGCCGGCGCTGGGGCAACGGCAGCGCCCGCCACGCACGGGCGCGCGCGGACCTCTCGCTGCGGCGCGGCCGGCCGCTCGGCTGGGCCCGCGCCGGCGAGGTGACCCGCCGCGCCCGGGAACGGCAGGAGCGGATCGGCTGGCGCCGCTTCGGCGCGGCCGCCGGCCTCCTCACCATGGGCGCAGTGGTGGTGGTCAGCGCGTCGTCCGACCGGCTGCCGGACACCCTGTCCGTGCTGGCCTGCCTGGTCGCCGTTCAGCTGACCGGCGACCTGGTCCGCCAGGAGCGGGAGGTCCGGGAGGCGCGGCGCTGGCTCGCCGGCCCGCCGGACTGAGCCCTCAGCGGGTGCGGCGGAGCAGGGCCAGGAACATCGCGTCGGTGCCGTGCCGGTGCGGCCACAGCTGCCCGTAGCGACCGCGCTCGATGCCGGGCACCTCACCGAACAGCGGGGCCACCGGCAGCACCTCGACGTCGTCCCGGGCCGCGGCGGCGTCGACGACGTCGACGGTCTCAGCCGCGTGGGGGGAACAGGTCACGTAGGCCACCACTCCCCCGGGCCGCACCGAGGCCAGTGCGCCGTCCAGCAGCTGCCGCTGCAGCTCGGCCAGCGGCGCCACGTCGTCGGCGGTGCGCCGCCAGCGCACCTCCGGCCGGCGGCGCAGCGCGCCCAGGCCGGTGCACGGCGCGTCGAGCAGCACCCGGTCGAACGAGCCGGCCGGCCACGGCGGGGCGGTGCCGTCGGCGACCTGCACGTCGACGTCGTCGGCCCCGGCCACTGCGTTGCGCACCAGCTCGGCGCGGTGCGCCGCCCGGTCGGCCGCGGTCAGGTGCACGCCGGCGGGCCGGACGGCGGCCAGCAGCCCCGCCTTGCCGCCCGGGCCCGCGCACATGTCCAGCCAGCGGGCGTCCGGGCCCTCCAGCGGGGCGCGGACCAGCGCGAGCGCGGCCAGCTGGCTGCCCTCGTCCTGCACCGCGGCGGCGCCGGAGCGCACCGCGGTCAGCTTGCCCGGGTCCCCGGCCGGCAGCCGGACCGCGTAGGGCGACCACGGGCCGGGCTCCCCGCCGGCCTCGGTGACCAGCTCGTCGCGGTCGATCCGGCGGGCCACCAGGTGCACCTCGGGGGCGGCGTCGTCAGCGAGCAGCGCGGGCTCCACCTCCGCGTCGTCGCCCAGGGCCTCCCGCCATGCCTCGACGATCCAGCGCGGGTGGTCGGTGGTCAGCGCCAGCCGCGCGTCCTCGTCGACGGGCCGCAGCGCCTGCACCCAGGCGGCGCGGTCGCCGCCGGCGGCGACCTTCCGCAGCACCGCGTTGACCAGGCCGGAGGCGCCGGTGCCGACGATGCCGCGGGTGAGGGCCACGGTGGTGTCGACCGCCGCGTGTGCCGGGACGCGGAGGTCCAGCAGCTGGTAGGTGCCCAGCCGCAGCAGGTCGAGCACCTTCGGGTCGAGCTCGGCCAGCGGCCGGGACACCAGGGTCGCGAGCACCGCGTCGAGGGTGCCGGTCGCGCGCAGCGTGCCGTAGGCCAGCTGGGTGGCGAAGGACGCATCGCGCTCGTCCAGGTCGGCGGCCCGTTCCCGCAGCAGCTGGGGCAGCAGCAGGTTGGCGTAGGCGTCCCGGCTGGTGACGCCCTCCAGGACGTCGTAGGCGGTCAGCCGGGCACCGTCGAGCGACGGCCGGTGGCGCCGGGACTGCGGGCGCTGGTTGCCGGTCCCGGGGTCGTTCCGCCGCTTGTGACCGGCTCGCCTCGCCGGGCCGGTCATGCGCCCACCTGCTCGCCGAGCCGCTCGCCCGGCTCCAGCCGGGCGCCGCGCGCCCAGTCGGTGGCCGCGATCATCTTCTTGCCCGCGGGCTGCACCTCGCGCAGCCGGACGGCGCCGCGGCCGGTGCCCACCAGCACACCGGTCGGGCCGACCGAGACCTCGCCGGGTTCCAGCCCCAGGGAGGAGGGCAGCGGCTCGACCGGGGCCAGCCGGAGCCGGTTGCCGCGCCAGGTGGTCCACGCGCCCGGCGCCGGGGTGACGCCGCGCACCCGGCGGTCCACCACGTGCGCGGGCAGGGCCCAGTCGACCCGGGCGTCGGCGGTCTCGATCCGCGGAGCCAGGCTGACGCCCTCGGCGGGCTGCGGCTCCGGGCGCAGGGACCCGTCGGCGATGCCGTCGAGGGTGGCGACGAGCAGCCCGGCGCCGCTGACCGCGAGCCGGTCCAGCAGGTCGCCGGCGGTGTCGGCCGGGCCGATCGGCTCGGTGACGACGCCGAACACCGGGCCGGTGTCCAGCCCGGCCTCCAGCTGGAAGGTCGCCGCGCCGGTCACCTCGTCGCCGGCCATGACCGCGTGCTGCACGGGCGCGGCACCGCGCCACGCCGGCAGCAGGGAGAAGTGCAGGTTGACCCAGCCGTGCCGCGGCACGGTCAGGGCGGCCGGGGGCACCAGCGCGCCGTAGGCGACCACCGGGGCGCAGTCGACGTCCAGCGCGCGGAGCTGGTCGAGGAACTCCGGCTCGCGCGGCGACCGGGGCTGCAGCACCGGGAGGCCGGCGGCGTCGGCGCGCTCGGCGACCGGCGACCGGCTGGTGCGCCGGCCCCGGCCGGCCGGGGCGTCGGGCCGGGTCAGGACGGCGACGACCTCGTGCTGCGAGTCCAGCAGGGCGTCGAGTGCGACGACCGCCGGCGCCGGGGTTCCGGCGAACAGGAGCCTCAGTGGGGGCTCACCTTCACGACGGGGGCCGGGACCGGCTCCCCGCTGGGCAGGTAGGCCTGCTCGCCCTGCCAGGCGGCGTCGGCGAGCACCGACAGCGCCGCCTGCCGGGCCTCGGCGTCCAGCCGGTCGACGAACAGCACGCCGTCGAGGTGGTCGGTCTCGTGCTGGATGGCCCGGGCGAGCTTGTGCGAGCCCTCCACCCGGATCGGGTCGCCGTACATGTTCCAGCCGGTGGCGGCGACGTACAGGTGCCGGCGGCAGTCGAAGCGGAAGCCGGGGATGGACAGGCAGCCCTCCGCGTCCTCCTCGGTCTCCTCGCCCACCGGCGTCACGTCGGGGTTGACCAGGTGGCCGACCTCGCCGTCGACGTACCAGGTGAAGACCCGCAGGCCGACACCGATCTGCGGGGCGGCGATGCCGGCCCCGCCGGCCGCGTGCATCGTGTCCGTCAGGTCGGCGACGAGCTGCTGGAGCTCCTTGTCGAAGTCGACGACGGGGGCGGCCGGGGTGCGCAGCACCGGGTCGCCCATGATCCGGATCGGGGTGACGCTCACCGGACGATGGTAGGCGGCGGGCAGAGCGGCGCCCGCAGGGTGACCTGGCTACGGTGCAGGAATGGCCTCCCTCGCCGCCCACCGCGTGCACGCCGTCCTCAGCAGCGTCGTCGACGGGGTGGCCGTCGGCGGCGCCGAGGCAGCCCTCGACCACCCCGCCCGGTCGGCCGCCCGCCGCCGGGCCTACCTGGCCGTGATGGCGGTGGTGGCGGCGGAGACGATCGCCCACGACCTGCCGGCGCTGCGGCGGACCTTCCAGGGGATGCCGATGGAGCCCGCGGACCCGGCCGACCACGCGGTGCTGCGCCACCAGGGGCTGGTCAGCACCGGGTGGGGGCTGGGCGTCACCGCCGTCCACCGCCCGCTCGCCCGGGTGCTGCGCCGCCGCGGCCACCGCCGTCCGCACCTGCTGCTGGGCGTCCTGGCCGGCGTGGGCACCGCGGCCTGCACGCTGCCGGTGCGCTGGCGGCGGGCCACCGAGCGGGCCGCCGAGGACGTCGCGGCTGCCCGGATGGACGCCGAGCTGGCCCAGCTGCTGGACCAGCCGATCGACTGACGCCCGGCCGTCAGGCCAGCTCGAGCGGGTCGAGCTGCACGCGGACGTGCTCGGGCGCCTTCTTCGCGCTGCGCACCCCCTGCACCTCGCGCAGCGCGCGGGCCAGCCCGGTGCCCTCGGTGCGCGGCACCCGCACCAGGTAGCGCTCGCGCTCGCCCTCGTGCCCGGGTCGCGGCGGCTCGGGCACCGGGCCCAGCACGTCGGCGTGGTCCGGCAGCCGCAGCGCGTCCAGGAAGTCCGCGAGCGCCGCCGGGGACGCCGACAGCGACGCCATCCGGGTGGCCGGCGGGAAGCCGAGCTCCCGGCGATCGGCGAGCTCCCGGGCGGCCAGCCCGGCGGGGTCCCAGCGGACCAGCGCCTGCACCACCGGGTGGCCGGCGTCGGCGGCCACCACCACCGGCTGCCCCGACCGCACCAGGGCCGCGGCGTTCATCCAGCGGCGCAGGGTCTCCTCCCCCGCCCGCAGGTCGGCCCGGCCCAGCAGCGCCCAGGCGTCCAGCAGCAGCGCCGCCCCGTAGCCGCCCTCGGCCACCGGCTCGGCGCCCGGGGTGGCGACCACCAGCGCCGCCCCGCCGGGGACGGTGGCCAGCACGCCGGAGCCGCGACCGGAGACGCGCACCGCGGCGCCCGGGAAGGCCCGGCCCAGCTCCTCGGCGGTGCGGGCCTCCCCGATCACCGCGGCGCGCAGCTTCGTGCCGTGGCAGTGCGGGCAGTCGAAGGTGGCCGCCGGCCGGGCGCACCACCGGCAGGCGGCGATGCGGGTGCCGCCCGGCCCTGGTCGCGGCGAGACGCCGAGCGGACCGCCGCAGTGCGCGCAGCGGGCCGGTGCACGGCAGCGGTCGCACACCAGCGACGGCACGTAGCCCGAGCGTGGCACCTGCACGAGCACCGGCGTGCCGGCCTGCAGCGCCTTGCGGGCGACGTCGAAGGCCAGGGTGGGCAGCCGGGCGGTGCGGGCGGCGACGTCCCGGGCCAGCTCGAAGTCGCTGCCCACCGCCTGCACGCGCGGGGCGGCGGTGCGCAGGGTGGCCCGGTCGGCCACGAGCTCGTGCGCCCAGCCGGACTCCACCAGCAGCTGCCCCTCGGCGGTGCGGGCGGTGCCGGCGACCACCGCCGCACAGCCGGCCAGGTGGGCTCGGTGCACCAGCACGTCGCGGGCGTGCGGGTAGGGCGCGCGCGGTTCGGCGTGCAGGTCGTCGCCGTCGTCCCAGACGACGACGAGCCCGAGGTCGCGCACCGGGGCCAGAACGGCGCCCCGGGTGCCCAGCACCACCTGTGCGCTCCCCCGGGCGGCGGTCAGGAACCGGCCGTAGCGGACGTCGGGTGAGGCGTCTGCCCGCAGCACCGCCACCGAGCCGGCCGGCAGCAGCGCCTCCGCGGCACCGGCCAGCCGGTCGAGGTCCTTGCCGTCCGGGACGACGACCAGCGCGCCCCGCCCTCCCGACAGCGCCGCCTGCGCCAGCTCGGCCAGCCGGGTGGGCCAGTCCTCACCGGGCAGTGCGGTCCACACCGCCCGGGCCGGCGCCCCCTCGGCGACGGCGGCGAGCAGCTGCGGGCCGGTCGGGTACCGGGCGAACCCGGCCGGGTCCGGGGCCGGCGGCGGGGGTGGCGACTCGGCCGGCGGGCGCTTCTCCGGCGCGGCCCGCCGCGGGGGCAGCGCCAGGCGCAGGACGTCGGTCATCGTGCCGGCGTAGCGGTCGGCGACGGAGCGGGCGAGCTCGGCGACCTCCGGGGTCAGCACCGGCTCGGCGGAGACGACCTTGGCCAGCGGGGCCAGCTTTCCGGTGTGGTCGGTCGAGCCGGCGAGCTCCAGCACCACCCCGTCGACCAGCTTGCCGGCGAAGCGCACCCGGACCCGGCAGCCGGCGACGACCTGCTCGGCCAGCTCGTCGGGGACGGCGTAGTCGAAGGGCCGGTCCAGGTGTGCCAGCGGCACGTCGACGACGACCCGGGCCACCCGCTGAGCGGGTGGGTCCGGGTCGGGGTCGAGCGTGGCGGTCAGTGGTTCAGACGCCGACGGCGGACTTCAGCGCGTCGACCCGGTCCAGCCGCTCCCAGGGCAGCTGCACGTCGGTGCGGCCGAAGTGCCCGTAGGCGGCGGTCGGGGCGTAGATCGGGCGCAGCAGGTCCAGGTCGCGGACGATCGCGCCGGGGCGCAGGTCGAAGACCGAGGTGATCGCCTTCTCCAGCACCTCCTCCGGCACGGTGTTGGTGCCGAAGGTCTCCACGAACAGCCCGACCGGGTGCGCGGCGCCGATGGCGTAGGCCACCTGCACCTCGCAGCGGCGGGCCAGCCCCGCGGCGACGACGTTCTTGGCCACCCAGCGCATCGCGTAGGCCCCGGACCGGTCGACCTTCGACGGGTCCTTGCCGGAGAAGGCGCCACCACCGTGGCGGGCCATGCCGCCGTAGGTGTCGACGATGATCTTGCGGCCGGTGAGCCCGGCGTCGCCCATCGGGCCGCCGATCACGAACTTGCCGGTGGGGTTGACCAGCAGGCGGTAACCGCTGGTGGGCAGGCCGAGGGCGGCGAGCTCGGGCTCGACGACGAGCTCCTGCACGTCGGGGGCGAGCAGCGTCTCGATCGAGATGTCCTCGGCGTGCTGGCTGGAGACGACCACGGTGTCGACGGCGACCGGCCGGTCGTCCTCGTAGACCACGGTGACCTGGGTCTTGCCGTCGGGCCGCAGGTAGGGCACCGACCCGTCCTTGCGCACCGCGGAGAGCCGGCGGGACAGCCGGTGCGCCAGGGCGATCGGCAGCGGCATGAGCTCAGGGGTCTCGTCGGTGGCGTAGCCGAACATCAGGCCCTGGTCGCCGGCGCCCTGCCGCTCGATCAGGTCGTCGGCGATGGCCGCGCGGTGCTCGGCGTCGGTGAGCCCGGCGATGCGGGACTCGTAGGCGGTGTCGACGCCCTGCGCGATGTCCGGGGACTGCGCGCCGATGGAGACGCTGACCCCGCAGGAGGCGCCGTCGAAGCCCTTGCGCGAGGAGTCGTAACCGATCCCGAGGATGGTGCGCCGCACGATGTCGGCGATGTCCACGTAGCCCGAGGTGGTCACCTCACCGGCGATGTGCACCTGGCCGGTGGTGATCATCGTCTCGACGGCGACCCGGCTGCGCGGGTCCTGCTCCAGCATCGCGTCCAGGATCGAGTCGCTGATCTGGTCGGCGATCTTGTCGGGGTGCCCCTCGGTGACCGACTCGGACGTGAAGAGGCGGCGTGCCACTCGGTTCTCCCTGCGATCGACGGCCGAGCGCGGGACCCGCGTCCGGTGGTGAGCTCGACCGCCGAGCCTACCGGCGGGGTCGGATCCCCGTCGGGCGGCGCCGGTGCGGGGGCCCGGGGAGATCAGCCGGTGGGGATCACGCGCCGGGGAGCCGGCGTGCCACGGCGTCCCAGATGCCTGCGGCGACGGCGTCCTTGCGGGCGGCCGGCAGCGGGGTCGCGGTCCCGTCGTCGGCCAGCACGGTCACCTCGTTGTCCTCGCGGCCGAACACCCGGCCGGCGGAGACGTCGTTGACCACCAGCAGGTCGACGCCCTTGCGGGCCAGCTTGGCCCGGGCGTGGGTGAGCACGTCCCCCTCGGCGTCCCCGGTCTCCGCGGCGAAGCCGACGACGACCTGGCCGGGGGCGCGGGCGGTCACGAGCTCGGCGAGCACGTCGGCGGTGCGGGTCAACGCGACGGTGTCCGGCTCGGCGGCGCTGCCCTTCTTGACCTTGGTGTCGGCCACCGCGACCGGCCGGAAGTCGGCGACGGCCGCCGCCATGACGACGACGTCGGCCGCCACTGCCTCGGCCGCCATCGCCGCGCGCAGCTCCTCGGCGGACTCCACGGCGACGGTGCGGACGCCGAACGGGGCGGGCTCGGCGACGTTGGCCGCGACCAGCACGACCTCGGCGCCCCGCGCGGCCGCCACCCGGGCCAGCGCCCAGCCCTGCCGGCCGGAGGAGCGGTTGCCCAGGTAGCGCACCGGGTCCAACGCCTCCCGGGTGCCCCCGGCGCTGATGACCACCCGGCGCCCGGTGAGGTCCTGGCGGAGCGCGGCGGCACCGTGCTCCAGGACGACGGCGGCCAGCGCGGCGACGTCGGCCGGTTCGGGCAGCCGGCCGGGGCCGGAGTCGGGCCCGGTGAGCCGGCCCACGGCGGGGGGCAGCACGACCGCGCCCCGGCGGCGCAGGGTGGCCACGTTGTCCTGGGTGGCCGGGTGCAGCCACATCTCGGTGTGCATGGCCGGGACGAAGACGACGGGTGCGTGCGCGGTGAGCAGCGTGGCGGTGAGCAGGTCGTCGGCGCGGCCGGTGGCCGCGCGGGCGAGCAGGTCGGCGGTGGCCGGGTTCACCAGCACCAGGTCGGCGGTCTGCCCGATGCGCACGTGCGCCACCTCGGGGACGTCGTCCCACACGTCCGTGGTGACCGGGTTGCCCGACAACGCCTCGAAGGTGGCCGCGCCGACGAAGCGCAGCGCGGCCGCGGTGGGCACCACGCGGACGTCGTGCCCGGCCTCGGTGAGTGCGCGCAGCAGCAGCGCGGACTTGTAGGCGGCGACGCCGCCGCCCACCCCCAGCACGATCCGGCTCATGCCGTCCATCCTCCCCCAGGCGCGACGACGCCCCCGGCAGCAGCCGGGGGCGTCGTCATCAGTTCGGGCCACGGCCCGCTCGCCGGGCCCCGCCGCGAGCCTGCGAGCGGTGGGGGCGAGGGGGTCCTCCGTCAGTTCTCGCCGGCGGTGTGGGTCAGCAGGCCCTCGTTGATCTCGCGCAGCGCGATCGAGAGCGGCTTCTCCTGGGGCGCGGTGTCGACCAGCGGCCCGACGTACTCCAGCAGGCCCTCGGAGAGCTGGCTGTAGTAGGCGTTGATCTGACGCGCACGCTTGGCGGCGTAGATGACCAGCCCGTACTTGCTGGTGGTCCGCTCGAGCAGCTCGTCGATCGGCGGGTTGGTGATGCCCTCAGGGGCGGGTGCGACTCCGGACACGGGCGGGCGTGCTCCTCAACTCGGTGTGCGGGCGGGCGGCGGATGGCTCCGCACGGTCGCCTCGGGTGCGCCCTCGACGCGGTCAGGGACCAGCGGGCGGAGGCGCAGTCAGCAAGCTTACCAACTCGTCGGCCGCCCTGGCCACGTCGTCGTTGACGACGACGACGTCGAACTCCCCCGCGGCGTCCAGCTCGGCCTGTGCGAGCGCCAGCCGGCGGGACTGGACCTCGGGCGCCTCGGTGCCGCGGCCGGCCAGCCGGCTGACCAGCTCCGACCAGGACGGCGGGGCCAGGAAGACCAGCTGGGCCTCCGGGGCGCGCTCGCGCACCTGCCGCGCGCCCTGCAGCTCGATCTCCAGCAGCGCGGGGTTGCCGCTGGCCAGCTGCTCCTCCACCGGGCCGCGGGGGGTGCCGTAGCGGTTGCCCGCGTAGGAGGCCCACTCCAGCAGCCCGTCCTCGGCGATCAGCCAGTCGAAGTAGTCGTCCTCGACGAACAGGTAGTGCTCGCCGTCCACCTCACCGGGCCGGGGCTTGCGGGTGGTGACCGACACCGACACCCAGACGTCCGGGTGCCGGCGCCGGACCTCCGCGACGACCGTGCCCTTGCCGACGCCCGAGGGGCCGGAGAGCACGGTCAGCCGCGCGCGGTTCTGTCGTGCCACTCGTTGATCATCGCACCGGGGTGGTCGGGGACCACCGCCGCGTGGGTCAGAGGGCACCCTCGGTGGGGACCTGGTCGGCCTCGACGTGCTCGCCGCCGAACTCCGTCTCCAGCGCACGGCGCTGGTTGGCGCCCAGGCCGCGCACCCGGCGGGTCGGGGAGATCTCCAGGCGCTCCATGATCTTCGCCGCCCGCGCCTTGCCGACGCCGGGCAGCGACTCGAGCACCGCGGAGACCCGCATCTTGCCGATGACCTCGTCGGTCTCGCCCTGCTTGAGGACGTCGCCGACCGTGGCGCCCTTGCTCTTCAGCCGCTCACGCAGCTCGGCACGGGCCTTGCGGGCCGCGGCCGCCTTCTCCAGGGCAGCGGCGCGCTGTTCGGGGGACAACTCGGGAAGGGGCACGGAGCAACCCAATCGTGTTCAGTCCGGCGCGTGCCGGCGCAGTTCTTCGGTGATCCAGCTCGATCGCGACGGCCCGCGGTGAGAGCCTGCGCCGTCAACCTAGTCATCCGGAACCGACTGGTCACGCCAGCCCCGGTGTCAGGAGCGCCGGGCCGGTGTGCACATCGCCGGGGCGCCCCGGCGGACACGCCGAGCACCGATTTCGTCACTGCTGGTCAGCGCGCGTGTCGCGGCTCAGTCCGTCCGCACGCCCCGACCGGACCGCCGGCCGAGCACCCAGCCACCCAGTCCGACCAGGACGAGCAGCCCCGCCAGCAGCAGCCCGCAGCCGACGACGTGCTGCTGCGTCCACAGCACGGTGGGCCCGGCGTCGAACGTCAGGGTGAGGTCGCTCTCGTAGGCCACGACCGTCCCGGGGACCAGCGGCTCGTAGGAGCCGGAGTACGCGGTCCAGGCGGGCGGCCGGGTGTTGGCCACCCAGAAGGTGGTCACCCCGGCGACCGCCAGGCCGGCACCGAGCGCCAGCACCAGCCAGGGCACCGCCCGCCTCACGCCGCCGACCTCACGCGGACAGCTCCGCCGTCCAGCGGTCGGCGGCCGCACGCAGTGCGGCGCCGTCCGGGCCGGCGGAGAGCACGTCCCGGGACACGGTGGGGACGACGGCCCGGTCGGTGCCGAACAGCCGCCGCAGGTCGGCCACGGTGCCGCCCTGCGCGCCCAGTCCGGGTGCGAGCACCGGGCCACGCAGCCCGGACAGGTCGACGTCGAGCTCGGGCAGGGTCGCACCCACCACGACGCCGAAGGACCCCGTGGACGGCCCCCAGCGGCGCTGCTGGTCGGCGAACTCCACGGGGTCGGGCGCCGGGTCGCCGCCCAGCCAGTCCGGCGCGTTCCAGCCACCAACGGTGTCCACGACGGCCTGGGCGACGGTCCGCTCCCCCACCCGGGCGTGCTGGAAGGTGCCGGCGTCGGGGTTCGAGGTGCGGGCCAGCACGAAGAGCCCCCCGCCGAACCGCCGTGCGGTGTCGACGGCCGGCTCCAGCGAGCCCGGGCCGAGGTAGGGGCTCACGGTCAGCGCGTCGACCTGCATCGGGTGGTCGCTGCGCAGGTACTCGGCGTAGGCGCCCATGGTGGAGCCGATGTCGCCGCGCTTGGCGTCCAGCAGCACCAGCGCACCGGCCGCCCGGGCCCGGGCGACCGCCTCCTCCAGCACGGCGACACCAGCGGCACCGTGCCGCTCGTAGAAGGCCATCTGCGGCTTGAGCACCGCCACGTGCCCGGCGAGTGCGTCGACGACGGCATCGGTGAACCGGCGCAGCCCGTCGACGTCGTCGCCGAGGCCCCAGTCCAGCAGCAGCGGCCGGTGCGGGTCGATGCCGACGCACAACGGCCCGCGGTCGGACACCGCCGCGGCCAGCCGCGCACCGAACGGGTCGGCCCCGGCCTGCACCGGGCGGGTCACGAGCCCACCGGCCGGTGGGCGTGGCCGACGGCGTCGGTCAGCGAGCCGAACCCGCGGGCCGCCAGCGCCGCGGCCAGTTCGGCGTGGATGCGCGCCGGCGCCGAGGGGTCGTTGAAGACCGTCGTCCCGACGCTCACCGCGCTCGCCCCGGCGAGGACGAACTGCAACGCGTCCAGGCCGCTGCGGATGCCGCCCATGCCGAGGATCGGCACCTGCGGCAGGGCCTGGTGCACCTGCCAGACGCAGCGCAGCGCCACCGGGCGGATCGCCGGACCGGACAGCCCTCCGGTGACCCCGCCGAGCACCGGGCGCATGGTGTCGGGGTCGATGACCAGCCCCAGCAGGGTGTTGATCATCGACAGCCCGTCGGCGCCGGCGTCGACGACCGACCGGGCGATCGTGACGATGTCGGTGACGTCCGGGCTCAGCTTGGCGTAGACCGGCTGGGCGGGGTCGGCGGCCGCACGCACCGCGGCCACGACGTCGCGGGCGGCGACCGGGTCGCAGGCGAAGACCTCGCCGCGGCTCTCCACGTTCGGGCAGGAGATGTTCACCTCGATGCCCAGCACGCCCGGCACGCCGCGCAGCCGGGTGGCCAGCTCGGCGAAGTCCTCCACCCGGGTGCCGGCGATCGAGACGAACGCCCGGGCACCGCGCTGGGCGAGCCAGGGCAGGTCCTCGGCCAGCAGCCCGTCGATGCCCGGCCCCTGCAGGCCGATGGAGTTGAGCATCCCGCTCGGGGTCTCCGCCATCCGCGGCGTCGGCCGGCCCGAGCGGGGCCGCAGCTGCACGGACTTGGTGACCACCGCACCGATGGCGGTGAGGTCGAGGAAGGGCGCCAGCTCCCGGCCGGAGCCGGAGCAGCCCGACGCGGTGAACACCGGGCTGGGCACCGGCACCCGGCCGATGGCCGTGCGCATGTCGACCGCGGCCGGCGGGGCGTGCTCGACGGTCACGACGGCGCTCCCGGGGTGCCGGAGTCGGCCTCGGGTGGGGCGACCGGGGTGGGGGGCGAGCCCGCCGGCGTGGGCGCCGCCGGTGGGGTGAGGCCCATGGCATCCGCACCGACGACGTCCGCCGGCAGGGTGCCGACGTCGGCGAAGCGGACCCGGTCCCCGCCGAAGACCGGCCCGTCGACGCACGAGCGGGCGAACCGGGTGCGCCCGTCGGCGCCGACCACCGGCAGCACGCAGGTCATGCAGACCCCGACGCCGCAGGCCATCGACTCCTCGACGGCGACGTAGCTGGGCACCCGGGCGGCGGTGGCCACGTCGGCGACCGCACGCAGCATGCCCATCGGGCCGCAGGCGTAGACGACCCCGGCGCCGCTGACCAGCTCGGCGACGGCCTCGGTGACCCAGCCGCGGCGCCCGGCGCTGCCGTCGTCGGTCATCACCACGAACGGCGCGGCCAGCGCACCGAGCTCCTCCACCGAGCACAGCCGCCCGGCCGACGCCGCGCCGGTGACGGCGGCGACCTCGGAGCCGGTGGCGCGCAGCCGCCCGGCCAGCCCGACCAGCGCGGCGGCGCCGTAGCCGCCGCCGACCAGCAACGCCGGGGTGCCCGGCGGCGGCATCGGGAACGGGCGGCCCAGCGGGCCGACGACGTCGACCACGTCCCCGGGCGCCAGCCCGGCCAGCCAGCTGGAGCCGGGCCCGTGCGGGGAGACGACCACCTGCACCTGGCCACCGCCCACCCCGGCGATCGCGATGGAGCGCCGGAGCAGGTTCGCGGAGGTGGGGCCGCCGACCGCGAAGGCGACGAACTGGCCGGGCACGGCCCGCTCGGCCACCTCGGGGGCGGCGAGGCTCAGCTCCACGTAGGCACCGACGGGCCGCCGGCCGGCCACCGCGACCACCCGCTGCACGGGGGTCCGCGGCGCCGCCGGCGCCGGCTCGGTCAGCAGCCCGCCGGTCATGCCGGGGCGCCGGGACGCGGGGCGGCGGCCAGCGCGCGGTGCAGGTCCTGCAGGCTGCGCACGCCCAGGTGCCCGCGGCGCAGCGCCTCGATGCCCTGCACCGCGGCGGCCAGGCCCTGCGTGGTGGTGATGCTCGGGATGCCCGCGGTGACCGCGGCGGCGCGGATCTCGTACCCGTCCAACCGCGGCCCGCTGTTGCCGGGTGTGCCGAACGGGGTGTTCACCACGATGTCGACGTCGCCGGACTGGATCCGCTCGACGACGTTGCCGGGCCCGTCGCTGTACTTCCCGACCACCTCGCAGTGCACCCCGTTGCGGCGCAGCACCTGGGCGGTGCCGGCGGTGGCCAGCACGGTGAAGCCGAGGTCGGCCAGCCGCTTGACCGGGAAGACCGCCGAGCGCTTGTCCCGGTTGGCCAGCGAGACGAAGACGGTGCCCTCGGTGGGCAGGTCGCCGTAGACCGCGGCCTGGGACTTGGCGAACGCGGTGCCGAACTCCGCGTCCAGCCCCATCACCTCACCGGTGGACTTCATCTCCGGCCCCAGGACCGTGTCGACGCCATGCCCCTCGACGGTGCGGAACCGGTGAAAGGGCAGCACGGCCTCCTTGACGGCGATCGGTGCGTCCGCCGGCAGGTCGGCGCCGTCGCCGACGGCCGCGAGCACACCGGCGGCCCGCAGCTCGGCGATCGACTCCCCGACCGCGATCCGCGCCGCGGCCTTGGCCAGCTGCACCGCCGTCGCCTTGGAGACGAACGGGACGGTGCGGCTGGCCCGCGGGTTGGCCTCCAGCACGTAGAGGACGTCGTCCTTGAGCGCGTACTGCACGTTCATCAGGCCGCGCACGCCGATCCGGGCCGCGAGCGCCCCGGTGGCCCGCCGGATGGCCTGCAGGTCCGTGCCGCCCAGGGTGATCGGGGGCAGGGCGCACGCCGAGTCACCGGAGTGCACGCCGGCCTCCTCGATGTGCTCCATGACCCCGCCGAGGTACAGCTCGGTGCCGTCGAAGAGCGCGTCGACGTCGATCTCGATGGCGTCCTCGAGGAAGCGGTCGACCAGCACCGGGTGGTCGGTGCTCACGTCGGTGGCCTTGGTGATGTAGGACTCCAGCGTGGCGTCGTCGTAGACGATCTCCATGCCACGCCCGCCCAGCACGTAGGAGGGGCGGACGAGCACGGGGTAGCCGATGGTCGCCGCCACCTGCTTGGCCTCGGCGGACGTCGTCGCCATGCCGTGCTTGGGCGAGAGCAGCCCGGTGTCGGACAGCACCCGGGAGAACTCGCCGCGGTCCTCGGCGGCGTCGATCGCCTCCGGGGAGGTGCCCAGCACCGGCACCCCGGCGTCCTTCAGCCGCTGCGCCAGGCCCAGCGGGGTCTGCCCGCCCAGGGTGCAGATGACCCCGGCGACCGGGCCGGCGGCGCGCTCGGCCTCGACGACCTCCAGCACGTCCTCGAAGGTGAGCGGCTCGAAGTACAGCCGGTCGGCGACGTCGTAGTCGGTGGAGACGGTCTCCGGGTTGCAGTTGACCATCACCGCCTCGTAGCCGGCGTCCTGCAGCGCCATCACCGCGTGCACGCAGGAGTAGTCGAACTCGACGCCCTGCCCGATCCGGTTGGGGCCCGAGCCCAGGATCAGCACCGCCGGCTTCTCCCGCGGCTCGACCTCGGTCTCCTCGTCGTAGGAGGAGTAGTGGTAGGGCGTGCGGGCGGCGAACTCGGCCGCGCAGGTGTCCACCGTCTTGTAGACCGGCCGGATGCCCAGCCGCCAGCGGAGCACCCGCACGCCGTCCTCACCGGCGAGCTCGGGCCGCAGCGCGGCGACCTGCCGGTCGGAGAGGCCGTGCCGCTTGGCCCGACGGAGCAGCTCCGGCGTGAGCGCCGGGGCGTCGCGGACCTCCTCGCCGACCTCGTGCACCAGCGCGATCTGGTCGACGAACCAGGCGTCGAACCCCGACGCCTGCGACACCTGCTCGACGGTGGCGCCGGCCGCCAGGGCCTGCCGGGCCACGTACAGCCGGCCGTCGACCGGGGTGCGCAGCTGCTCGAGCAGCTCCTCCGCCGTCGCCCGGGGCGCCGGCTCGGTCCAGAAACCGGCGGCCGACGTCTCGGTGGACCGCATCGCCTTGCCCAGCGCCTCGGTGAAGTTGCGGCCCATGGCCATCACCTCACCGACGCTCTTCATCGTGGTGGTCAGCCGCGGGTCGGCGCCGGGGAACTTCTCGAAGGCGAAGCGCGGGATCTTGACCACGACGTAGTCCAGCGACGGCTCGAACGACGCCGGGGTGACCCCGGTGATGTCGTTGGTGATCTCGTCGAGGGTGTAGCCGATGGCCAGCTTGGCGGCGATCTTGGCGATCGGGAAGCCGGTCGCCTTGGACGCCAGCGCGCTGGAGCGGGACACCCGCGGGTTCATCTCGATGACGACCAGGCGGCCCGTCTCGGGGTGGACGGCGAACTGGATGTTGCAACCGCCGGTGTCCACGCCGACCTCGCGCAGCACGGCGATGCCGACGTCGCGCATGTGCTGGTACTCGCGGTCGGTGAGCGTCATCGCCGGGGCGACGGTCACCGAGTCGCCGGTGTGCACGCCCATGGCGTCGATGTTCTCGATCGAGCAGATGACGACCACGTTGTCGCTGCGGTCGCGCATCAGCTCGAGCTCGTACTCCTTCCAGCCCAGCACCGACTCCTCGATGAGGACGGTGTGCACCGGGGAGTCGGCCAGGCCGTGGCCGGCCATCCGGCGCAGCATCGGCTCGTCGGTGGCGATGCCCGAGCCCAGCCCGCCCATGGTGAAGCTGGGCCGGATGACCACCGGGTAGCCGACCTCGGCGGCGGTCTCCAGCGCCTCCTCGACGCTGCCGCAGACCCGGGAGCGGGGGGCGTCGGCGCCGATGGAGCGGACGATGTCCTTGAACTTCTGCCGGTCCTCGCCGCGGTTGATCGCGTCGACGTCGGCACCGATCAGCTGGACGCCGTACTTCTCCAGCACGCCGTTCTCGTAGAGGCCGATGGCGATGTTCAGCGCCGTCTGCCCGCCGAGGGTGGCCAGCAGCGCGTCGGGGCGCTCGGCGGCGATGACCCGCTCGACGAAGTCGGGGGTCAGCGGCTCCACGTAGGTGGCGTCGGCGACCTCGGGGTCGGTCATGATCGTGGCCGGGTTGCTGTTGACCAGGCTGACGCGCAGCCCCTCGGCCTTGAGCACCCGGCAGGCCTGGGTGCCGGAGTAGTCGAACTCGCTGGCCTGGCCGATGACGATCGGCCCGGAGCCGATCACCATCACGTGCTGGAGGTCTGTCCGCTTGGGCATCCTCAGGCCTCCTTCTCGCCGGTGGTGTCCTGGACGGTGGGCGGCGGGCTGACGGCGTTCCCGCGTTCCCGCTCGGCGGCCATCAGGTCGACGAACCGGTCGAACAGCGGGTTGGCGTCGTGCGGCCCCGCGGCCGCCTCCGGGTGGAACTGCACGCTGAACGCCGGCGCCTCGGTCAGCCGCAGCCCCTCGACGACGTCGTCGTTGAGCCCGACGTGGCTGACCTCGACCGGGCCGAACGGGGTGTCGGTGGTCCGGTCCAGCGGCGCGTCGACGGCGAACCCGTGGTTGTGGCTGGTGACCCGCACCGTGCCGCTGACCCGGTCGAGCACCGGCTGGTTGAGGCCGCGGTGGCCGAAGCGCAGCTTGTAGGTGCCCAGGCCCAGCGCCCGGCCCAGGATCTGGTTGCCGAAGCAGATGCCGAACAGCGGGCGGCGGGCCTCGAGCACCCCGCGCACCGCCGCGACCGCGTAGTCGGCGGCGGCCGGGTCACCCGGCCCGTTGGAGATGAACACGCCGTCGACCCCGTGGCGCAGCAGGTCCTCCGCGGTGGCGGTGGCCGGCAGCACGTGGGTCTCCACGCCGAGCTCGGCCAGCGCCCGCGGGGTGGCGGTCTTGATGCCCAGGTCGAGCGCGGCGATGGTGAAGCGCTTCTCCCCCACCGCCGGGACGACGTAGGGGTCGTCGGCGCTGACCAGCGGCGCCAGGTCCGCGCCGGTCATCGGCTCGCTCGCGGTCACCCGGGCCAGCAGCGCGTCGCGGTCCAGGCCCTCGCTGCTGATCCCGGCGCGCATGGCCCCGCGGTCGCGCAGGTGCCGGGTGAGCGCGCGGGTGTCGATGCCGCTGATCCCGACCACGCCCTGCGCGGTGAGCTCGTCGTCCAGGCTGCCGGTGGCGCGCCAGTTCGCCGGCCGGCGGGCGGGGTCGCGGACGACGAAGCCGGCCACCCACATGCGGCGACTCTCGTCGTCCTCGGCGTTGACCCCGGTGTTGCCGACGTGCGGAGCGGTCATCACCACGATCTGCCGGGCGTAGCTGGGGTCGGTCAGCGTCTCCTGGTAACCGGTCATGCCGGTGGAGAAGACCGCCTCCCCGACCGTCGTCCCGACCTTGCCGTAGGCCTCGCCACGGAACGTGCGCCCGTCCTCGAGAACGAGCAGTGCCTCACTCACTTCTGTGCCTTCCCGTCCAGAACGGTCGCCACCCCGTGCAGGAACGTGGCGACCACCCGGCCGGGGAGCTCCCGGCCGGCATAGGGGCTGTTGCGGCTGCGGCTGGCCAGCGCGGCCGGGTCGACGGTGGCCCGGTGCGCGGGGTCCAGCAGCAGCAGGTTGGCCGGCTCGCCGACGGCGAGCGGGCGGCCGTGCCCGGCCAGGCGGCCGATGGCCGCCGGACGGACCGACATGCGGTCGGCGACGCCGCGCCAGTCGAGCCGGCCCGGCTCGACCATGGTCTGCACGACGACGGAGAGCGCCTGCTCCAGCCCGAGCATGCCGGGGCGGGCGGCGGCCCACTCGCTCTCCTTGTCCTCCACCGCGTGCGGGGCGTGGTCGGTGCCGACGGCGTCGATGGTGCCGTCGGCCAGCCCGGCCCGCAGCGCCTCGACGTCCTCGGCCGTGCGCAGCGGCGGGTTCACCTTGAACACCGGGTCGTACGGGCCCCACCCGGCTCCGCCGGCCCCGGAGCCCTCCACGCACTCGTCGGTGAGCAGCAGGTGGTGCGGGGTGACCTCCGCGGTCACCTGCACGCCGCGCGACTTCGCCCAGCGCAGGATCTCCACCGAGCCCGCGGTCGAGACGTGGCAGACGTGCAGCCGGGCGCCGACGTGCCCGGCCAGCAGCACGTCGCGGGCGATCACCGCCTCCTCGGCGGCGGCCGGCCAGCCGGCCAGGCCCAGCCGCGCGGAGCGCTCGCCCTCGTTCATCTGCGCGCCGACGGTGAGCCGCGGCTCCTCCGCGTGCTGGGCGACGACGCCGTCGAAGGCCTTCACGTACTCCAGCGCCCGGCGCATCAGCGCCGGGTCGGCCACGCAGTGCCCGTCGTCGGAGAAGACCCGCACCCGGGCGGCGGAGTCGGCCATCGCGCCGAGCTCGGCCAGCCGCTCGCCGCGCAGGCCGACGGTCACCGCCCCGACCGGGACGACGTCGACCAGCCCGGCCTGCTGGCCCAGCCGCCACACCTGCTCGACCACGCCGGCGGTGTCGGCGACCGGGTCGGTGTTGGCCATCGCGTGCACCGCGGTGAAGCCGCCCAGCGCCGCGGCCCGGCTGCCGGTCTCGACGGTCTCGGCGTCCTCCCGCCCCGGCTCGCGCAGGTGGGTGTGCAGGTCGACCAGCCCCGGCAGCGCGACCAGCCCGGCCGCGTCGACCACCTGCGCACCGTCGGCCGCGAGGCCGGAGCCGACGGCGGCGATCCGGCCGTCGTCCAGCAGCAGGTCGACGGCGTCCTCGCCGTACGGGCGGGCCCCCTTGATCAACACGGTCATTCGGGTGCGCCTCCCAGCAGCAGGTACAGGACGGCCATGCGCACGCTGACGCCGTTGCCGACCTGGTCGACGATCGTGGAGCGGGCCGAGTCGGCCACCTCGGCGGCGATCTCCATGCCCCGGTTCATCGGCCCGGGGTGCATGACGATCGCGTCGTCGGGCAGCGCCGCCATCCGGTGGGCGTCCAGCCCGTACCGGCGGCTGTACTCCCGGGCGCTGGGGAAGAACGAGGCGTTCATCCGCTCGCCCTGCACCCGCAGCATCATCACCACGTCGGCCTTCGGCAGCACGGCGTCCAGGTCGTAGCCGACCCGCACCGGCCAGCTGCCCACCCCGACCGGCAGCAGCGTCGGCGGCGCCACCAGGGTGACCTCGGCGCCGAGGGTGGCCAGCAGCCAGACGTTGGACCGGGCCACCCGGCTGTGCAGCACGTCGCCGACGATCGCCACCCGGACGCCGTCGAGCCGGCCCACCCGCCGGCGGATCGTGTAGGCGTCCAGCAGCGCCTGGGTGGGGTGCTCGTGCGTGCCGTCGCCGGCGTTGACCACGCTGCCGCGGACCCAGTGCGCCAGCCGGTGCGGCGCCCCGGAGGCACCGTGCCGGACGACGATGCCGTCGGCGCCCATCGCCTCCAGGGTCAGCGCGGTGTCCTTGAGGCTCTCGCCCTTGGAGACGCTGCTGCCCTTGGCGGAGAAGTTGATGACGTCGGCGGAGAGCCGCTTGGCCGCCAGCTCGAAGGAGATCCGGGTGCGGGTGGAGTCCTCGTAGAAGAGGTTCACCACGGTGCGCCCCCGCAGGGTGGGGAGCTTCTTGACCTCGCGCCCGGCCAGCGCCTGCTCGATCTGCGCCGCGGTGTCCAGCACCAGGGTCGCGTCGTCCCGGTCGAGGTCGCCGGCCTCCAGCAGGTGCCGCTTCACCGGTCGCCGCCGGTGACGCCGCCGGTCACGAGGACCTCGTCGAGTCCGTCGATCTCGGCCAGGTGGACCTCGACCTTCTGGCTGCGCGCGGTGGGCACGTTCTTGCCCACGTAGTCGGCGCGGATCGGCAGCTCCCGGTGGCCGCGGTCGACCAGCACCGCCAGCTGGACGGCGCGCGGGCGGCCCAGGTCGCGCAGCGCGTCCAGCGCGGCGCGGACCGAGCGGCCGGAGAAGAGCACGTCGTCGACGAGGACCACCAGCCGGTCGTCGATCCCGGCGCCGGGCAGCCGGGTGTCCTCCAGCGCGCGCACCCCGCGCCGCCGCAGGTCGTCCCGGTAGAGGGTGATGTCGACGGTGCCGACGTCGACGGCGGCGCCGGAGAAGGCCTCGACCCGGGCGGCGAGCCGGCGGGCCAGCGGGGCGCCGCGGGTGGGGATGCCGACGAGCACCAGGTCGGCGAGGGAGTTGCCCGCCTTCTCGATCAGCTGGTGGGCGATCCGGTCGACCACGCGGGCGAGGTCGTCGGCGCCGAGCAGCGGCGGGGCGGGCGGATCGGACGGCAGCTCAGATGACATGGTCATCAGGCCTCCTTCCCCGCCTCACTGGACGGGTCGTTAAAGGAGTGGGACCGGGCACGACGGTACTGCACCGGCCGATGTGACCTCCGCCCCGCCCGGATCGGCTCCTCTGACCCGTACGGGGGCCCACCGACTGTCGCTACGGACGCAGGCTCGGTACTCTGCGTCACCAGTACGGCTCCCATCCGACGACAGTCAGTGAGCAGAGACGATGAGCACCGACTACTCCCGGGCGCTTGGCGCCCGCCTGCGAGCGATCCGCAACCAGCAGGGCCTGTCGCTGCAGGGCGTGGAGGACAAGTCGCACGGACGCTGGAAGGCCGTCGTCGTCGGCTCGTACGAGCGGGGCGACCGGGCGGTGACCGTGCAGCGGCTCTCCGAGCTCGCCGTGTTCTACGGCGTGCCGGTGTCCGAGCTGCTGCCCGACCCGCGACCGAGCAGCGCCGTCACGAAGAGCACGAAGATCGTGCTGAACCTGGAGTCGCTGGGCTCGCTGCCGGCCGACGAGGCCGGGCCGCTGGCCCGCTACGCCTCGACCATCCAGGCGCAGCGCCACGACTACAACGGCAAGGTGCTGTCCATCCGCGCCGAGGACCTCAAGTCGCTGGCGATCATCTACGACATGAGCCCCGACGAGCTGACCACCCGGCTCATCGAGTGGGGCGTCCTCTCCCCCGGCCCGGACGGCGTCGGCTACGCCACCGAGGACGACGACGAGGCCACCTGGGGCGGCGACCGGCGGCGCACCCCCCGCTGACGACGAACTCCCACGAACGCCGACGGCCCACCCTGCAACGCAGGGTGGGCCGTTCGCGTCGGGCCCCTGCAGCGGGGCCCTTCCTCAGGTGGGGATCTCGGCCTTCACGATGCCGCCGAGGACGCCGTTGACGTAGGCCGGCGAGTCGTCGGTGGACAACGCCTTGGCCAGGGTCACCGCCTCGTCGATCACCACGGCGTCCGGGACGTCGTCGACCCAGAGCAGCTCGTAGGTGGCCATCCGCAGGATCGCGCGGTCGACGTCGGGCAGCCGGTCCAGCGACCAGCCGGTCGCGTGCTGCTCGATCAGCTCGTCGATCCGCGCCTGCTGCTCGACCACGCCCTCGACGAGCCGGACCGCGTGGTCGGGCACCGGCGGGGAGTCGTCGCCGACCCGGTCGCGGAGCACCGCGAGCGGGTCGCTGCTGCGCAGGTCGGCCTCGTAGAGGACGTCGACCGCGCGCTTGCGCGCCTTGGAGCGGGCGGCCACTAGCGGGCGGGCCGGGTCGGGATCATCAGGACACCCGGCCGAGGTAGCGGCCGTCGCGGGTGTCGACCTTCAGCTTCTCGCCGGTGCTGATGAACAGCGGCACCTGGATCTCCGCGCCGGTCTCCAGCGTCGCCGGCTTGGTGCCACCGGTCGAGCGGTCGCCCTGCAGACCCGGGTCGGTGTGCTGCACCACCAGCTCCATGGTCACCGGGAGCTCGACGTACAGCGGGGTCTCGTCGTGCACGGCCACGGTGACCTCGGTGTTGTCCAGCAGGTAGTCCGCGCCGCTGCCGACCGTGGCCTCGGGGACGTAGATCTGCTCGAAGGTGTCGCCGTCCATGAAGACGAAGTCGGTGCCCTCCTTGTAGAGGAAGGTCATCGAGCGCTTGTCGACGGTCGCCGTCTCGACCTTGGTACCGGCGTTGAAGGTCTTGTCGACGACCTTGCCCGACAGCACGTTCTTCAGGGTGGTGCGCACGAAGGCACCGCCCTTGCCCGGCTTGACGTGCTGGAAGTCGGTGACGGTCCAGAGCTGGCCGTCCAGGTTGAGGACGATGCCGTTCTTGAGGTCGTTGGTGGTAGCCATCTAGAGAACCAGCAGTTCCTTGCTCGTGAGGGTCAACAACTCGGGCTCGTCGTCCGTGACGATGAGGGTGTCCTCGATCCGGACACCGCCGTGCCCGGGCAGGTAGACACCCGGCTCCACGGTGACGGCCATGCCAGCGGCCAGGGTACCTGCGCCGAGCGCCGAGATCCCCGGTGCCTCGTGGATCTCCAGCCCGACCCCGTGCCCCAGGCCGTGGGTGAAGTGGTCGCCGTGCCCGGCGGCGACGATGACGTCGCGGGCCGCGGCGTCGACCGCGACGACCTCCGCACCGACCGCGAGCGCGGCCCGGCCGGCGGCCTGCGCGGCGGCGACGAGTTCGTACACCTCGCGCTGCCAGTCGGCGGCGTGACCGAGGACCACCGTGCGGGTCATGTCGGAGTGGTAGCCGTCGACGGTGGCGCCGAAGTCCAGCTTGAGGAAGTCGCCGTCGCGGAGCACGGTGGCGTCGGGGCGGTGGTGCGGGATGGCCGAGTTGGCGCCGGTGGCCACGATCGTCTCGAAGCTCGGCGACTCCGCGCCCAGCGCCAGCATCCGGGCGTCCAGCTCGCGGCCGACCTCCAGCTCGGTCCGCCCGGGCCGCAGCGCGCCCTCGGTGGCCAGCTCGGCCAGCGCCCGGTCGGCCACGGCGCACGCCCGGCGCAGCGACTCGACCTCGCCGTCGTCCTTGACCGCGCGCAGCCCCTCGACCGCCCGCCGGATGCTCACCAGCTCGACGCCGGAGGCCACCCGCTCCAGGCCGCGCAGCCCGTCGACGGTCACGTCGTGCGACTCGTAGCCGAGCCGCCCGGCGTCGGCGGCCGCACGGGCGGCGAGCGCCCCCACGGTGCCCCGGTCGACCAGCAGCTCGACGTCGGGCACCTGGGCCTGCGCCTGGGTGGTGTAGCGGCCGTCGGTGCCGAGGAGGTCCCGGCCGTCGGTGCGCAGCAGCAGCGCGCCGTTGGAGCCGGTGAACCCGGTCAGGTAGCGGACGTTGAGCAGGTTGGTGACGAGCACGGCGTCCAGGCCCTGTTCGGCGGCGACGGCGCGCAGCCGCTCCCGCCGCCCGGCCTCGCGGGTGGTGTCGCGGGTCATCGCACGCCCTTCGCGGCCAGGTACCGCAGCGCCAGCTCGTAGCCCTGCACCCCGAGCCCGGCGATCACGCCGTCGGCGACGCGGGAGACGTAGGAGTGGCGCCGGAAGTCCTCGCGCCGGTGGACGTTGCTGATGTGCACCTCGACGACCGGGGCGGTGACCGCGGCGAGCGCGTCGTGCAGCACGACGGAGGTGTGCGACCAGCCACCGGGGTTGACCACGATGGCGTCGCCGGCGTCGGTGGCCGCGTGCACCCAGCCCAGCAGCTCCGCCTCGGAGTCGGTCTGCCGGACGACGACCTGGACGCCCAGCTCAGCGGCCGCGGCCTCGATCAGCTGCACCAGCTCGGCGTGCGTCGTCGTCCCGTACACCTCGGGCTCCCGGGTGCCGAGCCGGCCGAGGTTGGCGCCGTTGAGCACCTGGATGGTCATGCTGTCTCCTCGTTCACGGCTGCCCAGGCGGCGTCGAGCCAGCCCTGGTCCGGGTCGGTCAGGATGCGCGGGTTGCCCAGGCCGTCGAGGACGACGAAGCGCAGCGAGGCACCGCGGGCCTTCTTGTCCACCCGCATCACCGCCTGCAGCTGGTCCCAGTCGCCGCGGTAGGTCGTGGGCAGCCCCAGCGCGGCGACCAGGTCGCGGTGCCGGGCCACGTCCACGGCGTCCAGCAGCCCGGCCTGGCCGGCCAGCTCGGCGGCGAACACCAGGCCGACGGCGACCGCCTCACCGTGCCGCCAGGTGAAGTCCTCCACCCGCTCGATCGCGTGGGCCAGGGTGTGCCCGTAGTTGAGGAACTCGCGGCGGCCGGTGTCGTACAGGTCCTCGCCGACCGCGTCGGCCTTCACCTGCACGGCCCGGGCGATCAGCTCGACGGTGTCCGCGCGACCGGTGGGGTCGGCCTCGAGCAGCTCCAGCACCCGCCCGTCGGCGATGAAACCGCACTTGACCACCTCGGCCAGGCCGGCGCGGAACTCCGCGTCGGGGAGGCCGGCGAGCGCGTCGGTGTCGGCGAGCACGCCGGCGGGCGGGTGGAACGCGCCGACGAGGTTCTTGCCGGCCCGGGTGTTGATGCCGGTCTTGCCACCGACGGCGGCGTCGACCATGCCCAGCAGGCTGGTCGGCACCTGGACGACGCGGACCCCGCGCAGCCAGGTGGCGGCGAGGAAGCCGGCGAGATCGGTGACCGCGCCCCCGCCCACGCCCACGACGGCGTCGGAGCGGGTGAGCCCGAGCCGGCCGAACTCCTCCCACGCGCCGGCGGCGACCTCGGCGGTCTTGGCCGCCTCGCCGTCGGGGACGGCGACCGCCTCGGCCGCGACCCCGGCCTCCTGCAGCGTCTCGACCGCGGCGCCGGCCGCGGCGGCCAGCGCGCGGCTGTGCACCACGACCGCCCGGGGCGTGCCGGCCAGCAGCAGGCCCAGCTCGGCCTGCACGCCGGGGCCGATGACGACGTCGTAGGGCCGGTCTCCGGCGACGGTGATCCGGTGCGCGGTCACGAGTGGTCCCCGGTGGTGCAGGCGAGCACGTCGGCCACGACGGCGTCGACCTCCCGGTCGCTGGTGGAGACGGTCGCGGTGGCGACCTCGGCGTAGAGCGGTGCGCGGGCCTCGAGCATGGTGCGCAGCATGGCGCGTGGGTTGACCGCGAGCAGCGGCCGGTCCCGGGAGAGCCCCACCCGGCGGGCCGCGGAGGGGACGTCGACGTCCAGCCAGACGACTGCTCCGCCGGCCCGGCCGTGGGCGACCAGCAGGGCCCGGGTGGCGGCGCTGGTCACCGCGCCGCCGCCGAGCGCCAGCACGCCGGGGTGCTCGGCGACCGCCCGGGCGACCGCCTGCTCCTCGAGGGCGCGGAAGTGCGCCTCGCCCTGCTGCACGAACAGGTCGGCGATCGTGCTGCCGGTCTGCGCCTCGACGTCGGCGTCGGTGTCCCGGAAGGACAGGCCGAGCGCGGCGGCGACCGCGGTGCCGACCGTGGTCTTGCCCGACGCCGGCGGGCCGACGAGCACCAGCCGCGGACCGGTCGAGGGCGTCACCGGATCGGCAGCGCGTCGAGGTAGCCCTGCACGTTGCGGCGGGTCTCGGGCACCGAGTCGCCGCCGAACTTCTCCAGCACCGCGTCGGCCAGGACCAGGGCGACCATCGCCTCCATCACCACGCTGCCGCGTGGGACGGCGCAGGCGTCGGAGCGCTGGTTGATCGCGACCGCCGCCTCCCTGGTGGTGACGTCGACGGTGTCCAGGGCCCGGGGCACGGTGCTGATCGGCTTCATGGCCGCCCGCACGCGCAGCGCCTCGCCGTTGGTCATGCCGCCCTCGATGCCGCCGGCGCGGTCGGTGCGCCGCTGCAGCTCGCCGTCGACCAGCTCGATCTCGTCGTGGGCGACCGAGCCGCGGCGCCGGGAGGTCTCCAGCCCGTCACCGACCTCCACCGCCTTCACCGACTGCACGCCCATCAGGGCACCGGCCAGCCGGGAGTCCAGCCGGCGGTCCCAGTGCACGTGGCTGCCCAGGCCCGGCGGCAGGCCGTGCACGACCACCTCGATGACGCCGCCCAGGGTGTCGCCGGACCTCCGGGCGTCGTCGACCTCGGCGACCATGCGGACGCTGGTGTCCGGGTCGGCGCAGCGCACCGGGTCCTCGTCGATCCGCGGGTTGTCCCCGGGCCCGGGCAGGACCCCCTCGGGCACGGTGACCGGGCCGATGCCGACGACGTGGCTGACCACCTGCACGCCGAGCACCTGGTCGAGGAACTGCCGGGCCACGGTGCCCAGCGCCACGCGGGCCGCGGTCTCCCGGGCGCTGGCGCGCTCCAGCACGGGTCGGACGTCGTCGAAGCCGTACTTCTGCAGGCCGGCGAGGTCGGCGTGGCCGGGGCGGGGCCGGGTGAGCGGGGCGTTGCGCGCCTGCCCCTCCAGCACCGCGGGGTCGACCGGGTCGGCGGACATGACCGTGGACCACTTGGGCCACTCGGTGTTGCCGATCTGGACGGCGATCGGCCCGCCCTGGGTGACGCCGTGCCGCACGCCGCCGGTGAGGGTGACCACGTCCTCCTCGAAGCTCATCCGCGCACTGCGGCCGTGGCCCAGGCGGCGGCGGGCGAGCTGGTCGTCGAGGTCGGCGGTCTGCACCCGCACGCCGGCGGGGAGGCCTTCGAGGATGGCGGTGAGCTGCTGGCCGTGCGACTCACCGGCGGTCAGCCAGCGCAACATGCCCGGGATTGTGCCAGCACGCCCCGACGGGACCGCTCATGCACCGGGCAGCGGCCCGGCGAGGACCAGCGCGACGTACCCGCCGAGCAGCAGCGGCGGGCCGAAGGCGATCGCGGTGCGCCAGTGCGCGCGGCCCGCGGCCATCAGCAGCAGTGCGCCCAGCGCCCCGATCAGCAGCCCGGCGAAGACCCCGGCCAGGAGCACGCCCCACCCTGCCCAGCCCAGCAGCAGGCCGAGCAGCCCGAGCAGCTTGACGTCCCCGCCACCGAACGAGCGCGGGTCGACCAGCCGGACAGCGGTGAGCACCGCCCACGCCACGGCCGCGGCGAGCAGCGCTCGGCCCACGGCCGGCCAGGTGCCGGTGACCGCACCGTCCACGGCGAGCGCGACGGCGGCGACCAGCGCCGCGGGCCCGGTGACCCGGTCGGGCAGCCGGTGGCTGGCCAGGTCGACCCCGGCCAGGACGACGGCGGCCGCGCCGAACCAGAGCAGGGCGACGGTGGCCGGCCGGGCCCCGGCGAGGGCGGGCGCCGCGGCGAGCGCGGCCCCGGCGAGCAGGCAGGTGAGGAGCACGCGACGGGGAGCCGGCCGGGCGGTGGGGTCGCGGCCGGCCAGCCGGACCGTCACCGCCGCCAGCCAGGGCCCGAGCAGCAGCCCGAGCACCGCCGCGGCGCCGGTCAGCGCGGCGGTCACCGGCGCCGGGTCAGGCGTCGAGCGCGGCGCGCATCGCCGCGATCGGCGCCGGCAGCCCGGTCATCAGCTCGACCTGGGCGGTGGCCTGCCAGAACAGCACCTCGAGGCCGCTGATGGTCGTGCCGCCGGCCTCCTGCACCCGCTGGGCCAGCGGGGTGGGCCAGCCCGCGTACAGCACGTCGAGCACCGTCTGCCCGCGCCACCAGGCCAGGTCGGCCACCGCGGGCTGCCCACCGGCGGGGACGGTGCTCACCACGACGGGCGCGGCGAGGGTGCCGGTGCGGTCCAGCCGCTGCACGTCCGCGGAGACCCCGAGCTCGGCGATCACCCGCAGCAGGTCGCCGGCGCGGGCGGGCTCGCGGACGACGACGTCGATCTGGCGGGCGCCCAGTGACGCCAGCGCGGTGACCGCGGCCGCCGCCGTGCCACCGGCGCCGAGGACCGCGGCGTGGTCGACCCGCTCCACCCCGCCCAGCTGCAGCGCCATGCCGACGCCCTGGACGTCGGTGTTCTCCGCCCGCCACCCGCGGTCGGTGCGCACCAGCGTGTTGGCGGCGTTGAGGAGCCGGGGCAGCTGGTCGACCTCGTCGGCGACCTCGACCGCGGCCTGCTTGCAGGGCATGGTCACCGAGAAGCCGCGCCACTCGGGCCCGAGACCGGCCAGCAGCACCGGCAGGTCCTCCGCACCCACGTCCAGCGCGTCGTAGGTCCACCCGTCCAGCCCCAGCGCGGCGTAGGCCGCCCGGTGCAGCAGCGGGGAGAGCGAGTGGCTGACTGGCCGGCCGAGGACGGCGGCCCGGCCACCCGCCCCCGGCCCGCCGCTCAGTTGCCCGGGTTGTCCTGCAGCCACTGCTGGAAGAGGACGACGTTCTGCTGGTGCTCCTGGCCGGTCACCGCGAACCGGGTCTCGCCGGTGTCGGGGTTGACCACCACGAAGTACCGCCAGTCCCCCGGCGTCGGGTTGAGCACGGCTTCGATGGCGTCCTGCCCCGGGTTGCTGATCGCGCCCGGCGGCAGTCCGGTGTGCACGTAGGTGTTGTAGGGCGAGGGGTTGGCCCGGTCCTGCGGCGTGGTGGTGATGCCGCTCTTGCCGTTGGCGTAGTTGACCGTGGTGTCCAGCTGCAGCGGCATGCCGTCGCCGAGCCGGTTCTCCAGCACCCGCGCCACCATGCCCATGTCCGTGACGTTGCCGGCCTCGGCCTGCACGATGCTGGCCTTGGTGACGACCTCCAGCCGTCGCTCCACCGGGACGCCCAGCTGGTTGAGCACCTGGTCGGCGCGGGCGATCATCGACGACAGCACCGCGGCCGGGGTGTCGTCGGGCGTGACGTCGTAGGTGGCCGGGAAGAGGAAGCCCTCGAGCATGCCGCCCGCGTAGGCGGGCAGCCCCAGCGCGGCCGGGTCGGCCGCCGCCGCCTCCCACTCCGCCAGCGGGATCCCGGTGGCCTCGGCCAGGCGGTTGAGCGTCTGCGCAACGGTCAGGCCCTCCCGCAGGGTCACCTTGGTGACCATCCGGGTCTCGGGGTGCAGCATCAGGTCGAGCGCGGAGGCGCCGGACATCTGCTGGCGCATCGCGTAGACGCCGGGCTGGATGCCGGTGGCCGAGTCGTTCGCCTCGGCCGCCTCCAGGAACGGCCCGGTGGAGGCGATGACGTCGGCGGACACCAGGCTACGGGCGATGGCCCGCAACGAGTCGCCCTCGTTCACGCGGACCTCGACCGCGCCGGTGCCCTGGCCGGTGTAGTCCTCCGACGCCGGGTTGAGCGTGCGCCACAGCGCCTGCCCGCCGAAGACGATGCCCGCGACCAGTCCGCCGAGCACCAGCAGCGACAGCACGATCGTGACCGGCCGGCGACGGCGGCCCGGGGAGCCGCCGTTGCCGTCACCGGACCCGCCGCGCCGGCCGCGTCCGCCGCCGGATCCCCCGCCCGATCCCCCGCCGTGGCCGTCGTCGGCGACCACGACGTCCAGACCACCGGTCCGGTCGTGCGGGAAGTCGTCGTGCTGGTCGAGGTCGTGGCGGTCGAGGTCGTGCTGGTCCAGGTCGTGGCGGTCGGCCTCGCCGTGGCCGGGCTCCTGGACCCCGCCGCCGGCGGGGTCGTCCTCGCCGTCCGGCTCGTCCGTGGCGTGCCGGTCCTCGGCCCAGGCGCGCTGGGCCCAGACCGCGTCGTCCCGGGTCCAGGCCGTGTCGTCGTCGGGACCGAACTCGTCCGCGCCGTCCTCGTCGGCCCAGACCACGGGGTGCACCGCGGTGGCGATCTCGCCAGTGCCGGGGGCCGGGGACGCGGCCGCCGGGCTGGTCACGAGCAGGCCGAGGCCGCCCGCCGGCGGCGGCACGTCCGGCACCTGCCGCCGCCCGGCGCGCCAGCTCGGGTCGGTGTCGCCGACGGTGAACCGGTCGTCCTCGTCGTCGACGGCCGGCGCGGTGGGGGCGCCGTGCGGCAGCAGGTCACGCAGCGGCGGCTGCCGGAGGTCGTCCGCGGGCGTCCGCCCGGTGGGGACCGCCCGGCCGACGGCGCCCGGCCCGGGGACCAGGGGGGCGACGGTGAGCTCGGTGGTGCGCGGCGCGGCGTCCGCGGCGGGGCGCGCGCCGGGGACCGCACTGCTCCCCCGGGCCCAGCCGACCGGCGTCGCGGTCGCAGCGGCACCGCCGCGCAGCACCTGCGAGCCGGGCAGGGCGCCGGTGTCGGACTCGGCCACGTGGCGGCGACGGCCGGCCCGGCCGGCACCGGGCAGCTCGCCCTGGTCCTCGGTCAGCTGCGTCGTGGCACCGCTCCAGGCGGCCAGCAGCTCGGCGGCCGGACGGCCGGCGCCCTCGGCGTCGAGCTGGGAGTGTCGGCCGCGCGGACGCGGCGGGGTCGGGTCGGTCACGAGATGGGCCTCCCGGAGTCGGGGCCAGTACGTGGTCTCCCGTCGAGGTGGCTCTGCAGGATCACGACCGCCGCAGCCTGGTCGATCACCGACCGCTGCCGGCGGCTGTCGATGCCCCCGGCGCGCAGGTGAGTGGCGGCGGTCACGGTGGAGAGCCTTTCGTCGACGAGGTGCACCGGGACGTCCCCGATGCGGCTGGCCAGATCCCGAGCGTAAGTGCTGGCATCTCTTGCCGAGGAACCCGACGCACCGGACAGATGCTTGGGCAATCCCACAACCACCTCGACCACCTCGTGTGTCACAACTAGCCCGGCCAGGTGGTCCAGGTCCCGCTGGTCCTTGGAACGACGCACCGTCTCCAGCGGACTGGCGATGGTGCCGGTGACGTCGGAGAGGGCGACGCCGACGCGGACGGTGCCGACGTCGACGCCCATCCGCCGGCCGGAGACCCAGGCCGGCCCGGGCCGGTCCGGCCCGGTCACCGTGGACGCCGCGGGTCGTCGCCCTCGGCCGGCACATCCGTGCCACCCGCACCCGCCGCCGGGTCGGGCCGGCGGGCCGCGCCCGGCACCCGGGGCGGGTAACCGCCCAGCTGCAGCCGGCCGGTCTCCGGGGCCTGGGTGTCCGGGGCCTGGGTGTCCGGGGCCTGGGTCTGGGTCTGCGGGGCCTGGGCTGGCATCGGCTGGTGCAGTCCCGGTAGCGGGAAGGGCACCCGCTCGGTGCGGTGCACCCCGTCCCCGGCCGGTGCGCCGTCCTGTTGCCGGCCGTCCTGTTGCCGGCCGTCCTGGTCGCCGTCCGCCGGTGCCCGGCCGGGCACCGGCGGGCGACCGGTCTGGGCGACCGGCTCCTCCACCGGCCCGGTGCCGGGCCCGTCGGACGCCGCGCTCACGAGGTGGCCGCCCCGATCGCCTGCCCGACCGCGGCCAGCGCCGCCGGGATGCCCGCCGGGTCGGTGCCGC
Organism: Modestobacter sp. SYSU DS0290; assembly: GCF_054050955.1. Lineage (NCBI taxonomy): Bacteria > Bacillati > Actinomycetota > Actinomycetes > Geodermatophilales > Geodermatophilaceae > Modestobacter > Modestobacter sp. SYSU DS0290. The sequence goes on from NZ_JBJHAI010000006.1 coordinate 60,947, forward strand.
CGCCCTGGGCGACGTCCGGCTTGCCGCCACCCCGCCCGCCGACCGGCCCGGCCGCGGCCTTGAGCAGGTCGTTGGCGGACAGACCCCGCTGCTGCGCGGCGGGGTTGACCGTGGCGATGAGGGCGACCTTGCCGTCGGCCGCGGAGGCGAGCACGACCGCGGCGGGCTTCTCGCCGAGCCGCCCCCGGACGTCGAGGGCGAGGCTGCGCAGGTCGCCACCGGACAGGCCGGCCGGCGCCCCGGTGACCACCGCGACGCCGCCGACGTCGGTCGCGGACCCGGCCAGGTCGCCGGCGGCCGCCAGCGTCTGCTGGGCGCGCAGGTCGGCGAGCTCCTTGTCGGCGTCACGGAGCCGGGACAGCATCCCGCTGACCCGGTCGACGATCCCGTCCTGCGGGGTCTTGAGCAGGTCGGCGAGCTGGCGCACCAGGTCGCGCTCGCGGGCCAGGTAGCGGAAGCCCTCCAGCCCGACGGCGGCCTCGACCCGGCGGGCACCGGACCCGACCGAGCTCTCGCCGGTCAGCGCCAGCGTGCCGATCTGCGCGCTGCCGCGCACGTGGGTGCCACCGCAGAGCTCCCGGGACCACTCACCGCCGATCTCGACCACGCGCACCTGCTCGCCGTAGGTCTCGCCGAACAGCGCCAGGGCGCCGAACTCACGGGCCTCGGGCAGCGTCATGTACAGCGCGCGCACCCCGTGGTCGGCGCGCACGGCGGCGTTGGCGACGTCCTCGATGTCCAGCCGCTGCCGCGGGGTGAGCGCGCCCTGCCAGGCGAAGTCCAGCCGCAGGTAGCCGGGCCGGTTGTAGGACCCGGACTGCAGCGCCTGCGGGCCGAGCACCTGCCGCAGGGCCGCGTGCAGCACGTGGGTGCCGGAGTGCGCCTGGCACGCCGACAGCCGCCACTCGCGGTCGACCTGGGCGGTGAGCTCGGTGCCGGCGCGCAGCTCCCCCTCCAGCACCCGCACCTGGTGGGCGACCAGGCCCTTCACCGGCCGCTGCACGTCGATGACCTCGGCGCGCCCGCCGTCCCAGGTCAGCTCGCCGGCGTCGGCCACCTGACCGCCGGACTCGGCGTAGAACGGCGTGCGGTCGAGCACCACCCGGGTGATGCCGCCGACGCCGACCACCGGCTCGGCGTCGTCGCTGGTCGCGTCGCCGGACTCGTCGACCACGCCGAGCACCCGGGAGTCGGTGCGCAGGGTGTCGTAGGCCCGCCAGTCGGTGGGGCCGAACTCGCTGAGCAGCCGGCGGTAGGCCAGCACGTCGACCGAGCCGGTGCGCTTGGCGCGGGCATCGGCCCGGGCGCGGTCGCGCTGCTCCTTCATCAGGGCGCGGAACCCGGCCTCGTCGACGGTGACGCCCTGCTCGGCGGCCATCTCCAGCGTGACGTCGATCGGGAAGCCGTAGGTGTCGTGCAGCGAGAACGCCTGCGCACCGGACAGCGCGGGGGTGCCGGCCTGCTTGGCCTGGGTGACCGCGGTGTCGAACAGCGCCGTCCCGGCGGTGAGGGTGCGCCGGAACGCCTCCTCCTCCGCGTAGGCGACGCCGGAGATCCGGGCGAAGTCGCCGGCGAGCTCGGGGTAACTCGCGCTCATCGCGTCACGCGACACCGGCAGCAGCTCCGGCAGGGTGGCCTCGTCGACGCCGAGCAGCTTCATCGACCGGACCGCGCGGCGCAGCAGCCGGCGGAGGATGTACCCGCGGCCCTCGTTGCCGGGGGTGACCCCGTCACCGATGAGCATCAGCCCACTGCGCACGTGGTCGGCGACCACCCGCAGCCGGACGTCGGCCTCGTGGTCGGCGCCGTAGCGCACGCCGGCGAGGTCCGCGGCCCGGCGCAGCACCGGGGCGACCTCGTCGATCTCGTACATGTTGTCGACGCCCTGCAGCAGGTAGGCGACCCGCTCCAGGCCCATGCCGGTGTCGATGTTCTGCTTGGGCAGGTCGCCCAGGATCGGGAAGTCCTTGCCCTCCCCCGGGCCCCGCTCGTACTGCATGAAGACCAGGTTCCAGATCTCCAGGAACCGGTCGCCGGCGCGGTCGACGGCCGGTCCGCCGTCCGGGCCGTACTCCGCCCCGCGGTCGACGTAGATCTCCGAGCAGGGACCGGCCGGCCCGGGCGCCCCGGTGGACCAGTAGTTGTCGTCCATGCCCAGCCGCTGGATCCGCTCCTTCGGCACCCCGGCGATGCGGTGCCAGGCGTCGGCGGCCTCGTCGTCGTCCAGGTAGACCGTCACCCAGATCTTCTCCGGGTCCAAGCCCAGCCCGCCGTCAGCGACCGCCCCGGTGATCAGCTCCCAGGCGTACTGGATCGCCCCCTCCTTGAAGTAGTCACCGAAGGAGAAGTTGCCGTTCATCTGGAAGAACGTGCCGTGCCGGGTGGTCTTGCCCACCTCCTCGATGTCGAGGGTGCGGACGCACTTCTGCACGCTGGTGGCCCGCGGGTACGGCGCGGGCTCACGGCCGGTCAGGTACGGGATGAACGGCACCATCCCGGCCACGGTGAACAGCAGCGAGGGGTCGGGCGACACCAGCGAGGCGCTCGGGACGACGGTGTGCCCGCGCTGCTCGAAGTGCTCCAGGAAGCGGCGGCGGATCTCGGCGGTCTGCATGCGGTGGGTCTCGGTTCTCCAGCCAGCGGGTGCTGCCCGGTCGGGCAGCGGGGAGGGTGGGGCTCAGCTGTCCGCGGCGTGCGCGCCGCGGCGGGTGGGCAGCTCGACCTGGGAGCTGTCGGGCAGCGGGGCGTCCAGGCCGGTGCCGGCGCGCAGCTCCTCCTCGCGCTCGGTCATCGCGGCCCGGACGTCGGCGCCGAAGTCACCGATCGCGTCGGCCAGCTCGCGCAGCCCGTCGGCGAGGTTGCCGGCCATCGACTGCGGCGTCAGCTTCTCCGCGGTCTGGGACAGCTTGCGGACGACGAGCACGCCGATGGTCACGCCCATGGTGAGCCAGAACAGCCGGCGCATCAGGCGGCCTTCCGGGCGGCGCGGCGGGCCCGGCGCTCGTCCTTGGCGCTGCGCTGGGCGTCGGCGAGCGCCTGGCCCTCACGCTTCTTGCGCGCGGCGCTGCGGACGCCGTAGCTGAACGCGGCGACCTTGATCAGCGGGCTGCCCAGGGTGGCGGCGAAGACGCTGGTCAGCGCAGCGACGTTGCTCGAGACGTTGGCGGCGTTGCCGGTGATGTCGTCGACCCGCTCGAGGTTGGCGTTGACGTGGGTGACCGTCGTCGACGCCTGGCTGAGGATCGGCTGGCTCTGCTCCCGGACCTGCCGGATGGTCAGCGTGGTCTCGTCGAGCGTGCGCCCCAGCTTCATCAGCGGCACGGCCACGATGAGCACCAGCAACGCCACCGCGATGGCTGCGATCAGCCCGGCGATCTCTCCTGCGGACACGTGGTGGGTCCCCTTCGTCGTGTTCGGCGTGCGCGGTGGTCGGGCCACCGGTCGAGCAACCCTAGCTGGGCCCGACGACGGTCAGCCCCGCCGACGGACGATCGCCCGCAGCTTGGCCAGCCGGGCGCCGATCTGCGCCTCCACCCCGCGGGCGGTCGGCCGGTAGTAGTCCCGGCCCACCAGCGCGTCGGGCGGGTACTGCTGCGGCACGACCCCGTCGGGGTGGTCGTGCGGGTAGGTGTAGGTCTTCCCGTGGCCGAGCTTCTTCGCCCCGGCGTAGTGCGCGTCGCGAAGCCCGGGCGGCACCGGGCCGGCCAGCCCGGCCCGGACGTCGGCGACGGACTCCCCGATCGCCACGGTGAGCGCGTTCGACTTCGGCGCGGTGGCCAGGTGGGCGACCGCCTGGGCGAGCGGGAAGTGCCCCTCGGGCATCCCGATGAAGGCGACGGCGTCGGCCGCGGCGACCGCGGTCTGCAGCGCCGTGGGGTCGGCCATCCCGATGTCCTCACTCGCCGAGATCACCAGCCGGCGGGCGATGAAGCGCGGGTCCTCCCCCGCCTCCACCATCCGGGCCAGGTAGTGCATCGCCGCGTCGACGTCGGACCCGCGGATCGACTTGATCAGTGCGCTGGCGACGTCGTAGTGCATGTCGCCGGCGCGGTCGTAGCGGACCGCGGCCTGCGCCACCGCGGTCTCCAGGGTGGGCAGGTCGATCTCGGTGGTGCCGGCAGCCAGCGCCGCACCCGCCCCGGACTCCAACGCGGTCAGCGCCTTGCGGCCGTCGCCGCCGGCGATCCGGACCAGGTGCTCCTCGGCCTCTGCGCTCAGCGTCACCGCGCCGTCCAGACCGCGCTCGCTGGTCAGCGCCCGGCGCAGCAGCGTCCGGACGTCGTCGTCGCCCAGCGGCTGCAGCGCGAGCACCAGGCTGCGCGAGAGCAGCGGGCTGACCACGGAGAAGAACGGGTTCTCCGTGGTGGCCGCGATCAGGCTCACGATCCGGTCCTCCACCGCCGAGAGCAGGGAGTCCTGCTGCGTCTTGGAGAACCGGTGCACCTCGTCGATGAACAGCACCGTGCGCCGGCCGGCCATCGTGAGCTCGCGCTTGGCGGAGCTGATGACCGCGCGGACCTCCTTGACCCCGGAGTCCAGCGCGGACAGCTGCACGAACTGGCGCTTGGTGGCCAGGCTGATCACGTGCGCCAGCGTGGTCTTGCCGGTGCCGGGCGGCCCGTACAGGACCAGCGACATCGGCTCGTCGGCCTCCACCAGGCGGCGCAGCGGCGCGCGGGCACCGAGCAGGTGGGTCTGCCCGACCACCTCGTCCAGCGAGCGGGGCCGCATGCGGACCGCCAGCGGCGCACCCGGGTCGACCGGCGCGCCGCCGTCCTCGTCCGGAGCGGGGTCGAACAGCGAACTCACGGTTGCGACGCTACCCGCGGGGCACGACGGTCCCATGGAGCAGCGACGCATCGGCGACCGCACCGTCAGCGCCATCGGCCTGGGGGCGATGCCCCTGTCGACCAAGGACGAGCGGCCCTCGTCCGCCGACGCCGAGGCGGTGGTGCACGCGGCGCTGGACGCCGGCGTGACGCTCATCGACACCGCCGACGCCTATGCCCGGGACGAGGCCGAGTTCGGGCACAACGAGGAGCTGGTCGCCCGGGCCCTGCGCTCCTACGGCGGGGGCACCGGCGACGTCCTGGTGGCGACCAAGGGCGGGCACACCCGGCGCGGCAGCGACTGGGAACTGGACGGCCGGCCCGAGTACCTGCGGCGGGCGTGCGAGGCCTCGCTGCGCCGCCTGGGCGTGGACGCGATCGGGCTCTACCAGTTCCACCGGCCCGACCCCGCGACGCCGTGGGAGGAGTCGATGGGCGCGCTGCGGTCGCTGGTGGACGACGGGCTGGTGCGGCTGGCCGGGATCTCCAACGCCGACGTCGCGCAGATCGACACCGCCCGGGAGGTCGTCGGCCCGGCGCTGGTCAGCGTGCAGAACCAGTTCTCCCCCGGCTGGCGCTCCTCGGCCGGCGAGCTCGCCCACTGCGCCGAGCTCGGGCTGGCGTTCATCCCGTGGAGCCCGTTCGGCGGGGTGTCCTCGGCGAAGTCGCTGGGGTCGACCGCCGACGCGTTCGCCGCGGTGGCCGACGAGGTCGGCGTCTCCGTGTACCAGGTGACCCTGGCCTGGCACCTGGCCCAGGCCGACGTCGTCGTCCCCATCCCGGGCGCGTCCCGGCCGGAGTCGATCGTCGACTCCGCGGCGGCCGCCGACCTGCGACTGACCCCCGACCAGCTCGCCCGCCTCGACTCCGCCGGTTGACCCCCGGGGGGGCCAGTTCGTTACAGCGGCAGCAACGTTCAAGGAGTGGTCGAGGCTCAGGTTCAGACCTGCCGAGTGAGCAGTTGCGGTCGCCGACACGGTCGGACACGTCGAGCTGAACGGCCGTGAGTGTTCACGCGGCGGGCCGGCAGCTGTGTGCACAGGCTCAGGCGCTCTCCACAGATGCCGGCACGGCCGGTCGGAGTCCGGGTTCCCGGGTGAACGTGCCGGAGTGCCGGACCGAGAGCTCAGGACGACGTACACCCGCTCGGACGCCGATCGCGCGGGCCTGACCCGCGCCCAGCTCCGCGACGACGGGCGGCGCATCAGCCGTGGCGTCTACGTGTCCGCGGCGCGAGCGCTGACCGTGCGTTCGGCGTGCGAGGCCCTGTCGGCGGCGCTGCCCGCACCTGCCGCCTTCGGCGACCTCACCGCAGCGGCGCTGCTCGGCGCACCCGTGCCGCACACCTGGCCGCTCCACGTCGTGGTCCCACCGGGTGCCCGCCGGCCCCGCCGGGCGCGCGTCGTCGCACGCGTCCGTGACCTGCTGCCAGCCGACCGCGCGCTGATCGGTGGCCTGCCGGTGACGTCGGCGGCCCAGACGTGGCTGGACCTGGCCGCGCACCTGCCCACTGCGGAGCTCGTGGCCGTCGGTGACGCCCTGTGGCGAGCCGGACACCTCGACGCCGCGAGGCTGCGGGAACGGCTGGCGCGGGCGGACGGGGTGCGCGGCGTGACCCGCGCGAGGACCTGGGCACCGCGGCTCACGCCGAAGTCGGCCTCACGACCGGAGAGCCTCCTCCGCGTGCACCTGATCGAGGGCGACGTCCCCGACCCGGAACCGCAGCTCCCCCTGTGGGACCGACGCGGGCGGGAGGTGGTGCACGCGGACCTCGGCTACCGGCGTTGGCGCGTCGCCGTCGAGTACGAAGGCCGCCAGCACGCCGAACTCCGCCAGTTCCGCGCGGACATCGACCGCTACACGCTGATGGCCGCGGACGGCTGGCTGCTGTTGCGGTTCGGCGACGTCCACCTCGCACGCCCGTGGACGGTCGTCGACCGCGTGGCCCGCGCGCTGCGCAGCCGTGGCGCCAGGTGGTGAACCCCGAGTGAGCAGTCGTGGTCGTCCGACGCGGCGTGTCCGCACGTGTCGGCGACCACAACTGCCCACTCGGGCAGGGGCACGTCGAGCGAGGAGGGGTCAGGCCTTCTTCGACGGGTCGGTCGGGCCGGGGGCGCCAGGCTCGCCGGGGGCCGGCTCGGCGTCGGGGTCGACGTCGATGCCGGCCTCCTTCCGCTGCGCCGCGGTGATCGGCGTCGGCGCGCCGGTCAGCGGGTCGTAGCCGGCGCCGGTCTTCGGGAAGGCGATGACCTCACGGATGGAGTCGACCCCGGCCAGCAGCGCGGTCAGCCGGTCCCAGCCGATCGCGGCACCCGCGTGCGGCGGCGGGCCGTAGTCGAAGGCCTCCAGGAACCAGCCGAACTGGGCCCGGGCCTCCTCCAGCGTCATGCCGAGGGTCTGGAACACCCGCTCCTGCAGCTCGGCGTCGTGGATGCGGACCGACCCGCTCATCAGCTCGTTGCCGTTGCAGACCAGGTCGTAGGCGTCCGACAGCGCCGCGCCCTTGTCCTCGGCGAAGCGCTCCCGCCACTCCGGGGTGGGCGAGGTGAACGGGTGGTGCATGAAGGTCCAGTCGCCGTCCTCGGTCTGCTCGAACATCGGGAAGTCGACGACGAACAGGAACGACCACGAGCCGGGCTCGATCAGCTCCAGCCGCTTGGCGACCTCGTTGCGCGCCGCACCGAGCAGCTCCTGGGCCTGCCGGCGGGGGCCGGCGGCGAAGAAGACGCAGTCGCCCGGCGCCGCGCCGACGGCCTCGACCAGCCCGGCCCGCTCGGCCTCGGAGATGTTCTTGGCCACCGGCCCGCCGAGCGTGCCGTCGTCGGCCACGGTGACGTAGGCCAGGCCCTTGTAGCCGCGCGACCGCGCCCAGTCCTGCCAGGCGTCGAAGGCCCGCCGCGGCTGCGACCCGCCGCCGGGCATCACGATCGCGCCGACGTAGGGCGCTTGGAAGACCCGGAAGGGCGTCTCGGCGAAGTAGGAGGTCAGCTCGGTGAGCTCGACGCCGAAGCGCAGGTCGGGCTTGTCGGAGCCGAACCGGTCCATCGCCTCGCGGTAGGTCATCCGCGGGATCTCCGGGATCTCGTACGCGGCCAGCTCGCGCCACAGCGCCCGGATGACGTGCTCGGCGACGGCCAGGACGTCGTCCCGGTCGACGAAGCTCATCTCGAAGTCCAGCTGGGTGAACTCCGGCTGCCGGTCGGCGCGGAAGTCCTCGTCCCGGAAGCAGCGGGCGATCTGGTAGTAGCGCTCCAGGCCGCCGACCATCAGCAACTGCTTGAACAGCTGCGGCGACTGCGGCAGCGCGTACCAGTGGCCCGGCTGCAGCCGCACCGGGACGACGAAGTCGCGGGCGCCCTCGGGGGTGGAGCGGGTCAGCGACGGGGTCTCGACCTCGGTGAACCCGTGCTGGGCCATCACCCCGCGGGCGATCCGGTTCACCTCGCTGCGCAGCCGCAGCGCGGAGGCCGGACCCTGCCGACGGAGGTCGAGGTAGCGGTACTTGTAGCGGACGTCGTCCCCGGCCGCCTGGGCGGTCTCGATCGGGAAGGGCAGCGGCGCGGCGGCCGAGAGCACGGTCAGCTCCGACGCGACGACCTCGATCTCCCCGGTGGAGAGCTCGGCGTTCTCGTTCCCGGCGGGACGGCGCTGCACCTGCCCGGTCACGAGCACGCAGTACTCGTTGCGCAGGGCGTGCGCCTCCTCCTCGCGGACGACGACCTGGGCGTAGCCCGAGGAGTCCCGCAGGTCGAGGAAGACGACCCCGCCGTGGTCGCGGCGGCGGGCGACCCAGCCGGCGAGGGTGACCGTGGAGCCGGCGTCGGAGGCGCGCAGCGCCCCGGCGTCGTGGGTGCGGAGCAAGGGAGTGCCTTTCTCAGGGAGTGCGGAGCGAGGAGGTGTTCACCAGCGGTCGTGCACGTGGGCGCGGATCCGCTCGTCGTACACCCGCTCGAGGTCGGCCAGCTGGCCCTCGGTGAGCGACGGGAGCGAGGCGGCGGCCACGTTGTCCAGCGCCTGCTGGACGTTGCGGGCGCCGGGGATGACGGTCGTGACGCCGGGCTGGTCGATCACCCAGCGCAACGCGAAGCCGGCGGTGGAGACGTCCGGGCCGGCGATCTCGGCGACCTCGCGCGCGGCGGCCAGGCCCACGTCGAACGGCACGCCGGCGAAGGTCTCGCCGACGTCGAAGGCCTCGCCGTTGCGGTTGTAGTTGCGGTGGTCGTCGGCGGCGAACGTGGTCGACTCGTCGTACTTGCCGGTGAGCAGGCCGCTGGCCAGCGGCACCCGGGCGAGGACGCCGACCTGGGCGCGCTGCGCGGCGGGCAGCAGCTGCTCCAGCGGCTTGCGCCGGAAGATGTTGAGGATGACCTGGATCGTCTGCACGCCGGGGTGCTGCAGCGCGGTGAGGCCCTCCGTCACCGTCTCCACCGAGACGCCGTAGGCGGCGATCGCCTGCTCCTCGACCAGCGCGTCGAGGGTGTCGTAGACCCGCTCGTCGGAGTAGACGGTCGGCGGCGGGCAGTGCAGCTGGACCAGGTCGAGGGTGTCGACGCCGAGGTTCGTGCGCGAGCGGTCGATCCAGGCGCGCAGGTTCGCCGGGGTGTACTCCTCGGCGGTGAACGGGTCGGCGCGCCGGCCGGCCTTGGTGGCGACGAACGGGCGCTCGCCACGGGCGGCCAGCGCCTGGCGGATGCGCTGCTCGGAGCGGCCGTCGCCGTAGACGTCGGCGGTGTCCAGCAGGGTCACCCCGGCGTCGAGCGCGGCGTCCAGGACGGCGGCGGCGTCGGCCTCGGTGACCTCGCCCCAGTCACCGCCCAGCTGCCAGGTGCCCAGCCCGACGACGGACACGTCGGCACCGGTGCGGCCGAGCGGGCGGGTCTCCAGCGGGGTCGAGGAAGTCACAGTCACGCACCAACCGTCGCACGCACGCGCTCGAACAGCTCGCCCAGGGGGACGGCGACCTGCTCCTGGGTGCGCAGGTCCTTCAGCTGCGCCACCCCGTCGGCGAGGTCCCGCTCCCCCAGCACCACGGCGTGCGTGGCGCCGGAGCGGTCGGCGGCCTTCATCGCGCCCTTGAGCCCGCGGTCGCCGTACACGGTGTCGGCGGGGACGCCGGCCTCGCGCAGCTGCCCGACCAGCCGGACGGCCAGGCGCTTGGCCTCCGCCCCCAGCGGGACGACGAAGGCCTGCACCCCGGCGCTCGCGCCCAGGTCCAGCCCCTCGGCCTGCACCGCGAGCAGGGTGCGGTCGACGCCGACGGCGTAGCCGATGCCCGACAGGTCCGGGCCGCCGAGCGCCGCGGACAGCCCGTCGTAGCGCCCGCCGCCGCCGATCGCGGACTGCGCGCCCAGACCCGAGTGCACGAACTCGAAGGTGGTCTTCGTGTAGTAGTCCAGCCCGCGGACCAGCCGCGGCGCCTCGGTCCAGGTCACGCCCAGGTCGGTCAGGTGCTGCCGGACGGCGTCGTAGTGCGCCTTGGTGGTGTCCGAGAGGTGGTCGACCATCAGCGGGGCGTCGGCCAGCTGGGCCTGCACCTCGGGCCGCTTGTCGTCCAGCACCCGCAGCGGGTTGATCTCCGCGCGGCGCCGGGTCTCCTCGTCCAGGTCCAGCTTCGCCAGGAACGCCACCAGCAGCTCGCGGTACTGCGGCCGGCAGGTCGCATCACCGAGCGAGGTCAGCAGCAGCTCGAAGTCGCGCAGGCCCAGGTCGCGGAAGCCCTGCACCGCCAGGGCGACCACCTCGGCGTCCAGCGCCGGGTCGTCGACCCCGAGGGCCTCGCAGTCGACCTGGGTGAAGTGCCGGTACCGGCCGGCCTGCGGCCGCTCGTAGCGGAACGCCGAGCCGACGGCCCACAGCTTCACCGGCAGGGCGCCGGAGTACAGCCGGTGCTCGATGAACGAGCGCATCAGCCCGGCGGTGAGCTCCGGGCGCAGCGTCAGCGACCGGCCGCCGCGGTCGGTGAAGGTGTACATCTCCTTGGAGACGACGTCGGTGGACTCCCCCACCCCGCGGGAGAAGACCGCGGTGTCCTCGAACGTCGGCGTCTCGATGTAGCCGTAGCCGGCCCGGCGCAGCGGCGCGGTCAGCGTGTCGCGCACCGCGAGGAACTGCGCCGAGGCCGGCGGCAGCGTGTCGAACGTCCCCTTGGGAGCCCGCATGGGCTCGGTCATCAGAGTCCTCGTCCCTTCGGTGCCGAGGCGGCCTCGGCGAGATACGGGTTGGTGGCGCGCTCGCGCCCGATCGTCGTCGCCGGTCCGTGCCCGGGCAGCACGACCGTCTCGTCGTCCAGCGGCAGGACGACGTCGCGCAGCGAGCCGAGCATGTCCTCCCACGACCCGCCGGGCAGGTCGACCCGGCCGACCGAGCCGGCGAAGAGGACGTCACCGGCGAGCAGGCCGGGAGCGTCACCGAGGTCGAGGGAGAAGACCACCGAGCCCCGGGTGTGGCCCGGCGCGTGCCGCACCGTGAGGTCGACGCCGGCCAGCGAGATCGTCGCCCCGTCGGCCAGCGGCAGGACGTCGGCGGGGTCCGGGAGGCGCACGCCGGTGATCAGCGGGGCGAGCTGGGGGCCGTGCCAGCGGGCCGGGTCCGACAACATGCCGGTGTCCTCGGGGTGCAGGTAGGCGGGGATGTCGTAGCCCTCGCAGACCGGCAGCACCGAGAACGTGTGGTCGAGATGGCCGTGGGTGAGCACGACGGCCACCGGCTTGAGGCCGTCGTCGGCCAGCATCCGCGCCAGCGGTTCGACGGCGTCCATCCCCGGGTCGACGACGACGCACTCCTGCCCGGCCCCGGGGGCGACGGCGTAGCAGTTCGTGCCGAACGCACCGGCGGGGAACGAGCGGATGAGCACCCGTGCAGGTTACGCGGCTGTGATCACCTCCAGCCGCGCTGCCAGGGAACGGGCAGCCAGGCCACCTACACTGCGCATCCGACACCGCCGGGGCACGTGACCACCGCCGTCCCCGAGCACGCCGCACGCCGAGGAGCCCGAGAAGAGTGCCGACCAACAAGCAGCGCCGTCAGGCCGCCCAGCGACACCTGCAGCGTCAGCTGGAGCGCCGTGAGCAGCTGGCCCGCAAGCGCCGCCGCAACGTGCTCATCGGGGTCACGGTCATCGCCGTGCTGGCCGTGGTGGCCGCCGTCTTCATCATCACCGGGATCACCGGCGAGGACGACACGGCGAACACCGCGGGCGGGGCGAGCGACAACAGCACCGGTGCCGCCGTCGTCGACGGCAGCGACGGCACCTGCGACTTCACCGAGGCCACCCGCGGCGAGACGACCACCGACGTCGGCACCCCGCCGGCCGAGGTGCCGACCACCGGCACGGTCGCGGTGACGATGACGACGAACGTCGGGGCGATCCCGCTCGCCCTGGACCAGGAGAGCGCCCCCTGTGCCGCGGCCAGCATGGTGTACCTGGCCCAGCAGGGCTTCTACGACGGCACCACCTGCCACCGGGAGACCGCCTCGGAGACGCTGAGCGTGCTGCAGTGCGGCGACCCCAGCGCCACCGGCACCGGCGGGCCGAGCTACGAGTTCCCGACCCAGGTCACCGGTGACGAGACCTACCCCCGGGGGACGCTGGCCATGGCCAACAACGGCTCCGGCTTCGACGGCAGCCAGTTCTTCCTGGTCTACGCCGACAGCACCCTGCCGCCGAACTACACCGTCTTCGGCACGATCGACGAGGCCGGGCTGCAGGTGCTGGACACCATCGCGGCCGCCGGCATCGTCGACGGCGCGCAGGACGGCGCCCCGGCCCAGCCGGTCACCATCGAGGCGATGACCGTCCAGCAGTAGCCGTCCGGTACGACGCACCACGGCCCGGTCCCTCCGCGAGGGACCGGGCCGTGCTGCGTCCGGGGCCGGCCGCGCCGATACCGTCCGGGCGTGAGGCAGCACGTGGCCCGGGACGTGGCGGTGGTCTGCCTGGTGTGGGCCGCGGTGGTCCAGCTGGCGTCGTGGGAGCGCCCGGGGCTGCCTCTGCTGCTGAGCACCGCCGCCGCCGTCGTGCTGCTGCTCCCCGACCGCGGACCCGGGCGGCCGGACCGCCACCCCTGACCGACCGCTCAGCCGGTGGTCAGCCGGTGGTCAGCCGGACCAGGCCACGGTCGCCCACGTGGTCGACCACCGCGAAGACCTCGAACCGGTCGGCCGCCAGCTCACCGCGGCGGTTCGCCGCCCAGTCCAACACCGCAGGGACGTCCGCCCCGGAGATCTCGTACTCGTCGGCCGCCGACCCCGGTGGCCGCCCCTCGTCGCCGGGAGTGCCCCACCAGAAGTACACGCGGTACCGCGGCTGGTCGATCTCCCAGCGCACGTCCCGTGGGTCGACGCCGCGGACGTCCACCCCTACGCCTCGCCGATGGCGCGACTCCGCGCCGCGGTCCGCTCCTCGGTCGCCGGCGCTCCCTGCGCTGCTCCCGCCGTCGGGCCCCCTCTCAGGGGCCCGCCGCGAGCGTGCGAGCGGCGGGGGGAGAGGGGGTCCTTCATCACGCGGTGACGCGCTCGACGTCGAAGACGCCGTCGACGTTGCGCACCGTCTGCAGCACCGCGCCGAGGTGCGCGGGGTCGGCCAGCTCGAAGGTGAACCGGCTGATCGCCACCCGGTCGCGGCTGGTCTGCACCGACGCGGAGAGGATGTTGACCCGCTCGTCGGCCAGCGCCCGGGTGACGTCGGAGAGCAGCCGGTGCCGGTCCAGCGCCTCGACCTGGATGGCCACCAGGAAGACCGCGCCGGGCTGGGAGGCCCAGTCGACCTCCACCAGCCGCTCGGGCTTGCTCCGCAGGTCCCCGGCGTTGGTGCAGTCGGTGCGGTGCACGCTCACGCCGCCGCCGCGGGTGACGAAGCCGAGTATGTCGTCGCCCGGTACCGGGGTGCAGCACTTGGCGAGCTTGGCCCACACGTCGGTCATGCCGTGCACGACGATGCCCGGGTCGCCGCTGGCCGTGCGCGCCACGGTGCGCTTGGTGGGGATCGCGGTCTCGGCGATGTCCTCGGTGGCGCCCTCGGAGCCGCCCAGCGCGGTGAGCAGCTTCTCCACGATCGACGCCGCGGAGACCTGGTTCTCCCCCACCGCCGCGTACAGCGCGCTGACGTCGCTGAAGTGCAGGTCCGCGGCGAGGGTGGCCAGCGCCTCCCCGCCCAGCAGCCGCTGCAGCGGCAGGCCTGCCTTGCGCATCGCCTTGGTCAGCGCGTCCTTGCCTGCCTCGACGGCGTCCTCGCGGCGCTCCTTGGTGAACCACTGCCGGATCTTCGTGCGCGCCCGGGACGAGCCGACGAACGCCAGCCAGTCCTTGGAGGGGCCGGCGGTCGGCGAGCGCGAGGTGAACACCTCGACGACGTCGCCGTTGGACAGCTTGCTGTCCAGGGAGACCAGGTTGCCGTTGACCCGCGCACCGATGCAGCGGTGCCCGACCTCGGTGTGCACCGCGTAGGCGAAGTCGACCGGGGTGGCCTCGCCGGGCAGGCTGATGACGTCGCCCTTGGGCGTGAAGACGAAGACCTCCTGCGGGCCCAGGTCGTACCGCAGGGTCTCCAGGAACTCGCCGGGCTCCTGCGCCTCCCGCTGCCAGTCCAGCAGCTGGCGCAGCCACAGCATGTCGTCGCCGGCGGTACCCGGTGCGGGGCCGGCCTGGATGCCGCCGCTGCGCAGCTTGTCCTTGTACTTCCAGTGCGCCGCGATGCCGTACTCCGCGGTGCGGTGCATCTCGTGGGTGCGGATCTGCAGCTCGACCGGTTTGCCCTGCGGGCCGATCACCGTGGTGTGCAGCGACTGGTACATGTTGAACTTCGGCATCGCCACGAAGTCCTTGAACCGGCCGGGCACCGGCTGCCAGTGCGCGTGCATGATGCCCAGGGCCGCGTAGACGTCGCGCACCGACTCGACCAGGATGCGGATCCCGACCAGGTCCCAGATGTCGGTGAAGTCCCGCCCGCGGACGATCATCTTCTGGTAGATCGAGTAGTAGTGCTTGGGCCGACCGGTGACGGTGGCCTCGATCTTCGAGGCCTTGAGCTGCTCGGTGACCTGGCTGGTCACCTCCGCGATGAAGGTGTCCCGGGACGGCGCCCGTTCGGCGACCAGCCGGACGATCTCGTCGTACCGCTTGGGGTAGAGCGTGGCGAACGCGAGGTCCTCGAGCTCCCACTTGATGGTGTTCATGCCCAGCCGGTGGGCCAGCGGGGCGAGGATCTCCAGCGTCTCGCGCGCCTTCTTCTCCTGCTTCTCCGGCGGGAGGAAGCGCAGCGTGCGCATGTTGTGCAGCCGGTCGGCGAGCTTGATGACCAGCACCCGCGGGTCGCGGGACATCGCCACGATCATCTTGCGGATCGTCTCGGCCTGCGCCGCGTCGCCCAGCTTGACCCGGTCGATCTTGGTGACGCCGTCGACCAGGTGGGCGACCTCGGGGCCGAAGTCGGCGCGGATGGTCTCCAGCGTGACGCCGGTGTCCTCCACGGTGTCGTGCAGCAGTGCGGCCACCAGCGTGGTGGTGTCCATCCCCAGCCCGGCCAGCACGGTGGCGACCGCCAGCGGATGGGTGATGTAGGGATCGCCGCTCTTGCGCTTCTGCGGAGCGTGCGCCTCCTCGGCGACGTCGTAGGCCCGCTGCAGCAGCAGCAGGTCGGCCTTCGGGTGGCTCTGCCGGTGCAGCACGGCCAGCGGCTCGAGCACCGGGCGGATCCCGGTGGAGCGCTGGCCGGCGACGATGCGGCGGGCCAGCCGGTCGCGGACCCGCCGGCGGGGCACCGCCTCGGCGTCGCCGCCGGGCTCGGGCGTGACGTCGTCGGGGCGGCGGACGGCCGGCCGCTCGGGCAGGGCCGCGCGGGGCGGCTCGACCTCGACGGCGGGCGCGTCGGACGTCCGCGGTGCGGCGACGTCACCGGCCACGAGAGCTCCTGCCTGTCGAGGAGGATGGGACCCATCCCATGCTAGCCGCGCCCCGGGCGGGTCGGCCGGTCGTGCCCCCCGGGCGGGTGGGTCAGCCCGCCGGGACCAGGTCGGTCAGCCCTCCGGGACCAGGTCGGTCAGCCCTCCGGGACGTCGCGCTGCAGCTCGGCCAGCCACACCCGGGCCGTCGCGTCCGACGGCGCGCGCCAGTCACCCCGCGGTGAGAGCGAGCCCCCGGCCGAGACCTTGGGGCCGTTCGGCATCGCCGAGCGCTTGAACTGGCTGAAGGCGAAGAACCGCTGGCAGAACACCTCCAGCCAGTGCCGGATCTCACCCAGCTGGTAGGACACCCGCCGGTCGTCCGGGAACCCGGCCGGCCACTCCCCCACCTCGGCGTCGGCCCAGGCGTGCAGCGCGAGGAAGGCGATCTTCGAGGGCCGCATGCCGTAGCGCAGCACGTGGAAGAGGGTGAAGTCCTGCAGGGCGTAGGGCCCCACCTTCGCCTCGGTGCTCTGCACCGGCTCGCCCGCGCCGGCCGGGACCAGCTCCGGGCTGATCTCCGCGGCGAGGATCCGCTCCAGCGTGCGCAGCACCGGCTCGTCGAACTGGCGGGAGGAGACCACCCAGCGGATCAGGTGCTGGATGAGCGTCTTGGGCACCCCGCCGTTGACGTTGTAGTGCGACATCTGGTCACCGACGCCGTAGGTCGACCAGCCCAGCGCGATCTCCGAGAGGTCGCCGGTGCCCAGCACGATCCCGCCGCGCTGGTTGGCCAGCCGGAACAGGTAGTCGGTGCGCAGGCCGGCCTGGACGTTCTCGAAGGTCACGTCGTAGACCGGCTCGCCGCGGCCGGCGGGGTGGCCCATGTCGGTCAGCAGCCGGGTGGCCGCCGGGCGGATGTCGATCTCCTCGAACGTCACCCCCAGCGCCCGGGCGAGGGCGACGGCGTTGGCCTTGCTCTCCTCCCCGGTCGCGAAGCCGGGCATGGTGAACGCCAGGACGTCGCTGCGCGGGCGGCCGGCCCGGTCCATCGCCTGGGCGGCGACGATCAGCGCGTGGGTCGAGTCGAGCCCGCCGGAGACGCCGATGACCACCTTCGGCCAGCCGATCGACGCCAGCCGCCGCTCCAGGCCGACGACCTGGATGTTGTAGGCCTCGTAGCAGTCCTGGGCCAGCCGCTCGGGGTCGGCCGGCACGAACGGGAAGCGGTCCAGCCGGCGGCGCAGGCCCAGGTCGCCCGTCGGGGGCTGGAGCCGGAACTCCACCCGCCGGTGGTGCAGCCGTCCGGCCAGCGCCCGCCGGTTGTCGTCGAAGGTGCCCATCCGGGCCCGCTCGGCGCGCAGCACGTCCAGGTCGACGTCGGCGACCGACCGGCGCGGCCCGTCGGGGAAGCGGTCGGACTCGGCGAGCAGGACGCCGTTCTCCCAGACCATGGTCTGCCCGTCCCAGGACAGGTCGGTGGTCGACTCGCCCTGCCCGGCGGCCGCGTACACGTAGGCGGCCAGGCAGCGGATGGACGTCGCCTGCGCGAGGGTGGCCCGCTGGTCGGCCCGCCCGACGGTGATCGGGCTGCCGGAGAGGTTGGCCAGCACGGTGGCCCCGGCCAGGGCCGCCTCGGCGCTGGGCTGGACCGGGACCCACATGTCCTCGCAGATCTCCACCGCGAGCACCAGGCCCGGCACGTCGACGGCGTCGAACAGCAGGTCCGGGCCGAAGGGCACCGGCTGCCCGGCGACCGTGTGCACCTCACCGGCGGCGTCGACCCCGGAGGCGAGCTGGCGGCCCTCGTAGAACTCCCGGTAGGTGGGGAGGTAGGACTTCGGCACCACGCCCAGCACCCGGCCACGGTGGACGACGACGGCGGTGTTGTAGACCCGGTTGCGGTGACGCAGCGGAGCCCCGACCACCAGCACCGGGGTCAGCTCGGCCGATCCGGCGACGACGTCGGCGACGGCCGCCTCCACCGCGTCCAGCAGCGGGTCCTGCAGCAGCAGGTCCTCGATCGAGTAGCCGGACAGGAACAGCTCCGGGAACACCGCGACGGCGACGCCCTCGGCCGAGCACTCCCGGGCCTGCGCCAGCACGGCGGCGGCGTTGGCCGCCGGGTCGGCGATCGTCACCGGCAGGGTGACCGCCGCCACCCGCGCGAAGCCGTGCCGGTAGACGGAGCGGAACCGGGTCGCGGTCTCCTCAGCTGCTGGGCTCACGCGCCGATCATGTCATCCGGCGCCGGTGGCTCAGGTCGTCCAGAGGGAGTGCACCGGGTGCGGCGCGACGCGCTGCCGCCCGCCGAGGGCACCCAGCTCGATCACCACCGAGACCGCGGTGACCACGCCGCCGAGCTGCTCGAGCAGGGCGACCGCCGCCCCCAGCGTGCCGCCGGTGGCGAGGACGTCGTCCACCAGCAGCACCCGCTGGCCCGGGCGGATCGAATCGGTGTGCAGCTCCAAGGTCGCGGTGCCGTACTCCAGCGCGTAGTCGGCCGACACCCGCTCGCGGGGCAGCTTGCCCGCCTTGCGGATCGGCACGACCCCGGTGCCGGTGCGCACGGCCACCGCCGCGGCGAGCAGGAAGCCGCGCGCCTCGACCCCGGCGACCACGTCGAAGCCCGGGTCCGGGGCGCCGTCCGGGCGCCCGTCACCCCGGCCCAGCGCCGCCACCCGCGGGTCGACACCGGCCGGCTCGGCCAGCGCGTCGACGACGCGGCGGAAGGCGCCGGCGTCGGCGAACACCGGGGTCAGGTCCCGGAACAGCACCCCGGGCTCGGGGAAGTCCGGGATGGTGACCGCGATCGACGCGACCAGCTCGTCGATCGGCAGCGGCGTGCCGGCTGCGGGGGCCGCCGCGGCGGGTTCGGCGCTCACCGGCGCTTCTTGCCCGCCGGCCGCTGCCCACGGGCCGGTCGCTGCCCCGGACGCGGGGTGCTCGTGCCGCCCCGGCCGGCCCCCGGCTGCGGCGAGGCAGCCTGCACCGACGACGGCGACTCGACCTGCACGTCGGCCGCCGGCCGCTCCGGCAGCGTCCCCGCGCGGTCGGACCCTGGCCGCTCGGCGGTGGCCACCGCCGACCGCCGGGTCGACCCGCCACGGCGGGCGCTGGCCACCGGCCCGGCGGCCTGGTGCCCGCCGCTGCGGGCCTCGGCGGCCCGGCGGGCGAGCACGCGCTTGCGCAGTGCCTGCTGCTCGGGCTCCCGTTCCTTGAGCTCGGCGAGCACCGGGGTGGCCAGGAAGATGGAGCTGTACGTCCCGGCCGCCAGGCCGACGAACAGCACCAGCGCGAGGTCCTTGAGGGTGCCCGCGCCCAGCAGCCCGGCGCCGACGAACAGCAGCCCGGCCACCGGCAGCAGCGCGATGACCGAGGTGTTGATCGAGCGCATCAGGGTCTGGTTGACCGCCAGGTCCGACGCCTCGGTGAAGGTCGACCGGCTGCTCTTGGTCAGGTCCTTGACGTTCTCGTCGACCTTGTCGAAGACGACGACGGTGTCGTAGAGGGAGAAGCCGAGGATGGTGAGCAGCCCGATCACCGTCGACGGCGAGACCTCGAAGCCGACCAGCGCGTAGACGCCCGCGGTGACGATGATGTCGTGCAGCAGCGCGACGATCGCCGCGACGGCCATCTTCGGCTGGAACCGGATCGCGAGGAACGCGACGACGGCGACCAGGAAGACCGCCAGGGCGATCAGCGCCTGGTTGGTGACGTCGCCGCCCCAGTCCGCGCTCACCGACTGCGGGCTGACCTCGGACCGGTCGACACCGGCGGCCTCGGCCACGGCGTCGACGACGGCGCTCTCGGTGTCGTTGTCCAGCTCGCTGGTGCGCAGCAGCACGGAGTCGCCGCCGACCACCTGGGCGCTGGCCACCTCGGCCCCGGCTCCCTCGGCGGCCTCGCGGACGTCGGCGAGCTGCTCGCTGGTGGCCGGCACCCGCAGGCTGTTGCCGCCGGCGAACTCGATGCTGAAGTTGAAGCCGCGGACGACCATCGCCAGCGCGCACAGCAGCACGACGACGGCGGTGACCCGGAACCAGAACCGGCGCTTGGCGACGACGGCCAGGCCGACCTCGCCGTTGTAGAGCCGGTGCGCCAGCGACGCCCGCTGCGGGCGCGCCGCGGCGCCACCCTCCGCGGGCAGGCCGGCGTCGGCGAGCGCCTGGTCACCGACGCTGTCCTCGGCGGCCTGGGCGGGCACGGCGGCCTCGTCGACGGACTCGTCGGCGGCGGATCCGGCCGGCACCGGGGCCGTGTCCGGCGTCTGGTCGGCGTCGTCCCGTGGGGTGGTCATCGCGCGCTCCCGTTCGTGCTGCTGCCGGCGCCGACCAGCTCGGGCGCGCGCGCCGCCGGTGGTGCGGTCCGGTGTCCGCGGTCGACCCGGCCGAGGCCGGAGAAGCGGTTGGACCCGAAGGACCTGACCCGGCTCAGCACCGCCATCAGCGGGTGGGTGAAGAGGAAGACCACGATGAGGTCGAGCACGGTCGACAGCCCGAGGGTGAAGGCGAAGCCCTTCACGTCACCGATGGCCAGCCAGTAGAGGATCGCCGCGGCCAGGAAGCTCACCGCGTCGGCGGAGAGGATCGTCCGCCGGGCACGCACCCAGGCCCGGGGGACGGCGCTGCGCAGCGAGCGCCCCTCGCGGATCTCGTCCTTGAGCCGTTCGAAGTAGACGACGAACGAGTCGGCGGTGATGCCGATCGAGACGATGAACCCGGCGATGCCGGCCAGGCTGAGCGCCAGCCCCAACTCGCGGCTGAGCAGCACCAGGCTGCCGTAGACCACGACCGCCGAGAGCACCAGGCTGGCGATCATCACCAGCCCGAGCAGGCGGTAGTAGACCAGCGCGTACACGAACACCAGCGCGACGCCGATGGCGCCGGCGATGAGCCCGGCGCGCAGCTGCTCCTCCCCCAGCTCCGTCGTGATCGTCTGCGCGGTCGCCTGCTCGAAGGTCAGCGGCAGGGCCCCGTACTTCAGCTGGTTGGCGAGCTCGGTCGCCTCGGCCTGGGTGAAGTTGCCGGTGATCTCGGTGCGGCCACCGACGATGGCGCTGTTGATCGTCGGGGCGGAGACCACCCGGCCGTCCAGGGTGATCGCGACGCTGTTGCCGACGTTGGCGGTGGTGAAGGTGGCCCACGCGTCGGCGCCGGAGTTGTTCAGCGACAGGTCGACGATCCACTCGCCGGTACCGGCGCGGGTGCCGGTGGAGGCGTCGGTGACGTCGGTGCCCTCGAGCACCGACGGGCCCAGCAGGTACTTGACCGTGCCGTCGTCGCTGCAGGCCGCGATGAAGTCCCCGGGCTGGTCGACGTCGGCGGTCTGGTCCTCGCAGGTCAGGGTGGCGAACTCGGCGGCCGCCTGCTCCTGGGTGACCGGGGACCCGCTCTCCTCGGCAGCCGGGTCCTCGGCCGGCTCCTCGGTCGGCGCGGCGTCCTCGGCGGGCGGGGTCACCGGCTCGCCCTGCAGGACCGGGCGGAAGCGCAGCTGCGCGGTGGTGCCCAGCTCGCGGGCGCGCTCGCCGTCCTCACCGGGCACCGAGATGACGATGTTGCTGTCGCCCTCGGTGACCACCTCGGCCTCGGCCACGCCCAGGCCGTTGACGCGCTGTTCGATGATCCGCCGGGCGAGCTCGAGGTCCTCGCGGGCCGGGGCCTCACCGCCCGGCGTGCGCGCGGTGAGGGTGACGGTGGTCCCGCCCTGGAGGTCCAGGCCGAGCTGGGGGGTGCGCTGGTCACCGGTGAGGAAGACGAGTGCGTACAACCCCGCGACGATCAGCAGGAAGGCCGCGAAGTAGCGGCGCGCAGAGAGCTGGCGGGCAGCCATGGGAGGCCCGGGTCAGCGGGTGCGGTCGGTGGGGTCGCCGTCGCCGTCGACCGTCCCGCCGGAGCTGTTCGGGGCGCCGTCGGCCGGGGCGGCCGGCGTGCGGACCTCCATCACCGCCGGGCGGGCCACGGTCACGACGACACCGGGGGCGATCTCGAGGTCGACGGTGCCCTCCCCGAGGCCGGCCACCGTGCCGTGGATGCCGCTGGTCAGCATGACCGGCGTGCCGACCGTCAGCGACTCCTGCAGGGCCTGGGCGTTGGCCTGCATCTTCTTGCGCTGCCGGGCCGGCAGCACGATGAGCAGGACGAACGCCAGGGCGAGCAGGACGAACGGGAAGAGCTGTTCCACGACTGGTGAGCCTCTCTACCGCGGCAGGTCGCGCGGTCGGTGCGGCCCGGGTGGGCCGCTCGGGTACATCGGCGCCGGGGCACCCTCATCCGCAGGGAGTGGTCCCGGGGCGAGGAACGTCGGCCCGGCAGGGCCGGGTTGCGCGCCAGCGCCGTGGAGTCTAGGCGTCGAAGAGGGTCTGTGACGACGCCCCGTCCGACAGCGGTTCACCGCTGCCCCCAGTGAGCGCAAGTCCCCCACGAGGCAGCGGGTGCCCCAGGTGGGAGAAGGCCGCCTCGGTGGCGACCCGGCCGCGTGGCGTGCGGGCGAGCAGCCCGGCGCGCACCAGGAACGGCTCGCAGACCTCCTCGACGGTGTGCGGCTCCTCCCCCACGGCGACGGCGAGCGTGGCCACCCCGACCGGTCCGCCGCCGAACTTGGTCACCAGCGCGTCGAGCACCGCCCGGTCCAGCCGGTCCAGGCCCAGCTCGTCGACGTCGTAGAGGGCCAGCGCGGCACGGGCGACGTCCCGGGTGATCCGGCCGTCGGCGCGCACCTCGGCGAAGTCCCGGACCCGGCGCAGCAGCCGGTTGGCGATCCGCGGGGTGCCCCGTGACCGGCCGGCGATCTCCGCCGACCCGTCGTCGGTGAGCTCGACCCCGAGCAGGTCGGCGCTGCGGGCCAGCACCCGCTGCAGCTCGGTGGGCTCGTAGAACTCCATCTGCCCGACGAAGCCGAACCGGTCACGCAGCGGGCCGGTGAGCAGGCCGGCCCGGGTGGTGGCGCCGACCAGCGTGAACGGGTTGATCTCCAGCGGGATGGCGGTCGCCCCCGGTCCCTTGCCGACGACGACGTCGACCCGGAAGTCCTCCATCGCCATGTACAGCAGTTCCTCCGCCGGGCGCGCGATGCGGTGGATCTCGTCGATGAACAGCACGTCGCCGGCGCCGAGGTTGGACAGCATCGCGGCCAGGTCGCCCGAGCGCTCGATCGCCGGACCGCTGGTGATCTTCACCGCCGTGCCCAGCTCGGAGCCGATGATCAGCGCGAGGCTGGTCTTGCCCAGTCCGGGCGGGCCGGAGAGCAGCACGTGGTCCGGCGGCCGGCCCCGGCGCCTGGCGCCCTCGAGGACCAGGTCGAGCTGGCGGGCCACCTTCGGCTGGCCGATGAAGTCGGCCAGCGAATGCGGGCGCAGCGCCGTCTCGACGACCCGCTCCTCGTCACCGGCGCCACCCGACAGCGGCCCTGACACCGATGCGGACTCCACGGAGAAGTCCCGGCCGTACCCCTCGGCGGCCTCGCCGGTCAGCGACCGGTCGAACGGGGAGCCCATCTCAGGCCCGGCCCAGGATCTGCAGCGCCTGCCGCAGCAGCACCGCGACCTGCACGCCGCCGGCGGCCTGCTGCTCGTCGGCGACCGGCTCCAGCGCGGCCAGCGCCGTCTCCGCCTCGCGGCCGGACCAGCCCAGCCCGACGAGCGCGGCGGTGAGCTGGTCCCGCCACGGGGCGACCGGGGTGACCGGCGCCAGCCCGGCGGGCAGCGGGCCGCCGTCGAGCGGGGTGTCGACGGCGGTCGTGCCGAGCCGGTCGCGCAGCTCCAGCACCAGCCGCTCCGCGCCCTTCTTCCCGATCCCCGGCACCTGCATCAGCGCCTTGAGGTCGCCCGTCGAGACCGCGCGGCGCACCTCGCGCGGCGGGTGGATCGCCAGCACGGCCTGGGCCAGCCGCGGCCCGACTCCGTTGGCGGTCTGCAGCAGCTCGAACAGCTGGCGCTCGTCGTCGTCGGCGAAGCCGTAGAGGGTGAGCGAGTCCTCGCGGACGACGAGGCTGGTGGACAACCGCGCCTGCTCGCCCACCTGCAGCCGGGCGATGGTGCCCGGGGTGCACTGCACCGAGAGCCCGACCCCGCCCACCTCGACGACGGCGCCGTCCGGGGAGACCGCGGCCACCCGGCCGTTGACCGAGGCGATCATCGGGCCGACACCCCCGTCCAGCGCGGCAGGGTGCGGGCACCCGGGAGCGGCGCACCGATCCCACCGGCCAGCGCGGCGGTGCGCAGCCGCTGCTGGGCCGGGGCCCGCCAGGTGTGGCAGATCGCCAGCGCCAGCGCGTCCGCGGCGTCGGCCGGCTTCGGCGCTGTGGTCAGGCCGAGGACGCGGGTGACCATCAGGGTGACCTGCTCCTTGTCAGCGCGCCCGTTGCCGGAGATCGCGGCCTTGACCTCGCTGGGCGTGTGCCAGGCGACGGGCAGGTCCGCCTGGGCGGCGGCCAGGGCGGCGACGCCGGCGGCCTGGGCGGTGCCGGTCGCCGTCCCCTTGTTGTTCTGGGTGAAGACGCGCTCGATGGCCACGGCGGTGGGCCGGTGCTCGCGCAGGAGGGCGGTCACGGCGGTGTGCACCTCCAGCAGCCGCAGTTCCAGGTCCAGGTCGGGGGACGTGCGCACCACGCCGACCCCCAGAGCGGTCGGCCGGGCACCGGGGCGCCCCTCGACCACACCCCAGCCACACCGGGTGAGGCCCG
The DNA here is from genome assembly GCF_054050955.1 of Modestobacter sp. SYSU DS0290. Lineage (NCBI taxonomy): Bacteria > Bacillati > Actinomycetota > Actinomycetes > Geodermatophilales > Geodermatophilaceae > Modestobacter > Modestobacter sp. SYSU DS0290. The sequence continues at coordinate 85,335 of NZ_JBJHAI010000006.1, forward strand.
GGTCGATGCCGAGCACGCGCATGCCCACACTCCCACCTTCGCACGAACACCTGTTCGATGGGAACGCTAGCCGGGATCGGGACCGGACATGGACAGGACACGCCACCAGCCGTCGGCCCCGCTGCAGGGCCCCGCCGCGAGCCTGCGAGCGGCGGGGGGCAGCGGGGTCCTTCATGCGTCGGCGGTGACCTGCTCCATGACCTCGTCGGAGACGTCGTAGTTCGCGTAGACGTTCTGCACGTCGTCGAGGTCCTCGAGGGCGTCGATCAGCTTGAAGACCTTGGCCGCGCCGTCGACGTCGAGCTCCACCTGCACGCTGGGGACGAAGCCCATGTCGGCGGAGTCGTACTCGATCCCGGCCTCCTGCAGCGCGGTGCGGACGGCGACCATGTCGCCGGGCTCGCTGACCACCTCGAACGTGTCGCCGAGGTCGCGGACCTCCTCGGCCCCGGCGTCCAGCACGGCCAGCAGCACGTCGTCCTCGGTGTGGCCGGCGGCCGGCACGACGACGACGCCCTTGCGGGAGAAGAGGTAGGACACCGAGCCCGGGTCGGCCATGGTGCCGCCGTTGCGGGTCATCGCGGTGCGCACCTCCATCGCCGACCGGTTCTTGTTGTCGGTGAGGCACTCGATGAGCACCGCGACCCCGCCGGCGGCGTAGCCCTCGTAGGTGATGCCCTGGTAGTCGACGCCACCGGCCTCCAGGCCCGCGCCGCGCTTGACCGCCCGGTCGATGTTGTCGTTGGGGACCGAGGTCTTCTTCGCCTTCTGGATGGCGTCGAACAGCGTCGGGTTGCCCGCCGGGTCGCCGCCACCGGTGCGGGCCGCCACCTCGATGTTCTTGATCAGCTTGGCGAAGAGCTTGCCGCGCTTGGCGTCGATCCCGGCCTTCTTGTGCTTGGTCGTCGCCCACTTGGAATGGCCGCTCACGACTTACCTCCTCCACTGCCGGCGCCTGCGATGGCGCCGTCGGAACGCTGGTCCCGGGCACGGGCTGCCCGCACCAGTTCCACGAAGGACGCGTGCACCCGGGTGTCACCGGTGAGCTCGGGGTGGAAGCTGGTGGCCACCAGGGATCCCTGGCGGACGGCGACGATCTTACCGTCGGCCGGCCCGCCCACGACCCGGCCGAGGACCTCGACGCCTGCACCCGCCTCCTCGACCCACGGAGCGCGGATGAAGACGGCGTGCACGGGACCCCCGGCGACGCCGTCGACCTCGACCTCGTCCTCGAACGAGTCGACCTGGCGGCCGAAGGCGTTGCGGCGCACCGTCACGTCCAGCCCGCCGATGGTCTGCTGGCCCGCGGGCGCGTCCAGCACCCGGTCGGCGAGCAGGATCATCCCGGCGCAGGAGCCGTAGGTGGGCAGCCCGGCCCGGACGGCGTCCCGCAGCGGCTCGAGCAGCCCGGACCGCTGGGCCAGGTTCGCCATGGTGGTGGACTCCCCGCCCGGGAGGACCAGCCCGTCGACGGCGGCCAGCTCCGCGGGCCGCCGGACGCTCACCGCCCGGGCGCCGGCGGCGGTCAGCGCCGCCAGGTGCTCCCGGACGTCGCCCTGCAGGGCCAGCACGCCGACCACCGGGGGGCCGAGGAGGGTGCCGGTCACCAGCCGCGGGTGGCGTAGCGCTCGGACTCCGGCAGCGTGCTCACGTTGATGCCGACCATCGGCTCGCCCAGCCCGCGGGAGACCTTGGCGATCACCTCGGGGTCGTCGGCGAACGTGGTGGCCTGCACGATGGCGGCCGCGCGCAGCGCCGGGTCACCGGACTTGAAGATGCCCGAGCCGACGAAGACCCCTTCGGCGCCCAGCTGCATCATCATCGCCGCGTCGGCCGGGGTGGCGATGCCGCCGGCGGTGAACAGCACGACCGGGAGCTTGCCGGTACGGGCCACCTCGACGACCAGGTCGTGCGGGGCGCGCAGCTCCTTGGCCGCGACGAAGAGCTCGGTCTCGTCCAGCGTGCCCAGCCGCTTGATCCCCGCACGCAGCGCGCGCATGTGCCGGGTGGCCTCCACGACGTTGCCGGTGCCGGCCTCGCCCTTGGAGCGGATCATCGCCGCACCCTCGGCGATGCGCCGCAGCGCCTCGCCCAGGTCGGTGGCGCCGCAGACGAACGGCACGGTGAACGCGTGCTTGTCGATGTGGTGGGCCTCGTCGGCGGGGGTGAGCACCTCGGACTCGTCGACGTAGTCGACGCCGAGGCTCTGCAGCACCTGCGCCTCGACGAAGTGCCCGATGCGCGCCTTGGCCATCACCGGGATGGAGACCGCGTCGATGATCCCCTGCACCATGTCGGGGTCGCTCATCCGCGCGATGCCGCCCTGGGCGCGGATGTCGGCGGGGACCCGCTCGAGCGCCATGACGGCGACGGCGCCGGCGTCCTCGGCGATCCTGGCCTGCTCGGGGGTGACGACGTCCATGATGACGCCGCCCTTGAGCTGCTCGGCCATGCCGCGCTTGACCCGGTCGGTGCCGGTGCTGGGCTGGTGGTGGGGATCGAGCTGGGACACGGGGGCGGCCTCGCAGGTCGTGGAACGCGGACGGCCCAATGTACGGCGGCTCAGCCGCGGGCCCGCCCCACCCCGGAGGCGGCCCCGGCACCCGGGCCGGTGAGCACCGCGTCGAGGCCGTCGTCGATGTCGAAGTACCGCGGCAACGGGCGGCCGCGGTGCAGCCGCAGCACCCGGGCCGGCCGGCCGCGGCGCAGGACGAGCGTGTCGCGCACCGCGTCGTTGTAGAACCGACGGGCCAGCCCCACCCGCACGCCGGTGTCCTGCAGCTCCGGCGGGCGCACGTCGGGCGGGACCCGGCGGAGCAGGGCGCCCAGCCGGTTCTCCGCCGCCTCGCGGTCACCGGCCGTGGGCACGCGGGCCCCCGCTGCCGCCTCGGCCAGCGCGGTGGCCAGGTCGTGTCCGAGCTCGTCGGCCCGCTCGCGGGCCAGCGCCGCGGCCAGCTCCGCCCGCCGCACCAGCGCGGCGTCGAGCACCTCGCGGGCCCGCCGGACCCGCCCGGCCAGCCGCCGCAACCGGGTCAGCGTCCAGGCCGCCCAGCCCAGCGCGAGCACCGCCAGCACAGCGGCGGTGGGGAGCAGCCAGGCGGTGGTCATGGGACCTCAGGCTAGCGGCGGACCCGGCGGCGGAAGGCCCATGGCGCCGTGGCGCGTTCACCGAGTGGTCCGGCGACGTGCCCGAGCAGGGCGGCGTCGTCCTCGGTGGAGGCGGTCACCCCGGCCCCGCCGGGGGGCGCGACCGTCTCGTAGACCGCGAGGATGCGGCGCGCGACGACCGACCAGTCGTAGCCGGCGACGACCCGGCGTCCGGCGTCCTGCAGCGCGCTGCGGCGGTCCGGGTCGGCCAGCAGCCCGGTGAGCGCCGCGGCGAGCGCGGCGGCGTCGCCGCGGCGGACCAGCACCCCGGCGGCGCCGTCGCCGAGCACCCGGGCGAAGGCGTCGAGGTCGCTGGCGACGACCGGCGCGCCGGCGGCCATCGCCTCGAGCAGGATCACCCCGAAGGACTCCCCCATCAGGTTCGGCGCGCAGTAGACGTCGATGGACCGCAGGAACGCCGCCTTGCCCGGCTCGTCGACCTCCCCGAGCAGCGTGACGTGCGGGCGGAGCTCCTCCCCCACGAGCTCGGTGAGCTCCGCGGGGTCGCCGCGGCCGGCGATCAGCAGCTGGGCACCGGGGTGGGTGGCCACCACGGTCCGCATCGCCTCCAGCAGCACCGGCAGCCCCTTGCGGGGCTCGTCGTAGCGACCCAGGAAACCGATCGTGGGGCCGCCCGCACCGCGCCGGTGACCGGGCAGCGAGGGCCCCTCGGCGAAGGCCGGCACGTGCACCCCGTTGGGGATGACCACGGCGTCGCCACCGAGGTGCTCGACCTGGACGCGGCGGGCGAAGTCGGAGACCGCGATCCGGCCGTCCACCTTCTCCAGCCAGGGCCGGGCCCAGGGCCCGAGCGCCGCGAGCACCTTGGAGCGCGTGGTCGCCGCGTGGAACGTCGCGACGATCGGCCCCTGCGCGATGATGCACACGAGCAGCGACAGCGAGACCGAGGCCGGCTCGTGGACGTGCACGACGTCGAACCGCCCCTCGCGCAGCCAGCGGCGGGCCCGGGCTGCGGATACCAGCCCGAAGGACACGCTGGCCATCGAGCCGTTGTAGGGCACCGGCACCGCACGGCCGGCCCAGGTCACGTGCTCGGCCGGCAGGTTCTCCTCGTGCTCGGCGGGGGTGAGCACCTCGACGTGGTGCCCCAGCCCGCGCAGCGTCTCGGCGAGGTCGCGCACGTGGTACTGGACCCCGCCGGGCACGTCCCACGAGTAGGGGCACACCAGGCCGATGCGCATCAGCGGCTCCCCGGGTCCACCGGGTCGGGGCCGACGTCGGGCCAGATCCGGCCCAGCACGTGCCAGTCCTCGGGCCGCTCCGCGATGGTGCCGGCGAACGCGGTGGCCACCTGCTGCATGGCGGCACCCACCCGGTTCCGCAGCCGGCCGGGGCCGTCGACCGGGACCTCGGGGTGGACGACGAAGCGCCAGCCGGCACCGTCGAACTGGCAGACCGCCGGCAGCAGGGCCGCCCCGGTCTGCGCCGCGAGCAGCGCGGGGCCGCCGGGCATGGTGGTGGACCGGCCGAAGAACTCGACCGGCACGCCGTCGCCGGAGAGGTCGCGGTCGACCAGCAGGCAGGCGGTGCCGCCGCCGGCGAGCCACTCGCGCAGCACCGCCGACGCCGGCCGCTCCCCGCCGGTCAGCGGCAGGATCCGCATGCCCAGCCCCTCCCGGTAGTCGACGAAGCGCCGGTACAGCGACTCCGGCCGCAGCCGCTCGGCGACCGTGGCGAACGGGCCGCCCAGCCAGTCGATCAGCCACACCCCGGCCACGTCCCAGTTGCCGCTGTGCGGCAGGGCGATGACCGCACCCCGCCCCTCGGCGCCCACCCGCTCCAGGTGCTCTCGCCCGTCCATCGTGGCCCCGGCGAGCACCTGCTCGGTGCCCATCGCCGGCAGCCGGAACGCCTCCTGCCAGTAGCGCGCGTAGGAGCGCATCGCCCGGCGGGTGAGCTCGTCCAGGTCCCGGCCGTCGAGGCCGGTGACGACCCGCAGGTTGGCGCGCAGCTGGCGCACACCCCGCCCGTTGCGGGACGCGGCCCAGGACCCACCGGCCCGGAACGCCGCGGCGGCCACCGGCCCGGGCAGCAGTCGGACGGCGCGCCAGCCCGCCGCGTACCCGCTGTCGGTCAGCCGGTCGCGCAGTGCGTCGACCCGGCCGGGGCTCACGGCGCCGGGTCGGCGGCCGAGGTCGGGTCCGGCGCCGGCCGGGGAGCCGCCGGCAGCGTCCGGCCGCGGGACTGGCGGTGCACCTCGGCGAACCGCTGGGCCACGGTGATCGCGCTGCCGACCAGCAGCAGCCAGAGCGCGACGTGCACCGCGTAGGGGATGCCCAGGCCGGTGAAGCCGGTGCCGACCAGGACCAGGATCAGCCGCTCGGTGCGCTCCACGATCCCGACGTCACAGGTCAGGCCCACGCCCTCGGCCCGGGCCTTGACGTAGGAGGTGAGGATGCCGAGCACCAGGCAGATCAGCGCGAGCAGCACCAGCAGCCGGTTGTCACCGGCGCCCGAGTACCACCACGCCAGGCCGGCGAAGATCGCCGCGTCAGCAGCACGGTCGCCGGTGGAGTCCAGCACCGCGCCGAACACCGACCCGCCGCCGCGGGCGCGGGCCAGCGCCCCGTCGAGCATGTCGAGCAGGACGAAGACGGTGACGGTGGCCGCACCCCAGAACAGCCACCCGTTGCCGATCATGAAGACCGCCGCGGCGACGGCGCCGAGCGTGCCGGTGGCGGTGACCGCGTCGGCGGTCACCCCGGCCCGTACGAGACCGCGCACCACCGGCGCCCAGAAGCGGGCGACGGCCGGGCGCAGGTTGACCCCGAGCACTCAGGCCCCCGTACCGGCCGGCGTGCCCGCCGGCCAGGCGTCGGCGAGCAGCCGGCGGGTCTCGGTGAGCACCTGCGGCAGCACCCGGGTGAGCCCGACCACCGGCATGAAGTTGGTGTCCCCGCCCCACCGGGGCACGACGTGCTGGTGCAGGTGGTCGGCGATGCCGGCCCCGGCGATCGCGCCCTGGTTCATCCCGACGTTGAACCCGTGGGCGCCGCTCACCGACCGCACCACCCGCATCGCCGTCTGGGTGAACGCGCCCAGCTCGGCGACCTCCGCGGCGGTGAGGTCGGTGTAGTCGGGCACGTGCCGGTACGGCACGACCATCAGGTGCCCGGCGTTGTACGGGTAGAGGTTGAGCACCGCGTAGACGGTCTCCCCGCGGGCGACGACGAGGCCCTCCTCGTCGCCCAGGCCGGGGATCCGGTCGAACGGGCAGTCCTCGGCGGTGCTGGTGACCGGCTTGTTCTCCCCGCGGATGTAGGCCATCCGGTACGGGGTCCACAGGTGCTCGAACCCGGCCGAGGGCCCCCCGTCGTCGTTGACGACGGGGATCCGCAGCTCCTCCTGGGCGTCGGTCATCCGGCAGCCACGGGCTCGCCGGCAGTCTCGGCCGCCGTCGGGTCGGTGTTGGTGCGGGCGGCGACCCAGGCCACGACCTGCTCCACGGCCTCGGCGACCGGGACCCCGTTGCGCTGCGAGCCGTCGCGGTAGCGGAACGAGACCGCTCCCGCCTCGGCATCGGTGGCCCCGGCGAGGAGCACGAACGGGATCTTCTGCTTGCTGGCGGTGCGGATCTTCTTCTGCATCCGGTCGTCGGAGTCGTCGATCTCCACCCGGATGCCCCGGTCCCGCAGCTGCCGGGCCACGTCGGTCAGGTAGGGCACCTGCTCGTCGGTGATCGGGATGCCGACCACCTGGACCGGCGCCAGCCAGGCGGGGAACGCGCCGGCGTAGTGCTCGGTGAGGACGCCGAAGAACCGCTCGATCGAGCCGAACTTCGCCGAGTGGATCATCACCGGCTGCTGCCGGGTGCCGTCGGCGGCGCTGAACTCCAGACCGAACCGGGCCGGCTGGTTGAAGTCGTACTGGATGGTCGACATCTGCCAGGTGCGGCCGATCGCGTCGCGGGCCTGGACGGAGATCTTCGGGCCGTAGAACGCGGCGCCGCCCGGGTCGGGCACCAGCTCCAGACCGGTCTCCCGCGCCGCCTCCTCCAGCACCGCGGTGGCGACGGCCCACTCCTCGTCGGAGCCGATGAACTTCTCCGACTCCCCGCGGGTGGACAGCTCCAGGTAGTAGTCGTCCAGGCCGAAGTCGCGCAGCAGCCCCAGCACGAACGCCAGCAGGTGCCGGATCTCCCCCGGCGCCTGCTCGGGGGTGACGTAGCTGTGCGAGTCGTCCTGGGTCAGCCCGCGGACCCGGGTCAGGCCGTGCACGACGCCGGACTTCTCGTAGCGGTACACCGAGCCGAACTCGAAGAACCGCAGCGGGAGCTCCCGGTAGGACCGCCCGCGCGACCGGAAGATCAGGTTGTGCATCGGGCAGTTCATGGCCTTGAGGTAGTACTTCGAGTTCTCCAGGTCCATGGCCGGGAACATGGTGTCCTCGTAGTACGGCAGGTGACCCGAGGTCTCGAACAGCCCGCCCTTGCTGATGTGCGGGGTGCCGACGTAGTCGAACCCCTCCTCGATGTGCCGGCGGCGGACGTAGTCCTCCATCTCCCGCTTCACCACCCCGCCCTTGGGGTGGAAGACCACCAGGCCGGAGCCGATCTCGTCGGGGAAGCTGAACAGGTCCAGCTCGACGCCGAGCCGGCGGTGGTCACGGCGCTCGGCCTCGGCGAGCTGCTCCAGGTACGCCTTGTGCGCGTCCTTGCTCTCCCAGGCGGTGCCGTACACCCGCTGCAGCTGGGGGTTCTTCTCGCTGCCCCGCCAGTAGGCGGCGGCGCTGCGGGTGAGGGAGAACGCCGGGATGCTGCTGGTGCGCGGCACGTGCGGCCCACGGCACAGATCGGTCCACACCCGCTCGCCGGTGCGCGGGTCGAGGTTGTCGTACATGGTCAGCTGCGCGCCGCCCACCTCCACCGAGGCGCCGTCGTCCGCGCCGTCGTCCCCGGCGCCGCCCTTGAGCCCGATCAGCTCCAGCTTGAACGGCTCGTGCGCGAGCTCGGCGTGCGCGGCGTCGTCGCCGATCTCCCGGCGGCGGAAGTGCTGGCCCTGCTTGACGATCGCCTGCATGCGCTTCTCCAGCGCCTGCAGGTCCTCCGGGGTGAACGGCCGCTCGGGGTCGAAGTCGTAGTAGAAGCCGTTCTCCACCGGCGGGCCGATGCCCAGCCGGGTGCCCGGGAACAGGTCCTGCACCGCCTGGGCGAGCACGTGCGCGGTGGAGTGCCGGATCACCGCGCGCCCGTCGTCGCTGGAGGCCGGCACCGGCTCGACCTCGGCGTCGACCTCCGGGGTCCAGGCCAGGTCCTTGAGGTCACCGGTGGCCACGTCCCGGACGACGACGGCGGCGTCGGCGCCCTTCAGCGCCACCCCGGCGTCCTTGAGCGCCTGCAGCGCCGTCGTCCCGGCCGGGACCCGGATCGGGGTGACGGCGGTCGGGGAGGGCGGGGCGGACACTCGAGCTCCTGGGGGTCGGCGCGGTCCGGCCGGTCGGCCGGGACCTTGAGCCTAGTGCGCCACCGGCCCTGTCCGGTTCACCCGGTGACGATCCGGAGGCCGTCGGCGACGGCGCCGCGGGCGTCGAGCACCGCGCTGATCCGGGCGGTGCTGACCGGGTCGGCCGGCACCAGGGTGACGGCGTCGGCGCCCAGCTGGATCCGCACCGGCACCGCCTCGGCCCGGACCACGGTGAACCGGCCGTCCGCGCCGCGGGTGAAGGTGAACCGGGCGATGACCGAGTCCTCGGTGTCGTGGCCGCGGGTGGCGTGCTCGGCGAGGTGGTTGCCCAGGCCGTACGCCGCCCATTCACCGTCGATCTGCTCGAAGGGCTGGACGACGTGTGCGTGGTGGCCGAGCACCAGGTCGACGTCGGGCGAGGCCAGCAGGGTGCGCACCGCCTCCTCCTGGGCCGGGAGCGGCGCGGAGTCGTACTCGGCGCAGCAGTGCACGCTGGCCACCACCACCTCCGCGCCCGCCGCCCGGGCGGCGGCGGCGTCGGCGAGCACCCCGCTGACGTCGGGCACGTCGAAGGTGTCGACGGCGAAGGGCGCGTCGGCCGGCAGCGGCACCCCGTTGAGCGAGAACGTCGTCGCCACGTGCCCGACCCGCACGCCCCCCACGTCCACGACGGTCGGGGCCTCCCCCGCCGTGCGGTGGGTGCCGGTGTGCGCGATCCCCGCGGCGTCCAGGGTGTCCAGGGTGCGGACCAGCCCGGCGAACCCGGCGTCCAGCGAGTGGTTCGAGGCGGTGGAGCACAGGTCGTACCCGGCCCCCGCCAGCGCGTCGACGATCTCGGGCTGCACGGCGAAGGCCGGGTAGCCCGAGTACGGCCCCCCGGCCGGCGCGACCGGCGTCTCCAGGTGGCAGATGGCCAGGTCCGCGGCCTGCAGCACCGGGGCGACCGGTGCGAACACGGCGGAGAAGTCCCAGGAGCCGTCCGGCTGCTGGGCGCCGCGGGTGAGGGCGCGGCCCTGGTGCACCAGCACGTCCCCGGTGGCGACCAGGGTGAAGGAGTCCGGCGGCTCGGGGGCCGCCGGGGTGGGTGCCGTGGACGGCGCCGACGACGGCGCGGCGTTGGTGGCGTCCGCCGTCCCGGGCTCGCCGGCGCCGCACCCGGCCGTCAGCGCCAGCAGCGTCAGGGCCGAGCCCGTGGCCAGCACCAGTCCCCGTCCACCGCGCACGCGGCGCACCCTAGCGACCGGGCGCCCGTCCCCGGGCCCGGCGCGCGGGCTCAGTCCAGCAGCTCGACCGGGTCGCCCGCGGCGACCCGGCCGGGGGTGACCACCTCCGCGTACACGCCCAGGCAGTGCTTCGGGGTGCGGACCACGTCCAGCACGGCCTCGCCGACCCGCACCCGCCGGCCGACCCAGCTCCGCTCGTCGGCAGCGGGCAGGTGCAGCAGGAGGTTGGCCCGCGGGTCGTCGGCCGAGCAGCCCTCGGGGACCTCCCCGGCCTCGGCGCGGTCGATCGCCTCGCGGGACACCAGGTGCACGGCGGCGGCGTCGACCTGCGGGCCGGCCCCCGAGGCCGCCAGCCGCACCGGCCGGCCCAGCACCTCGGTCAGCGTGATCGTGTCGGCCTCGGCGTCCCCGGTGGCGACGACCTCGCGCAGCTGCGGCGTGGTCTTCACCGTGACGCGCTCCCCGGTGTCCGCGTCGACCACCGACCAGGCGCGGTCACCGCGCAGCCCGGCCGCGTCGACCTCCGCCTCGGCGACCGTCCGGCCGGCCAGCGACTTCACCGGGTACACCGACACCTGACCCACGCTGCCCACCACGTTCGCCGAGCTCCCGTCACCCATGCCCGGGACGCTACGCGGCGCTCCCCTGGCGGCGCAGCCGGCGCAGCTGGGCGTCCAGGTAGGGCCGCGCCCGGCGCTGCCCGCCCCGCCGGGCGATCGCCTCGGCGAGCGAACCGAGGACCCGGACCAGCCGCTCCTCGTCCGGCTCCCAGCCCCGCCGGCGGCACTCCGCCAGCCAGTCGACCGGCCCGACGTGGCCGCGGGCACCGTTGCACCGGCCGCAGGCAGCGACCTCGTTCTCCGCCCACGACGGGCCGCCCTTGACCCGGGGCACCAGGTGCTCGGTGGTGGGGCGCACCAGGGCGGAGAAGGACCGCCCGCACCAGACGCAGGTAGCGCCGTCCCGCACCAGCGCCGCGGCGCGCCGCGCCGCGCGATCGGGTTGCACCCGGCCCATGGTCCCCGCGATCGGCGGGCCGCGCCGTCAGCGCCGGCGGCTGCGCTCACCGGCGACGTCCGGCCGCCGCACCTGCAGCATCCCGACCGCCCGCCGCTGCACCTGCCCCGCCCGGCGGAACTGCTCCCGGGTGCGCCGCGGCGAGCTCGCCGACCACACCACCTCGGCCCGCGGGGGCCCCTCCCCCGCCGCGTCCTCCGCCTGCAGCAGCGCCAGCAGCTCGGCGAGGCGGTCGTCGTCGGCCAGGAGCGCGCCCAGGTCGCCGCCGTCGGGCTGCGCCGCCAGGAACGCCGAGACCCGGCCGGCGACGGCCGGCCCGAAGACGGCGCCGGCGGTGTCCTGCAGGAAGGCCACCGCGTCGTCGACCGGCTGCCCCTCCTCCAGCGCCCGCTCCACGCTCAGCCACGCGCGCAGGGTGAACAGGTCGGGGCCACCGGGGAGGGTCACGTCGGCATCGTGCCACCAAGCGTCCCGGGCCCCGGGACGACGACGGCCCCCGACCTGATCAGGTCGGGGGCCGCATCCGGTGGGCGATACTGGGTTCGAACCAGTGACCTCTTCGGTGTGAACGAAGCGCTCTACCACTGAGCCAATCGCCCGGACGCCGATGATTCTGCCAGACGCTCAGCGCCAGAGTGGCACCCACCCCGGGACCCACCCCGGAACGCCCATCACGTGCAGGGTCACGCACAGCACCGCGTAGACGAACGCGGCGGTGAGCAGGGCGAACGACAGCCGCACCCAGATCGGCTGCCGGGTCAGCCAGGTGGTCCAGCGACCCACGTGATGGCGGGTGAACTGCAGCAGCCGCTCTGCCCAGGTGAACTCCGAGGCGAGCACGAACAGCCCGGCGATGACGGTCAGCCAGCCGGGCCCGGGGAGCGGGATGGTGACGACCCCCACCGCGACGACCAGCCCGCCGACGATCCCCACCCCCACCCGGTAGGGGGCGTCCAGGGTGCGCCGGGCCGCGATGCGCCGCCGCCAGGCGCTCTCCGCGACCCGCTCGCGCAGGCTGTGCACGCCGTCGTCGGCGAACCGCTCCCGCCGCTCGGCGACGCGCTCCTGGTGGCGGTCGTCGTGCTCGCCGGGTGCCGTCATCGCGTCCTGACCGCTCAGCTCGTCACCTGCCCCTTCGCGACGATCTCCGTGGGTTCCGCCGGAGCCTGCCGGCCGGGTTCGATGCTGACGGCGTAGGCGCCGTACTCGTCCAGCCCGGCCGCCGCAGAGCCTACGGAAAGCAGCTCCATCCGTGGGGAAACGACGTCGAACTCCCCGATGGCCACCGGAGAGCCGTCGGACACCCCCCAGACGACGTAGGTGCTGTCCGCGGTGTCGTTCGGTGCCAGGCCGGTGGAGAGCACCTGCACCTGCCCGTCCCGGGCGACCACGGTGGCGACCTGCCGGCCGTCCTCCTCGGTCAGCGGCGCGATGGTCGCCCGCCCCGGGACCAGCAGCTCCTCGAGCACCTCCGACCGCTGGGCGGCCAGCGCCCGGGCGTCGTCCCGGTCACCGGCCAGGACGACGTTCCAGGCACCCAGCGCCAGCACCGCCGCCACGCCCGCGGCCACGAGGGCGGTGGGGAGCACCCGGCGCCAGGCCGGCCGGAGGTCGGGCTCGCCCCGACGCCGCGGCGCCACCAGGTCCAGGCCGCCGCCGGCCGGGCGGTCGCCGGTCCGCGCGGCCGCCGGGAGCGCCCGGTCGGCAGGAGCCGCCGGCTGCTGCGCGGGGGGCGGCTCGGGACGGCGGACCTGCTCGGTCTCCTCGACCGCGACCCGGAGCCGGTCCCGGAGGCCGTCGGAGGGCTCGGCTGCGGGCAGGTCGGCGGCCAGCGCCCCCATCACCTGCTGGGTGTCGGCGACGGTCCGTGCGCACCGGGCGCAGCTGGGCAGGTGGGCGGCGAACCGGTCCTCGTCCTCGGGCTCCAGGGCGTGCAGGGCCCAGCCGACGGCGAGTTCGTCCCACGCCCGGTGGTCGTCGCCGGGAGCGGTGCCCGGGGCTGCGGGGTCGGTCATCGCGAGGTCCCGTCTGCGGTCGTGCCGCCGGGCACACCGGTGCCCAGCGCGTCCTTGAGCCGGCGCATGCCGGCGAGCATGCGCGTCTTCACCGTGCCCAGGGGGGCGCCGGTGAGCGCAGCGACCTCCCGCTGGGTGTACCCGCCGTAGTAGGCCAGCGTCAGCGCCTCCCGCTGGGAGTCCGGCAGCGACTGCAGCGCGGTGCGCACGCGCGCCGCGGCGACCCGGTCCGCCGCCTCGTCGGCGACGTCGGAGACCGCGACCGGCGCCGCCAGGGCCAGCTCGTCCTCCGCCCGGGCCTGCCGACGGCGGTGCGACTCCTCGCGGCGCACGGCGTCGACCGCCTTGTGGTGGACCATGGCCAGCAGCCAGGAGGCGACCGTTCCCCGGCTGCCGTCGAAGGCGCCCGGGTCCCGCCAGACGGTGAGGAACACGTCCTGCAGCACGTCCTCGGCCAGGACGTCGTCGGCGATCACCCGGCGGGCCAGCGCGAACGCCGGCCGGCGGAACCGCTCGAACAGGTCCTCGACCGCCGTCCGGTCACCCGCGACCATCCGCTGGAGCAGCTGCCGGTCGGCCGCACCGTCGTCCGGGCGGCGCAGCGGTCGGCTCACGAGGCCCATGGTCACATGGAGGGTTCGCCCGCTCCCCCGCCACCGGTTCACCGGTCCGCGCCGGACACCCGTTCGGGTGGTCGCATGGGGCGGGTGTGACTGGCGGGACGGATGGGGTGCGACACGCCGCAGGGGGGCGTCACCTCCCCCACGGTTGGTCGTTGTGAAGGACATGGCGCGCTTCCCGAGGTCCGGCTGCACGGCTCGAACGACCCTCCACCTGGTCGGCCCGCAGTCCTGGACGGCGGTTCCGGCGGCGCTGGTCTACGACTCCGCCGACCCCTTCGCCGTGCGGATCCGGTTCGGCGACGCCGGCGACGACCCGGCCGACGCCCTCGCCGAGGCCCTCGCGGACGAGCTGCCCGCCGGTGACCTGATCGACGACGAGGTCCTCGACGACGCGGAGGACGACGGCGTCGAGTGGCTGCTCAGCCGGGAGTTGCTGCGCGCCGGGCTCACGGCGCCCGTCGGCGACGGCGACGTCCGGCTCTGGCCGGCCCGCGGCGGGCTCGACGTGCTCTTCCTGCAGCTGCGGGCGCCCTCCGGCGAGGCGCTGTTCGAGCTGTCGGCCGCCGCCGTGGGCGACTTCCTGCGCGAGAGCGAGCTGCTGGTGCCCACGGGCACGGAGAGCGACGCCTCCTCGGTCGACGAGGAGCTGTCCGAGCTGCTCCGCGGCGGCACCGACAACCCCACCGCACTGTGACCCGCGAGGTCGTCCCGCAGGCCGCTGACCTGGGCGGACACCCCTGCGCGACACCCCGGGTACCCCCCGGGTTTGGACCCCCTGAGGGCATCGGTTAGAGTTCTTCCCGTTGCACAGCGCAGTACGCAACAGCACGCGGACGTGGCTCAGTGGTAGAGCATCACCTTGCCAAGGTGAGGGTCGCGGGTTCGAATCCCGTCGTCCGCTCGGAACTCCCGGGCGCTGGTCGTAGACCGGCGCCCGGCGTGCGGTGGAGTGGCCGAGAGGCGAGGCAACGGCCTGCAAAGCCGTCTACACGGGTTCAAATCCCGTCTCCACCTCGGCGCCACCCCTGCGGTGAGTCGACGGGGGAGGCGGATCCGGCCAGCGGGCCGGAACGGGCGATTGGCTCAGCGGTAGAGCGCTTCCCTGACACGGAAGAGGTCACTGGTTCGATCCCAGTATCGCCCACCAGCCGGAGAGGCCCCCAGGTCAGCTGACCTGGGGGCCTCTCCGCGTTCAGCCGCGGGATCCGCATCGCGGCCCGATCAGCCGACCGGCACCCCGTCAGCCGCGGCGCGCAGCGCCGCGACGTCCAGCTTGGTCATGCCCAGCATCGCCTGCACGGCCCGCTGGGCCCGCGCCGGATCGGGGTCGGCGAACACCTCGGCCGTGCCCGCCGGGATGATCTGCCAGCTGAGCCCGTAGCGGTCCTTCAGCCAGCCGCACTGGCTCTCCGTGCCCCCGTCGCCGACGAACCGGTCCCACAGCCGGTCGACCTCGGCCTGGTCGGCGCAGTTCACCTGCAGGGACACCGCCTCGGTGAACGGGAACTGCGGCCCGCCGTTGATCCCGTCCAGCCGGATGCCGGCCACCTCGAACTCCACGCTCATCACCGCGCCGGCCGGGCCGGGCGCGCCCTCGGGGTACCGGGCGGTGGACACGATGCGCCCGTCCCCGAACACGTCGATGTAGTAGTTCGCCGCCTCCTCTGCCTGGGTGTCGAACCAGAGGCTGGGGACGATCTTCTGGGTCATGGCGCGTCCTCTCGGATCGGCGGGCCGGCTGCCCGCACGGGGGAACGCAGCACAGACCCTCCCGGTCGCGCGGACTCATCGGTCCCGGGCTCAGCCCGCCGGCGACGCCACGCGCTCGGCCCAGAAGCGCTCCACCTGGCCGGCCAGCGCCGCCGGGTCGCCGTCGTTGGACAGCACGACGTCGGCGACCGCGCGCCGCTGCTCGTCGGTGGCCTGGCTGGCGATCCGCGCCCGGGCGTCGTCCTCGGTGAGCCCGCGCTCGACCAGCCGGGACACCCGGGTGTCCACCGGCGCCTCGACGACCAGGACGAGGTCGTGGGAGCCGGCCTGACCGGTCTCGACCAGCAGGGGGACGTCCTGGACCACGACGGCGTCCTCCGGCGCCGCAGCGACCAGCTCAGCGGCGCGGGCACGCACCCGGGGGTGGACGATCCCGTCCAGCCGGGCCCGCGCCGCGGGGTCGCTGAACACGATCGACGCCAGCGCCGGCCGGTCGAGCGAGCCGTCGGCGGCCAGCACGCCCTCACCGAAGGCAGCAACGACCTCGGCCAGTCCCGGCGTGCCCGGCGCGACCACCTCCCGGGCCAGCCGGTCGGCGTCGATCACGAGCGCACCGCGCTCGGCCAGCAGCGAGGCCACCGTGCTCTTGCCCGATCCGATGCCACCGGTCAGCCCGATCCTCAGCACACCGGCGACCCTAGTGACCCGGGCGCCCGTTGGTCACAGAGAGGTAACGCGGAGCGCCGCCCGGCGTGCCTCACCAGTCACAGCAGTCACAGGACCTACCTTTCGTCCCGGTGGACTTCCCCCGCCACAGGAGAGAGGCAGTGACCATGTCCCGCAGCACGCTCGACGGCCAGCAGTCGGCCCACGGCACCTCCCGCCGTGGCCGTCACCGCATCGACGTCCCCGGCGGTGTCCGTTGCTCCGAGCTGCCGGGCGTCCGCGAGCGGCTGCCGCAGCGTCGGACCTCGTCCTTCCTCCGGGCCCTGCTGCCCACCGTCGCCTCCGGCCGTCACACCTGGGACTTCCTGGCCAACGCCGGCGGCCGCCCCCGCACCGCGTTCGCGATCATCCTCAGCCTCTGAGCCCCAGCCTCTGCACCTCGGAGCGGCGCCCCGCCCGCTCGGCGTGCGACCCACGGCAGCCAGGTCACGGCAGACCTCGCGCTGATCCGGTCAGGGACGACCGGACACCGGCCCGCACGCTCACCGACGACGGCCCCGTCGACCATCATCCGGTCGGCGGGGCCGTCGTCATGTCCGGACCGAGCCGCGCCCGCCGTCCCGTACTGCGGCCCCTCCCCCGAGCCAGGAGCACGCACGATCAGCTGAGCTGATCCAAGGCGGGCGGGGCGGGGATCGGGGCCGGGAACGACAGTGCGCCGCCCACCCCGGAGGGTGGACGGCGCACTGTTCAGGTGCTGCTCAGCAGAACCGGGAGGTCACTCCCCGCCGGCGAGCTTCGCCCGCAGCGCGGCCAGCGCCTCGTCGGAGGCGAGGGTGCCCCCGCCACCGCCGCCACCGACGGTGGAGGCGGTGTCGCCCTCCGGCTCGGCGGCGCTGGAGTAGCTGCCGCCGGCAGCGGCCTCGGCGTCGGCCTCCTTCGCCGCGGCGATCTGCTTGCGGTGCGCCTCGAAGCGGGCCTGGGCCTCGGCGTACTGCTTCTCCCACGTCTCGCGGGCCTCGTCGTAGCCCTCGAGCCACTCGCCGGTCTCGGCGTCGAAGCCCTCGGGGTAGATGTAGTTGCCCTGCTCATCGTAGGACGCGGCCATGCCGTAGGCGGCCGGGTCGAACTGGTCGTCGTCGCCGACGACGCCCTCGTTGGCCTGCTTGAGGGACAGCGAGATCCGGCGGCGGTCCAGGTCGATGTCGATGACCTTGACCAGGATCTCGTCGCCGACCTGCACGACCTGCTCCGGGATCTCCACGTGGCGCTCGGCCAGCTCGGAGATGTGGACCAGGCCCTCGATGCCCTCGTCGACCCGGACGAACGCACCGAAGGGCACCAGCTTGGTGACCTTGCCGGGCACGACCTGGCCGATCTGGTGGGTCCGGGCGAACTGACGCCACGGGTCCTCCTGCGTCGCCTTCAGCGACAGCGAGACCCGCTCACGGTCCAGGTCGACGTCGAGGACCTCGACGGTGACCTCCTGGCCGACCTCGACGACCTCGGACGGGTGGTCGATGTGCTTCCAGGACAGCTCGGAGACGTGCACCAGGCCGTCCACGCCACCCAGGTCGACGAACGCGCCGAAGTTGACGATCGAGGAGACGACGCCGGTGCGGACCTGGCCCTTGGCGAGCTTGTTGAGGAACTCGCTGCGCACCTCGGACTGGGTCTGCTCCAGCCACTGACGGCGGGACAGGACCACGTTGTTGCGGTTCTTGTCCAGCTCGATGATCTTCGCCTCGAGCTCGCGGCCCACGTAGGGCTGCAGGTCGCGGACGCGACGCATCTCGACCAGCGAGGCGGGGAGGAACCCGCGCAGGCCGATGTCGAGGATCAGGCCGCCCTTGACGACCTCGATGACGGTGCCGGTGACGACCTCGTCGGCTTCCTTCTTCGCCTCGATCGTGCCCCAGGCGCGCTCGTACTGCGCGCGCTTCTTGGACAGGATGAGACGGCCTTCCTTGTCCTCCTTCTGGAGGACGAGGGCTTCCACCTCGTCGCCGACGTTGACGACCTCGGTCGGGTCGACGTCGTGCTTGATGGACAGCTCGCGCGAGGGGATGACGCCCTCGGTCTTGTAGCCGATGTCCAGCAGCACCTCGTCCCGGTCGACCTTGACGATCACGCCTTCGACGATGTCGCCGTCGTTGAAGTACTTGATGGTCTGGTCGATCGCGGCGAGGAAGTCCTCGGCGGTGCCGATGTCGTTGACCGCGATCTGCGGGGTGCTGTCGGGACGGACCTGGGTGGAGGTCATGTGGTCGAGTGCTCCGGACGGGGGGTGCGAAGGGACAGGGGAACCCGTGACCAGGCGGCCGCGGGCGGTACGAACAGGGGGCGACGGTGTGCGCGCCCTCCTGGTGAGGAGGACAACACCACAGACCTCTGGCGCAATTCCCCATGGTACGGACGGCGACTGGGCAGGTCCACCACGGGTCCGGGCGGTGTGCCGCGCTCCGGCGTGTCACGATCGGCGCGCCATGGACCCCGCCCCGGAGCCCCGCTCCGCTCCCCTCCCCCTGGCCGCCGACGGCTACCCGGCGGCCGGCGACGTCACCCGCCGCCCGGTCGGCCAGGCCGAGTCCGCCCGGGCCAACCGGGGCTGGTGGGACGCGGCCGCGCCGGCCTACCTCGCCGAGCACGGCACCGACCTGGGCGACGCCGACTTCCTGTGGTGCCCCGAGGGGCTCCGCGAGGCCGACGCGCACCTGCTCGGTGACGTCACCGGCCGGCGGGTGCTGGAGATCGGGTGCGGTTCGGCGCCCTGCTCCCGGTGGCTGCGCGGGGCCGGCGCCGACCCGGTCGCACTGGACGTCTCCGGCGGGATGCTCGCCCGGGCCGCGGAGCTGAACCGGGCCACCGGCCTGGCGGTGCCGCTGCTGCAGGCCGACGCCGGTGCCCTGCCGCTGGCCACCGACAGCGTCGACCTGGCGTGCTCGGCCTTCGGCGGACTGCCGTTCGTCGCCGACGCGCAGGCGGTGCTCACCGAGGTCGCCCGGGTGCTCCGGCCGGGCGGGCGCTTCGTCGCCTCGGTGAACCACCCGATGCGCTGGCCGATGCCGGACTCCCCCGACCCGGAGGACCTGCGGGTCGTCTCCTCCTACTTCGACCGCACTCCCTACGTGGAGACCGACGGCGCCGGGCGGACGGTCTACGTCGAGCACCACCGCACGGTCGGCGACTGGGTGCGCGCGGTCGTCGGCGCGGGCCTGGTGCTGCGTGACCTGGTGGAGCCAGAGTGGACCCCGGGGCGCAGTCAGACCTGGGGGCAGTGGTCCCCCGAGCGGGGAGCGCTCGTCCCGGGCACGCTCGTGCTGGTCTGCGAGCTGCCCGATCGACCGGAGGAGACCGCATGGACGAGCTGACCGACCAGGCGCCCACCCTGGACGACACCCCCCACCCGACCGTGGACGACGCCGCCTGCCGGGCACTGGAGGGCGCCACGGAGACCGCCGTCCTGGTGCTGCTGCCCGAGGCCGAGCCGGTGGTCGGTGACCACCGGCGCCAGTTCGACGTGTCGGCGTCCTGGGGGGTGCCGGCGCACGTCACCGTCGTCTACCCGTTCGTGCCGCCCAACCAGGTGGACGACGGCGTGCTCGCCGGACTGGCCCGCGCGGTCGCCGGGCAGCCGGCCTTCGACTGCGAACTCGACCGCACCGCCTGGTTCGGCGAGGAGGTGCTGTGGCTGGCCCCGGCCGACGAGGAGCCGTTCCGCCGGCTCACCGCCGCCGTCGTCGACGCCTTCCCCGACCACCCGCCCTACCTCGGGGCGCACGGCACCGACCCCAGCCCGCACCTGTCGGTCGCCGAACGGCGTCTGGGTGACGAGGCCGGTCTGCGCACCGTCGAGGAGGCGGTCCGGGAGCACCTGCCGATCCGGTCGCGGGTCGCCACGGTGAGCCTGTTTGCCGGCTCGCGGGAACCCGGCTCCTGGCACCCCGTCGCCGAGTTCCCGCTGGCCGCCGCCCCGGCCTGATGCGTCAGTGGGCGGCGGCGTCCCAGCTGGCGCCGACCCCCACCGAGACCTCCAGCGCCACCGAGAGCTGCGCCGCGCCGGCCATCTCCCGGCGCACCAGGGCCTCCAGCTGCTCCCGCTCCCCTGGGGCCACCTCGAGCACGAGCTCGTCGTGGACCTGCAGCAGCATCCGCGAACTCAGCCCCTCGGCCTCGATCGCCCGCTCCACGCCGAGCATGGCGACCTTGATGACGTCGGCGGCCGAGCCCTGGATCGGGGCGTTGAGCGCCATCCGCTCGGCCATCTCCCGGCGCTGCCGGTTGTCGCTGGTCAGGTCGGGCAGGTACCGGCGCCGGCCCAGCGTGGTCTCGGTGTAGCCGGTCTGCCGGGCGTCGTCCACCACGCCGTCCAGGTAGTCGCGGATGCCGCCGAACCGCTCGAAGTAGGCGTGCATCTGCGCGCGCGCCTCCTCCGGGGTGATCCGCAGCTGCTGGGCCAGCCCGTAGGCGGACAGGCCGTAGGCCAGGCCGTAGCTCATCGCCTTGATCCGGCGGCGCATCTCCGGGTCGACCTGCTCGATCGGGATGCCGAACGCCCGGGAGGCGACGAAGGAGTGCAGGTCCTCCCCCGAGGTGAACGCCTCGATCAGGCCCGCGTCCTCGGAGAGGTGGGCCATGATCCGCATCTCGATCTGGCTGTAGTCGGCGGTCATCAGCGACTCGTAGCCCGGGCCGACCACGAACGCCTGCCGGATCCGCCGACCCTCGGCGCTGCGGATCGGGATGTTCTGCAGGTTGGGGTCGGTGGAGCTGAGCCGGCCGGTGGCCGCGATCGTCTGCTGGTAGGTGGTGTGGATCCGCCCGGCGTCGTCGACCATCGGGATCAGCCCGTCGATGACGGTGCGCAGCCGGGTGACGTCCCGGTGCCGGAGCAGGTGCTCGAGGAACGGGTGACCGGTGGAGGCCAGCAGCGAGGTGAGCGCCTCGGCGTCGGTGGTGTACCCGGTCTTGTTCTTCTTGGTCTTCGGCAGGCCCAGCTCGTCGAACAGCACCGCCTGCAGCTGCTTGGGCGAGCCGAGGTTGATCTCCTTGCCGATGACCGCGTACGCCTCCTGGGCGGCCTCGGTGACCTCGGCGGCGAACTCCTTCTGCAGCTCGTGCAGGAAGTCCAGGTCCGCGGCGATGCCGCGGCGCTCCATGGCGGCCAGCACCCGGGTCAGCGGCAGCTCGATGTCACCGAGCAGCTGGTCCCCACCGCGCTGGCCGAGGACCTGCTCCAGCGCGTCGGAGAGGTCGTTGACCGCGACCGCCTTGAGCACGTCGGCGTGCGCCGCCTCCGCGGCGACGTCGGCCTCGGTGGGGCCGAGCCCGTCGAGGGTCAGCTGGCCCTCGGGGGCGGCGGCGTCCTTGAGCTCGCGGCGCAGGTAGCGGACCGCCAGGTCACCGAGGTCGAACGAGCGCTGACCGGGGTTGGCCAGGTAGGCGGCGAGCGCGGTGTCGCTGACCAGGCCGCGCAGCTCCCACCCGCGCGCCCAGACGGCCAGCAGCGGCCCCTTGACCTCGTGCACGACCTTGGGCGCGGCCGGGTCGGCGAGCCAGTCGGCCAGCGCCTGCTCGTCGGCGGCGTCCAGGTCCGGGCCGACGTCGACGAAGGTGGCGTGGTCGTCGGCCGCGGCCAGTGCCAGGCCGGCGAGCTCCCCGGTGCCCCGGCCCCACGTGCCCCGGAAGACGATGCCGGTGTGCCCGGTGCGGGCGTGCGCGGCCAGCCAGTCGCCGAGCCCGCCGGCCGGCACCTCGTCGGCGGTGACCTCGAAGCCGCCGTCCACCTCCGGCTCGGCGCTGGAGAGGGTGGCGAACAGCCGGTCGCGCAGCACCCGGAACTGCAGGTTGTCGAAGAGGGTGTGCACCTCGTTGCGGTCCCAGGGCTGGACGGCGAGGTCGGCCGGGCCCACCTCCAGCGGCACCTGCCGGTCGAGCTCGGTGAGCCGCCGGTTCTGCAGCACCTGGGAGAGGTGGTCGCGCAGCTTCTCCCCCACCTTGCCCTTGACGGTGTCGACCTGGTCGACCAGGGCGTCCAGCGACCCGTACTCGCGCACCCACTTGGCCGCGGTCTTCTCCCCCACGCTCGGGATGCTGGGCAGGTTGTCGCTCGGGTCGCCGCGCAGCGCGGCGAAGTCCGGGTACTGGACCGGGCTCAGGCCGTACTTGGCCTCGACCTCCTCCGGGGTGAACCGGGTCAGGTCGGAGACGCCCTTGCGGGGGTAGAGCACCGTCACGTGCTCGTTGACCAGCTGCAGCGCGTCGCGGTCACCGGTGCAGATCAGCACGTCCATGCCCTGCTCGACCGCCTGGACTGCGAGCGTGGCGATGACGTCGTCTGCCTCGTACCCCTCGGCGGTGATCACCGGGACGTGCAGCGCCCCCAGGACCTCCTGCACCAGGCTGACCTGGCCGCGGAAGTCGGTGGGGCTCTCGGCCCGGTTGGCCTTGTAGTCGGCGTAGATCTCGCTGCGGAAGGTCTTCCGGCTGACGTCGAAGGCGACCGCCAGGTGCGAGGGCTGCTCGTCGCGCAGCACGTTGATCAGCATCGACGTGAAGCCGTAGACCGCGTTGGTCGGCTGCCCGGTGGTGGTGGAGAAGTTCTCCACCGGGAGGGCGAAGAAGGCCCGGTAGGCCAGCGAGTGGCCGTCGAGGAGGAGCAGCCGCGGGCGAGTGCCCTCGGTGGTCGAGGGGGTGGCGGACGCGGGGGCGGAGACCGGAGCGGACATCGCCGCGATCCTAGAAGGACCCCGGTGCACCCCACCGCTCGCGAGCTCGCGGCGGGCCCCTGCACCGGGGCCGCCGGTTACCGTCCGCAGATGACCACCCCACGACCTGACTGGCTGCCGGCCGACACGCAGGGGCCCCTCGACGACAAGCTGGGCATCCGGATCACCGAGTGGGACCCCGACCGCCTGGTCGCGACCATGCCGGTGGCCGGCAACGAGCAGCCCTTCGGCCTGCTGCACGGCGGGGCGACCTGCGCGCTGGCCGAGAGCATCGGGTCCTGGGCGGCGGTGCTGCACGCCGGCCCCGGCGGGTCCGTGGTCGGCATCGAGCTCAACGCCAGCTACCTCAGCGGCGCGCGTTCCGGCCTCGTCACCGCGGTGTGCACGCCGGTGCGGCGCGGGCGAACCCTGGCCACCTTCCTCATCTCGGTCTCCGACGACGCCGGCCGGCCGACGGCCAGCGCCCGGCTGACCTGCATGATCCGGGCGGCGCGCACGGCCCCGCCGCGCTGAGTCCCCGGCCGGTGGCGCGCGACCGATCGTTAGCACACCGGCGTGTCGCAGATGGGTCACGAAGCGTCCCAGCAGGTCGATCCCCGTAACAGGGGTGGGCTACTGTCCGCGCTCAACCAACGGCTGGGAGGTCGAGTGACGCACGCGCCCCACCGTGCTGAAGGGCACGGGGAACGCAGCAGCGCCCGGTACGGATCAGGTGCACCACCGGCACGGGGACCCAGGTCCCGGCGGTGGCGCACCGGCCGACGACCTCTGGCCCTCGCCCTGCTGGTGGCCGCCGTCGCCATGGCCCTGGCGACCCTCGTCCCCGGGATCGCCTCCGCCGAGGGCGAGCGGCTGGTCGGCACCCTGCAGACCAGCCGCAGCGGCCCGATCGAGGGCGTCGAGGTCACGGTCGAGACCGCCGACGGCGAGGAGGTCGATGCCGTCGAGACCGACGAGGACGGCCGGTTCGCCATCGACCTGCCCGGTGCCGGGGCGTACACGATCAGCCTCGACGAGGACGCCCTCCCCGACGGCGTCACCCTCAGCGAGCAGGGCGCCAGCCGGGACATCACGGTCGACACCGGCCGCTCCCAGCCGGTCAACTTCGGCCTGGTCGACGGCAGCCGCGGCGCCGGGGGCGGCAACGTCCAGGCGGTGCAGCTGTTCGTCGACGGGCTCCGGTTCGGCCTGGTCATCGCCATCTCGGCCGTCGGGCTGTCGCTGATCTTCGGCACCACCGGGCTGACCAACTTCGCACACGGCGAGCTGGTGACCGCCGGCGCGATCATCGCCTGGTTCATCAACGTCCAGGGCGGGGTCCCGCTGATCCCGGCGGCGCTGCTGGCGATGGTCGGCGGCGCGATCGTCGGCGCGCTCAACGAGTTCGTGGTCTGGCGTCCGCTGCGCCGCCGCGGCACCGGCCTGGTGGCGGCGCTGGTCGTGTCGATCGGGCTGTCGCTGCTGCTGCGCTACCTGTACCAGGTCATCTACGGCGGCCGGAGCAACTCCTTCGCCCAGTACCAGAGCCAGCGCGCCGAGGACTACGGCCTGTTCACGATGACCAACCGGGCACTGGCCTCGATCATCATCTCCCTGGTCGTGCTCCTGCTGGTGGCCGTGATGCTCCAGCGCACCAAGATCGGCAAGGCGATGCGCGCCGTCTCGGACAACCGCGACCTCGCCGCCTCGTCGGGGATCGACGTCAACCGGGTGATCCTCTTCGTGTGGATGCTCGGTGGCGCGCTGGCCGCCCTCGGCGGCGTCCTCCTCGGCCTGTCCGACCAGGTGCAGTGGGACATGGGCTTCCGGCTGCTGCTGCTGATGTTCGCCGGCGTCACCCTCGGTGGCCTGGGGACCGCCTACGGCGCCCTGGTCGGCAGCGTCGTGGTCGGCGTGTTCGTGCAGATGTCCACCCTCGTCATCCCGAGTGACGTCAAGTACGTCGGAGGCCTGCTGCTCTTGATCGTCATCCTCGTGATCCGGCCCCAGGGCATCCTGGGCAGCCGCGCCCGGATCGGCTGAGCGCATGGCCGACCTCATCGACGCCCTGGCGGTCGCGCTCAAGTCCGCCGTCGGGTTCCAGGCGATCTTCTTCGCCCTGCTCGCCATCGGCATCAACGTCCACTTCGGCTACACCGGCCTGCTCAACTTCGGGCAGATCGCCTTCGCCATGCTCGGTGGCTTCGGCATCGCCATCTCGGTCAGCCAGTGGGGGCTGCCCTTCTGGGTCGGCGTGCTGGTCGGCGTCGTCGCCGCCGTCGTCCTGGCCCTGCTGCTGGGCCTGCCCACGCTGCGGCTGCGCGCCGACTACCTGGCGATCGTCACCATCGCCACCGCCGAGGGGCTCCGGCTGCTGTTCCGCTCGGTGTCGGCGACCGAGGTGACCGGCGGCACCCGCGGGCTCTCGGCGTTCAACGGGTCCTTCTACGACCTGGCCCCGTGGGACACCTCCGCCCGGTACTCGATCCTCGGCACCCGCTGGAGCGGCGGTGAGCTCTGGATCGCCCTGGTCGGCTGGATCGTCGTGGCGCTGTGCACCCTGCTGGTCTGGCAGCTGGTGCGCAGCCCCTGGGGCCGGGTGCTCAAGGCGATCCGCGAGGACGAGGACGCCGTCCGGTCGCTGGGCAAGAACGTCTACGCCTACAAGATGCAGGCCCTGGTGCTCGGCGGGGTGATCGGGTCGTTCGGCGGCATGGTCTACGCCGTCGGCACCGGCTCGGCGATCCCCGACCAGTACCAGAACGCCAACACCTTCCTCGCCTACGCCGCCCTCATCCTCGGCGGCGCGGCGCGCGTGCTGGGCCCGGTCATCGGGTCGATGCTGCTGCTGTTCATCCTGCAGTTCGCCGACACCGGCCTCCGCTCGCTGATCTCCAACGGCCTGATCCCCGACGAGCTGCTGACGTCCACCGACGTCGCCCAGATCCGGTTCGTGCTGGTCGGGCTCGGCCTGATGCTGTTGCTGGTGTTCCGGCCGCAGGGCATCTTCGGTGACCGACGAGAGGTGATGCTCGATGCCCGCTGACCCCCTGTCCCCCGGGGCGCAGCCGCACGGCGCCCACGCTGCCCAGCCCGAGGAGCTCGCCCGGGCCGGCAGCGGCCAGCACCGGGCAGCACCCCAGCGACTGGCCCAGGCCGCGCTGCGGGACCTCCCCTGGGAGGTCGGCGTCGCCAAGCCCGACCCGGCGATCGTCGTCGACGGGGTCACCCGCACGTTCGGTGGCCTGACCGCGGTCTCGGTGGACCACCTGGAGGTCCAGCGGGGCGGCATCACCGGCCTGATCGGACCCAACGGTGCCGGCAAGACGACGCTGTTCAACCTGCTCACCGGGTTCGACCAGCCGAACACCGGCAGCTGGTCCTTCGACGGGCGCGACCTGGGCAAGCTGTCGCCGCACCAGGTCGCCCGGCTGGGCGTGGTGCGCACCTTCCAGCTCACCAAGGCGCTGTCCCGGCTGACCGTGCTGCAGAACATGCTGCTCGGCGCCCAGGGGCAGAGCGGCGAGAGCTTCCTCAAGGCGCTGCTCCCGGTCACCTGGCGCAAGCAGGAGACGGCGAACACCGAGCGGGCCATGGAGCTGCTGCGGCGGTTCAAGCTCGACGCCAAGAAGGACGACTTCGCCGGCAGCCTCTCCGGCGGCCAGCGGAAGCTGCTGGAGATGGCGCGGGCGCTGATGAGCGACCCGAAGGTCGTCATGCTCGACGAGCCGATGGCCGGGGTGAACCCCGCGCTCACCCAGAGCCTGCTCGGCCACGTCAAGGACCTCCGCGAGGAGGGCATGACGGTGATCTTCGTCGAGCACGACATGGACGTCGTCCGGGACATCAGCGACTGGGTCGTGGTGATGGCCGCGGGCAAGGTGATCGCCGAGGGGCCCCCGGAGTCGATCTCGCAGAACCGGGCCGTGGTCGACGCCTACCTCGGCGCCCACCACGACGCCCCGCTGACGATCGAGGAGGAGGACCGGATCCTCGCCGAGGACGAGGAGATCATCGCCCGCGAAGAGGGCCGGGACGGCTCGGGGAGGACGCACCGATGAGCACTCTGGACGACCCCGCCAGCGAGGACCCGATGTTCCAGGTCGAGTCCGGGAAGGGCCCGGCCGCCGCGGCCGGCGAGCTCTCCCCCGCGGAGAAGGCGGCCACCCGCGAGGAGCACGTGCGCCTGGCCGAGGGTGCCCTGGTGCGCGCCGACGAGCTGGTCGCCGGCTATGTGCCGGGGGTCAACATCCTGCGCGGGTGCGACTTCTACCTGCAGGACGGCGAGCTGGTCGGCATCATCGGCCCGAACGGCGCCGGCAAGTCGACGCTGCTGAAGACCCTGTTCGGGCTCATCCCGGTGCGCTCGGGTGGGGTCACGCTGCGCGGCGAGGACATCACCGGCGCCCCCGCGCACCGGCTGGTGTCGATGGGCGTGGGCTACGTGCCGCAGAACAACAACGTGTTCCCCTCGCTGACCATCGAGGAGAACATGCAGATGGGCGTCTACCTGCGGCCCAAGACGTTCAAGGACCGCTTCGACTACGTCGTCGACCTGTTCCCGCTGCTCGGCGAGCGGCGCAAGGGCAAGGCCGGGTCGCTGTCCGGTGGTGAGCGGCAGATGGTGGCGATGGGCCGCGCGCTGATGATGGACCCGTCGGTGCTGCTGCTCGACGAGCCGTCCGCCGGGCTGTCGCCGGCCTACCAGGACGAGGTGTTCATCCGCTGCCGGCGGATCAACGCCACCGGCGTCTCGATCATCATGGTCGAGCAGAACGCCCGCCGGTGCCTGCAGATCTGCGACCGGGGCTACGTCCTCGACCAGGGCCGCAACGCCTACACCGACACCGGTGAGTCGCTGATGCACGACCCGAAGGTCATCGAGCTCTACCTCGGCACGCTGGCGAAGGCCCAGTAGCCCTCGGCCCGGCAGACGGCGCCGTCCCCCACGCGGGGGGCGGCGCCGTCGTGCGTCCGGGGGCGGCGCGGGGAGGCGCGGCAGCGGTGACGGTGCTGCCGGCGCTGCACCTCGCGCTCGTCGCGGCCTGCGCCGGGCCGCAGTGGACGGTACGCGGGGTGGTCCCCCCCAGTCACCGCCCTCCCCGCCGAGGCCTCCCCACTCTCCACCGCGGCGCTCCTGCCGCGGCACCGGCGGCTGGGCAGGGCTCCTCCGCCGCGGGACACCGCCGCCTGCTGCGGGTGGACACCGCCCGGGTCGCCGTCGCCACCGGCAACGTCCTGGCGACCGGCCGGGTCGCCCGCGGCTGACCCGGGACGCACTGCGGCCCGGCACCCCCGAGGGGGCACCGGGCCGCAGGTGGAGCGAGCGGGTCAGCCGCGGGCCGGGCCGATGCCCTGCGCGTTGAGCCCCTGGATGATGCGGGCGGACTCGTCGAACCCGATGACGACGATGCCGTCGGGGTTGAAGTCGACCATCTGCTGCACCTCGGCGTCGAAGTTCGCCGCCGTGGGGTCGTAGGTGACGCTGCGGATGGCGTCCTCCGGGACCCCCGAGTCGATCAGGTTCTGGACGGTGTTGTCGGCCAGCCCGGTGCCGTAGGAGTCGTTGCGGGCCAGGATGCCGACCGAGTTGTCGCCGTTCTGGAGGATCAGGTCGGCCAGCGCACGCGCCTGCAGGGTGTCCGGCGGGGCGGTGCGGAAGTACAGGCCGTTGTCGGCGTAGGTGGTGAACTGGTCGGAGGTGTTCGCCGGGGAGAACATGACCACGCCCGCGCCGACGATCTGGTCGATGACGGTGAGGCTCACCGTGGAGGACGCGGCGCCGATGATGGCGTTGACGCCCTCGTTGAGCAGGCGGTCGACGGTCTGGGTGGCGGTGTTGGTGGAGGCGTCACCGGAGTCACCGTTGACCAGCCGCACGTCCTGGCCCAGGACGCCACCGGCCTCGTTGATCTCGTTGATCGCCAGCTCGACGCCGGCGAACTCCGGCGGGCCGAGGAAGGCGAGGTCACCGGTCTCCGGCAGCAGGGTGCCGATGACCAGCTGGTCGCCGGTGGCGCCGGGCGCAACGGGGTCCGGACCCTCGTCGCTGGCGGCGTTCGCCTCGTCGCCGGCGAACACGTAGTCGTTGTTCTCCGGGTCGATGGTGTTGTCGTCCTCGAAGGACAGGATGCCGAAGCTGGCCTCGGCGGGCTCACCGGGGTCGGCGAAGGCCAGCGGGCCGGTGATGCCGTCGTAGTCGGGGTTGCCGCCGGCGTTGATGATCTCCAGGCAGGAGGCGAAGTCGGTGCACTTCTCGCCGCCGAAGGTGATCCCGTTGATGTACGGCGCGAACGCGCTCGCCTGGTTGCTGCCCGCCATCTGCGCGGCCAGCGCGCTGAGGACGACGGCGTCGTAGGACTCGCCGGCGTAGTTGAAGTCCTGCAGGTCGGGGTCGACGGTGAGCAGCCGGTCACGGAAGTCACCGGAGAGGTTGGTCAGCGGCGTGGTGCCCGACATGCCGGCCAGCGCGCCCTGCTCGGAGAAGTCCTCGCCGAGGGCGTTGCCCATGTTGCCGTCGGTGCCGTAGACGTTGACCTGCTTCTCGCCGCTCGCGTCGCCACCGCCGCTGCCGGAGTCGCCGCCGTCGTCGCTGCCGCCGCCACAGGCGGTCAGCGCGAGCAGGGCGGCACCGGACAGGGCGATCGCGCGAGCGGTGGTGCGGGTGCGCATCAAGGAACTCCCAGTGGGGTGCGTGCGTGGTCGCCGGTCCCGGTGGGCTGGTCAGCCCACCGGCCGGCCGGTCGGTGCGGAGAACCTAACTGCCGCACCGGCGGCCACCAGCCCTGCTCAGTGCACCGTGATGACGTTGTGACCTGGGCGACTCCGGCGTGCCACACCGTGGGACACGCCGACACACGCACGCAACGCGGGTGGCGCGCACCACAGCTGCCAGGCGACCACCGTCACCTGCCCGGGGAACGCAACGGCCGCCGGTCCGCGGGTTCGCGGAGCCGGCGGCCGTCCTGGGGTCGCGGCGGGGTCAGGCGGTGGGCTGTCCCCCGGCCGGGGCGGCGTCGTCGACCTCGGTGGCCATGATCGCCTCGGCCAGCGCCCGCATCGAGGTGCGCTCGTTCATCGCCGTGCGCTGGATCCACCGGAAGGCCTCGGCCTCGGTCATCCCGCGCTCGGTCATCAGCCGGCCCTTCGCCTTCTCGATGACCTTGCGCGCCTCCAGGCGCTCCTTCAGGTCGGCGACCTCGGCGTCCAGGGCGTGCATCTCCTGGAAGCGGCCGACGGCGACCTCGATCGCGGGCACCAGGTCGTTCTTGGAGAACGGCTTCACCAGGTAGGCCATCGCACCGGCGTCGCGGGCACGCTCGACCAGCTCCCGCTGACTGAAGGCGGTGAGCACGATGACCGGCGCGATGCGCGCGCTGGCGATCTGCTCCGCGGCGGCGATGCCGTCCAGGACGGGCATCTGCACGTCGAGGACGACGAGGTCGGGGCGCAGCTGCTCGGCCTGCTCGACGGCGGCCTGCCCGTCGCCGACCTCGGCGACGACGACGTACCCCTCCTCCTCGAGCATCTCCTTGAGGTCGAGGCGGATCAGCGCCTCGTCCTCGGCGATGAGGACCCGGGTCGGCTCGTTGCTCACGGAGATCATCCTATCGACCGCAGGAGCGGAACCCGAGCCGGATAGGCTGCGGGCCACCCAGTCGAGTTGGCCCCCGTACCCCAATCGGCAGAGGGAGCGGATTCAAAACCCGCGCAGTGTGCGTTCGAGTCGCACCGGGGGCACCAGGCAATCAGTGAGAACTGCAGCGATCCACAACCCGCGCAGTGTGCGTTCGAGTCGCACCGGGGGCACGCAGTGGTCCGTCGTGGCGCCCCCTAAGTTGGCTGTCGTGACCGGCCACATGACCCCCGAGCAGTTCCGCCAGCACGGCCACGAGGTGGTCGACTGGATCGCCGACTACTGGGGACGCCTGCAGGAGGACCCGGCCTCGCTCCCGGTGCGATCGCAGGTCTCCCCCGGGGACGTCCGTGCCGCGCTCCCCCCGCAGGCGCCCGAGCAGGGCGAGCCGTTCGGCGCGGTGCTGGCCGACCTCGACCGCGTCGTCGTCCCCGGCCTCACCCACTGGCAGCACCCCGGGTTCTTCGGCTACTTCCCGGCCAACACCTCCGGCCCCTCGGTGCTGGGCGACCTGGTGAGCGCGGGCCTGGGCGTGCAGGGCATGTCCTGGGTGACCAGCCCGGCCGCCACCGAGCTCGAGCAGCACGTCATGGACTGGCTGGCCGAGCTGCTCGGGATGCCGGAGTCCTTCCGCTCCACCGGCACCGGCGGCGGCGTCGTCCAGGACTCCAGCTCCGGGGCCAACCTGGTGGCACTGCTCGCCGCCCTGCACCGGGCCAGCAAGGGCGCCACGCTGCGCCACGGCGTGCTCCCCGAGGAGTACACCGTCTACGTCTCCGCCCAGACGCACAGCTCGATGGAGAAGGCCGTGCGGATCGCCGGCCTCGGCACCGAGGCGATCCGCATCGTCGAGGTCGACGAGCAGCTGGCGATGCGGCCCGGCGCCCTGGCCGCACGCCTGGAGCGGGACGCCGCCCGTGGCTTCACCCCGGTGCTGGTCTGCGCCACGGTGGGCACCACCTCGACGACGGCGATCGACCCGCTGGCCGAGATCGGCCCGGTGTGCCAGCGGTTCGGGGTGTGGCTGCACGTCGACGCCGCCTACGCCGGGGTCAGCGCGGTCGCACCGGAGCTGCGCGCACTGCAGGCCGGGGTGGAGTGGGCCGACAGCTACACCACCGACGCGCACAAGTGGCTGCTCACCGGCTTCGACGCCACGCTGTTCTGGGTGGCCGACCGCGCGGCCCTCACCGGCGCGCTGTCGATCCTTCCGGAGTACCTGCGCAACGCCGCCACCGAGACCGGGGCGGTCGTCGACTACCGGGACTGGCAGATCGAGCTGGGCCGCCGGTTCCGCGCGCTGAAGCTGTGGTTCGTGCTCCGCTGGTACGGGGCGGAGGGGCTGCGCGAGCACGTCCGGAGCCACGTAGCCCTGGCCCAGGAGCTCGCGGCCTGGGCCGCGGCCGACGACCGCTTCGAGGTCGTCGCCCCGCACCCGCTGTCGCTGGTCTGCCTACGCCCCCGCTGGGCCGACGGCGTGGACGCCGACGTCGCCACGATGACCCTGCTGGAGCGGCTCAACGACGGCGGCGAGGTCTTCCTGACCCACACGACGGTGGCCGGCGCCGCGGTGCTGCGGATCGCGATCGGCGCGCCGGCGACCGCCCGTCAGCACGTCGAGCGGGTCTGGGCGCTGCTGGTGGAGGGCCACGACTGGCTGGCCAACGACTTCGCCGAGCAGGCCAGGGAGCGCCAGGAGGCCGAGCGCCGCGAGCGCGAGGAGGCCGACCGCCGGGCGGCCGCCGAGCGGGAGGAGGCCGACCGCCGGGCGGCGGCCGAGCAGGCAGCCGGCGAGCCGACGCCGGTGGTCGAGACGCCCGCCGCCGGGGACGAGACCACCGAGCAGGCGG
Organism: Modestobacter sp. SYSU DS0290; assembly: GCF_054050955.1. NCBI lineage: Bacteria > Bacillati > Actinomycetota > Actinomycetes > Geodermatophilales > Geodermatophilaceae > Modestobacter > Modestobacter sp. SYSU DS0290. The sequence goes on from NZ_JBJHAI010000006.1 coordinate 117,352, forward strand.
CCGCCCAGTCCGAGCTGGACGGCGAGCCCACCCCGGACGAGTGACCAGGCCGGGAGGGGCTCAGCCGAGCGAGCGGATGAGCCCCTCCTGGGCGACGGTGGCCACGTGGGTGCCGTCGGCGGACCAGATCTGCCCGAAGCACAGCGCGCGGCCGCTGGCCGCGGCCGGGCTGTCGGTCTCGTAGAGGAACCACTCGTCGGCCCGCGCAGGCCGGTGGAACCACACCGCGTGGTCCAGGCTCGCGCCGACGATCGACCCGCCCCAGCCGCCGCCGATCCGGGCCAGCCCGGCGGAGAGCAGGGTCAGGTCGCTGACGAAGGTGAGCGCCGCGGCGTGCACGTTGTCGTCGTCGGGCAGCCGCCCGGCCACCCGGAACCAGGCCCGGAACGCGGTGTCCCCCGGCGCCCGCGGCTCCGGGTCGTACGGGTCGCGCAGGTACCGCGACTCGACCGCCCGGTTGAGCGCACGGGCGCCCTGCGCCCGGTCGGGATGGGCGGCGAGCACCTCGGGCAGGCCGGGCAGCCCGTCGGGGCCGGGCACCTCCGGCATCGGCAGGGAGTGCTCCACCACCGCCCGCTCCCCCGCGGTGAAGTCGGCGGTGAGCGCGAAGATGGCGACGTCCTCGCCCTTGCGGGTCTGCCGGGCGACCACCCGGCGGGTGCTGAACGACCGGCCCTCACGGATCCGGTCCACCTCGTAGCGGATCTCCTCGTGCGGGTCGCCCGGTCGGAGGAAGTACGAGTGCAGCGAGTGCACCGGCCGGTCGGCCGGCACCGTGGCGTTCGCCGCAGCGAGCGCCTGGGCGGCCACCTGGCCGCCGAAGATGCGCTGCAGCGGCGTCGTCGGGGTCGTGCCGACGAAGAGGTCGGGGGCACGCTCCTCCAGGCCGAGGACGACCATGAGCTCGGCCGCCGGGGTGGGGGCCGCCCCCTCCCCCGACGACGCCGCTGCCGCGGTCACGCCTGCGTTCCCACCTCGTGCACCCGGACGAGGTTGGTCGTCCCGGCGGTGTTGGGCGGGGAGCCGGCCACCACGACGACCTGGTCGCCCTCGCGCAGCCGGCCGATGGACAGCAGCGAGAAGTCCACCTGGGCGACCATGTCGTCGGTGTGCTCGACCGTCGGCACGATGAACGTCTCCACGCCCCACGACAGCGCCAGCCGGTTGCGCACCCGCGGCTCGTTGGTGAAGGCGAGGATCGGCAGCCGGGTCTTCAGCGCCGCCAGCCGCTGGGCGCTGCGGCCGGTCGAGGTGAAGGCGGCGAGCGCGGACACGTCGAGCGCCTCGCCGATGTCCTTGGCCGCGCGGACCATCGCGCCGGGGCGGGACCGCGAGGCGTGCACCAGCTGGGGGGCGAGGATCTCGTCGGTCTCGACCGCGGCGATGATGCGCTCCATCGTTCGGACGGCGGCGATCGGGTGCTTGCCGACCGAGGTCTCCCCCGACAGCATCACCGCGTCGGCGCCGTCGAGGACGGCGTTGGCGACGTCGGAGGCCTCCGCGCGGGTGGGCCGGGAATTCTCGATCATCGACTCGAGCATCTGGGTGGCCACGATGACCGGCTTGTTGCGCTCACGCGCGGCCTGCACCGCGCGCTTCTGGACCAGCGGCACCTGCTCCAGCGGCAGTTCCACGCCCAGGTCACCGCGCGCGACCATGATGCCGTCGAAGGCGTCGCAGATCGCCTCCAGGTTCTCCACCGCCTCGGGCTTCTCCAGCTTGGCGATGACCGGGGCGAACACGTCCTCCTGGGCCATGACCTCGCGGACCAGCTCGACGTCCCGGGGGGACCGGACGAAGGACAGGGCGATGAAGTCGACCCCCAGGGAGAGGGCGAAGCGCAGGTCCTCCTCGTCCTTGTCCGACATCGCGGGGACGCTGACGGCGACGCCCGGCAGGGACAGGCCCTTGTTGTTGGAGACCGGCCCGCCCTCGAGGACCAGGCACCACACGTCCGGGCCGTCGACCTCGGCCACGGCCAGCGCGAGCTTGCCGTCGTCGACCAGCAGGCGGTCACCGACGCGGACGTCGTTGGCCAGGTCCTTGTAGGTGGTCGAGACCCGCTCGGCGGTGCCCTCGACGTCCTCGACGGTGATGCAGACGCGGGCGCCGGTGGGCCACTCCACCCTGCCCTCGGTGAAGGTGCCCAGCCGGATCTTCGGGCCCTGGAGGTCGGCGAGGACGGCGACGGCGCGGCCGACCTTGTCCGAGGCCTCCCGGACCAGGCGGTAGGCCTTCTCGTGGTCGGCGTGCTTGCCGTGGCTGAAGTTGAGCCGGGCGACGTCCATCCCGGACTCGACGAGGGCGGTGACCTGCTCCGGGGTGCCGGTCGCCGGCCCCAACGTGCAGACGATCTTGGCGCGGCGAGACATGGCACTGAAACTAGTCGACCCCCCGGGGGGACACGCCGCACGGGTCGGCCGTGTCCCCCCGGAGGGGCCTAGTCGTCTGGGACGTCTGCGCTGGTCAGGCGGCAGGTCAGCGCAGGGGAACCGCCGTCGGCGTGACCGGGCGGGGCAGCATCGAGGCGCCGGTCAGCCAGGTGTCGACGGCGGCAGCGGCAGCCCGCCCCTCGGCGATCGCCCAGACGATCAGCGACTGACCGCGGCCCATGTCGCCGGCGACGAAGACGCCCGGCGTCGTGGACATGTAGTCGCCGTCCCGGGCGACCGCGCCCTTCTCGGTGACCGCGCAGCCCAGCTGCTCGACCAGCCCGGTGGTCTGCGGGCCGGTGTAGCCCAGCGCCAGCAGCACCAGGTCGGCCGGGAGCACCCGCGTGGTGCCCTCGACGGTCTCCCGGCGGCCGTTGACGAGCCGGACGTCGGAGACCTGGACGCCGGCCACCCGGCCGTCGTCCCCGGCGACGAACCCCTCGGTGTTGACCGCGAACAGCCGCTCGCCGCCCTCCTCGTGGGCCGGGGACACCCGCAGGATCATCTCGTAGGTCGGCCACGGGTTGTCCTGCGGGCGGGTGCCGGGCGGGGCCGGCTTGTAGTCCAGCTGGGCCACCGACGCCGCGCCCTGGCGGTGAGCGGTGCCCAGGCAGTCCGCGCCGGTGTCCCCGCCACCGATGATCACCACGTGCTTGTCCCGGGCGTCGATCGCCGGGTGCTCGAGCTCGCCGAGCGCCTGGCGGTTGCCGTCGGGCAGGTACTCCATGGCGAAGTGCACCCCGGGCAGCTCGCGGCCGGGCAGCGGCAGGTCACGGGCCACCGGCGTGCCGATCGCGAGCACGACCGCGTCGAAGTCCGCGCGCAGCCGCTCCACCGAGACGTCGTCGGGGCCGTCCCCGCCGACGTTGACGTCGGTGACGAACCGGGTGCCCTCGGCGCGCATCTGGTCCAGCCGCCGGTCCAGGTGGCGCTTCTCCATCTTGAACTCGGGGATGCCGTAGCGGATCAGCCCACCGATCCGGTCGTCCCGCTCGAAGACGGTCACCTCGTGACCGGCCCGGGTCAGCTGCTGGGCGGCGGCGAGCCCCGCCGGCCCGGAGCCGACGACGGCGACCTTCTTGCCGGTCAGCTCCGCCGGCGGCTGCGGCGTGACCCAGCCGTTGACGAACGCCTGGTCGATGATCTCCCACTCGATCTGCTTGATCGTGACCGGGGAGTTCTCCAGGTTGAGCACGCACGCGGCCTCGCACGGCGCCGGGCACAGCTTCCCGGTGAACTCGGGGAAGTTGTTGGTGGCGTGCAGCCGCTCGATCGCCTCCTGCCAGTCGTCCCGGCGAGCGAGGTCGTTCCACTCCGGGATGAGGTTGCCCAGCGGGCAGCCGTGGTGGCAGAAGGGGATGCCGCAGTCCATGCAGCGCGCCGCCTGCTCGCGCAGGGCCGGCACGGGGAAGACGGCGTCCTCACCGGTGTCCCGGTTGAGGTACACCTCCTTCCAGTCCAGCAGTCGCAGGTCGACCGGCCGCCGCGGCGGCAACTGCCGGTCGTACTTCAGGAAACCCGTCGCATCAACCACGTGCCGCCTCCATCACAGCTCGGTCCACGTCGTACCCGGCGGCCTCGGCGGCCCGTCGGGCCTCCAGGGCACGCCGGTAGTCACGCGGCATGATCACGCTGAACCGCTCCGACCACCGACCCCAGTCGGCGAGCAGGGCAGCGGCCACCGTGGAGTCGGTCGCCTCCCGGTAGCGGGTGAGGACGTCGCGCAGCCACAGCGAGCTCTCGCCGTCCAGTTGCTCGACCTCCACCATCTCCGGGTTCACCCGGTGCCGGGCGAGGTCGAGCACGTAGCCGATCCCCCCGGACATGCCGGCGGCGATGTTGCGGCCGGTGGGCCCCAGGATGATCGCCGAGCCGCCGGTCATGTACTCCAGCGCGTGGTCGCCCACGCCCTCGACGACCGCCAGCGCACCGGAGTTGCGCACGCAGAAGCGCTCGCCGACCCGGCCGCGGAGGAACAGCTCCCCCGTGGTGGCGCCGTAGCCGATGACGTTGCCGGCGATGACGTTGTCCTCGGCGGCGAAGCCGGACTCCGGCGCGGGCCGCACCACGATCCGCCCGCCGGACAGGCCCTTGCCGACGTAGTCGTTGGCGTCGCCGAGCAGCGTCATGGTGATGCCCTGGGGCAGGAACGCGCCGAAGGACTGACCGGCCGACCCGGTGAAGGTCAGGTCGATCGTGCCGTCGGGCAGGCCCGCGCCACCGAAGCGGCGGGTCACCATCGACCCCAGCATCGTGCCGACGGTGCGGTTGACGTTGCGGACGGGCAGTTCCAGGTGCACCGGGCGGGCGTCGAGCAGCGCTCCCTCGCACAGCTGGATCAGCGTCTGGTCCAGGGCGACGTCCAGACCGTGGTCCTGGGCGGTGACCTGCCGGCGGGCCGCTCCCTCGGGCAGCTCCGGAACGGCGAGGATCGGCGTCAGGTCGACCCCGGCGGCCTTCCAGTGGTCGACCGCCGGCGCCACCTCGAGCAGCTCGGCGTGGCCGACCGCCTCGTCGAGGGTGCGGAAGCCCAGCTGGGCCAGCTGCTCGCGCACCTGCTCGGCGATGAACTCGAAGAAGGTGACCACGAACTCCGGCTTGCCGGTGAACCGCTTGCGCAGCTCCGGGTTCTGCGTGGCCACGCCCACCGGGCAGGTGTCCAGGTGGCAGACGCGCATCATCACGCAGCCCTCGACCACCAGGGGGGCGGTGGCGAAGCCGAACTCCTCCGCCCCCAGCAGCGCCGCCACGATGACGTCGCGCCCGGTCTTCATCTGCCCGTCGACCTGCACGACGATCCGGTCGCGCAGCCCGTTGGCCAGCAGCGTCTGCTGGGTCTCGGCCAGGCCGATCTCCCAGGGGGTGCCCGCGTGCTTGAGCGAGGTCAGCGGCGCGGCACCGGTGCCGCCGTCGTGCCCGGAGACCAGGACGACGTCGGCCTTGGCCTTCGCGACGCCGGCGGCCACCGTGCCGATGCCGGTCTCGGAGACCAGCTTGACGTGGATCCGCGCCTCGTTGTTGGCGTTCTTGAGGTCGTGGATGAGCTGCTTGAGGTCCTCGATCGAGTAGATGTCGTGGTGCGGCGGCGGGCTGATCAGCCCCACGCCCGGCGTGGAGTGCCGGGTCCGCGCCACCCACGGGTACACCTTGCTGCCGGGCAGCTGGCCGCCCTCGCCGGGCTTGGCGCCCTGCGCCATCTTGATCTGGATGTCGTCGGCGTTGACCAGGTACTCGCTGGTCACACCGAAGCGGCCGCTGGCCACCTGCTTGATCGAGCTGCGCCGCAGGTCGCCGTTCGGGTCGGGGGTGAAGCGATCGGGGTCCTCACCGCCCTCGCCGGTGTTGGAGCGGCCCCCGAGCCGGTTCATCGCGATCGCCAGCGTCTCGTGCGCCTCGGCGGAGATGGAGCCGTAGCTCATCGCCCCCGTCTGGAAGCGCTTGACGATCTCGCTGACCGGCTCGACCTCCTCCAGGGGCACCGCGGGGCGCGCACCGGTCCTGAACCGGAACAGCCCACGCAGGGTCGCCGCCTCGGCGGACAGGCCGTCCACGGTGTCGGCGTAGCGCTGGAAGACCTCGTACTGCCGGGAGCGGGTGGCGTGCTGGAGGAGGAACACCGTCTCGGGGTTGAACAGGTGCACCTCGCCCTCACGGCGCCACTGGTACTCCCCGCCGGTCTCCAGCCGCCGGTGGGCGCGCTCGGTGGGGTTGCTCGGGTAGGCCCGCCGGTGGCGCATGGCCACCTCCTCGGCGAGCACGTCCAGCCCGACGCCGTCGAGGGTGGCCGACGTGCCGGTGAAGTACTCGTCGACGAGGTCCTTGGACAGGCCGACGGTCTCGAAGATCTGCGCCATGGTGTACGAGCCGACGGTGCTGATGCCCATCTTGCTCATCACCTTGAGCACGCCCTTGCCCATGGCCTTGACGACGTTGCGCACGGCCTGGGCCGGCTGGATGCCGGTGAGCTGACCGGACCGGATCAGGTCCTCGACGCTCTCGAACGCCAGGTAGGGGTTGACCGCGGCCGCGCCGTAACCCAGCAGCAGGGCGATGTGGTGCACCTCGCGGCAGTCGCCGGACTCGACGACCAGGCCGACCTCCATCCGGGTGCGCTCGCGCACCAGGTGGTGGTGGACGGCGGCGGTCATCAGCAGCGACGGGATCGGCGCGCGCTTCTCGTCGCAGTCCCGGTCGGACAGCACGATGACCCGGGCGCCGGCGGCGATGGCCTTGCTCACCTTGGTGCGCAGCTCGGTGATCGCCTGGGCCAGGGCCGTGCCCCCGCCGTTGACGTCGAAGTGGCCGGTGATCCGCACGGCGGCGAACCCGGGCAGGTCGCCGTCGTCGTCGATGTGCAGGATCTTGGCCAGCTCGTCGTTGTCGATCACCGGGAACGGCAGGAACACCTGCCGGCAGGAGGCCGGGGTCGCCGAGAGCAGGTTCTGCTCGGGGCCGAAGGTGCGCCCCAGGCTGGTGACCAGCTCCTCCCGGATCGCGTCCAGCGGCGGGTTGGTGACCTGCGCGAACAGCTGGGTGAAGTAGTCGAACAGCAGCCGGGACCGGTCCGACAGCGAGGCGATCGGGGTGTCGGTGCCCATCGAGCCGATCGGCTCGGCGCCACTGGCGGCCATCGGCTGCACCAGGATGCGCAGCTCCTCCTCGGTGTAGCCGAAGAGGAGCTGGCGGCGGACGACGGACTCGTGGCTGGGCCGGGCGCGGCGGCGCTCGGGCAGCTGCGGCAGGTGCACCAGGCCGGCGTGCAGCCAGTCGCCGTAGGGCTCGGCAGTGGCCAGCTCGCCCTTGACCTCCTCGTCGGAGACGATCCGGCCGGCGGCGGTGTCGACCAGGAACATCCGGCCCGGCTGCAGCCGGCCCTTGGCGACGACCTCCGACGCCGGGATGTCCAGCACGCCGGCCTCGCTGGCCAGCACGACCAGGTCGTCCTTGGTCCGCCACCAGCGGCCCGGGCGCAGGCCGTTGCGGTCGAGCACGGCGCCGATGAGCGTGCCGTCGGTGAAGGCCACGCAGGCCGGCCCGTCCCAGGGCTCCATGATCGAGGAGTGGAAGCGGTAGAACGCCCGGCGAGCGGCGTCCATCTCGGCGTGGTTCTCCCACGCCTCGGGGATCATCATCAGCACCGCGTGCGGCAGTGAGCGGCCGGACAGGTGCAGCAGCTCGAGGACCTCGTCGAAGGTCGCCGAGTCGCTGAAGTCGCTGGCGGTGACCGGGAAGATCCGCTCCAGGCCGAGCTCGCTCGCCGGGCCGGCCGGACCGTCGAACAGCTCGGTCTCCAGCTTGGCCTCGCGGGCGCGCATCCGGTTGCGGTTGCCCTTGATCGTGTTGATCTCGCCGTTGTGCGCGATGAAGCGGAACGGGTGGGCCAGCGGCCAGCTCGGGAACGTGTTGGTGGAGAACCGGCTGTGCACCAGGGCGATCGCCGACTCGTAGCGCTCGTCGCGCAGGTCGGGGAAGAACGCCGGCAGCTGGTCGGTGGTCAGCATCCCCTTGTAGGTGATGGTGCGCGCCGACAGCGACGCGATGTAGCAGTTGGTGCCGGCGTCCCGGGCGGCCCGCTCGATGCGCTTGCGGAGGACGAACGAGCGCCGCTCCAGCCGGGTGACCCCGTGCGGGGCGGCGGTGCCGCCGAAGGCCTGCGCGTCGGCCCGCGCGCCGATCGTCTCGGCGACGAACAGCTGCGCGAAGAAGGGCATGACCCGGCGGGCGGTGGGGCCGAGGTCGGCGCCGTCGGGGTCGACCGGCAGCTCGCGCCAGCCGAGCACGGTCAGCCCCTCCTCCGCGGCGAGCGCGGCGACCCCGTCGACGACGGTGGCCCGCTCGGCTTCGTCGCCGGGGAGGAAGGCGATGCCGACCGCGTACTCCCCCAGCGGCGGCAGGTCGAAGTCGACGCTGGCCCGCAGCAGCGCGTCGGGCACCTGGGTGAGGATCCCGGCGCCGTCACCGGAGTTCGGCTCGGACCCGGCGGCGCCGCGGTGGTCGAGGTTGTGCAGGGCGGTCAGCCCGGCCGCCACGATGGACCGGGAACGGCGACCGCGGGCGTCGGCGACGAAGGCCACGCCGCACGCGTCGTGCTCGCGGGCCGGGTCGTAGAGGCCGGTGGCGGCGGGGAGCGCCGAGAAGGCGACCGGCGCCGGCTGGGCGTCGGTGCCGGCGAGGCGGCTGGGGGCGGCGAGGTCAGACATGTCACTCCCGTCGTCGGCTGGCCGCGACGCCCGTCCGGCGGAGCCGGGCCCGGGCGCGGTGCGGGGGGTCGCGAGGACCCCGCCGGGTGGTCAGAGCGGGTGGGTGGTGCAGGGAGGATCGGTGCGGGGAGGACCGGAGCGGTCCGACGGGTGGAGCCGCGCAGATCGGGCGGACTCGGTTCGTCCGGACGGCCTGCAGACCCGCGGTCCCGCGGTCGGGTGTCCGCGGGGAGGTCGTGCGCGGGGCAGCGCTGGCCCGGTTCCGACGTCGCCGGCCGGCCCAGGATCACTGGTCGGCCGACAAGGAGCGTACACAGCACCGTCACCTGCGGGACATGTCGATCTGATGTCGCACATCTCTCTTCCGGCGACGCCGAACCGCCCCGCAGGCCACGGTTCAGCCCGGTGCCGGGCCCCGGGTCTCGTCCCCACCGGCCCGGGCTGCCGTGGAGCCGGTGCCGGCGTCCGACGCGGGACCCGCCCCGGCCCGGTCACCGGTCGGGCGACCTGCCTCGTCACCGCTGGCGGCCGGCTCGGCCGCCGCCCGGGCGTCCCGGCCCCGGGTGATCACCTCGCGCGGGCGACCGCGCTGCCAGACCAGGTAGGCCACCGCGAGCAGGCCCACGATGATCGAGGTGAAGACGTTGAGCCGCAGCCCCAGGAACTCCTCGGCGGTGTCGATCCGGAGCATCTCGATCCACAGCCGGCCGGCACAGTAGGCCGCCACGTACAGGGCGAAGGCCCGCCCGTGCGAGAGCCGGAACCGGCGGTCGGCCCAGACGACCAGCGCCGCGACGCCGAGGTTCCACAGCAGCTCGTAGAGGAAGGTCGGGTGGAAGGTGCCCAGCACCTCCGCCCGCCCGTCGGGCCCGGTGATCGCGCGGCCGACCGAGGGGTCCCAGCGGTGGATGGTGAGGGCCCAGGGCAGGTCGGTGGCCCGGCCGTAGAGCTCGTTGTTGAACCAGTTGCCCAGCCGGCCGACCGCCTGCGCGACGACGATGCCGGGGGCGATGGCGTCGGCGTAGACGGGCAGCGGGATGCCCCGCCGGCGGCAGGCGATCCAGGCGCCGACACCGCCGAGGGCGATGGCGCCCCAGATGCCGAGGCCGCCGTCCCAGATCGCGATCGCCCGCAGCGGGTCGCCGCCCTCACCGAAGTAGGGCTGCGGCGTGGTGAGCACGTGGTAGATGCGGCCGCCGACGATGCCGAACGGCACCGCCCAGATGGAGATGTCGAGGACGTCACCGGGTGCGCCGCCGCGGGCGACCCAGCGCCGCTCCGAGATCAGGACGGCCAGCACGATGCCGGCGATGATGCACAGCGCGTAGGCGCGCAGCGGGAACGGCCCGATCTCCCAGACGGCCTGGGTGGGACTGGGGATCGCGGCGAGCACGGTCACGACAGCACCACCGGCCGGCGGCGCACGCCCTCGGCCAGGTCCTGGGACAGCCGCCGGACGCCGTCGGGACCGCGCCCCTCGAGCAGCTGGCGGACGTAGGCCGAGCCGACGATGACGCCGTCGGCGAAGCCGGCGACCTCCGCGGCCTGGTCGGCGTCGGAGACGCCCAGCCCCACGCAGACGGGCAGCTCGGCGACCGCGCGGGTGCGGGCGACCAGCCGCTCGGCGGCGTCGCCCACCGTGGCCCGGGTGCCGGTGACCCCCATGGTCGAGGCGGCGTAGACGAAGCCCCGGGAGGCCGCGGCGGTGGTTGCCAGCCGGGCATCGGTCGACGAGGGGGCGACCAGGAAGACCCGGTCCAGCCCGGTGCGGTCGGTGGCCGCGATCCAGGGCCCGGCCTCGTCGGGGATGAGGTCGGGGGTGATCGCCCCGGCTCCCCCGGCGGCGGCCAGGTCGTCGGCGAACCGGTCGACGCCGTAGCGCTCGATCGGGTTCCAGTAGCTCATCACCACCGGCACCGCGCCGGCGTCGGCCACGGCCCGGACGGCGCGGAGCACGTCGGCCATCCCCACGCCGGCCCGGACGGCGACGTCCACGGCCTGCTGGATGACCGGCCCGTCCATGCCCGGGTCGGAGTACGGCACGCCGATCTCGACGATGTCGGCGCCGCCCTCGACGGCGGCGACCATCGCCTCGATCGACCCGTCGACGTCGGGGTAGCCGACCGGCAGGTAGGCGATCAGCGCCGCCCGCGATTCGGCGCGGGCCGCAGTGATCCGGGTCGCGAGCAGGCTCATGCCTGCTCCCCCGCCTGCTCGCCGGGAACGGCCTCGCCGTTGGCGACCGCGCCCTCGGTGGGCTGCTGGTCGGTGTCCATCCCGGGGCCGGGGTCGACCTCCTCGCGGTCGCCGAGCCCGAACCAGGCCGAGGCGGTCTCCACGTCCTTGTCCCCGCGGCCGGAGAGGTTCACCAGCAGCACCGGCGGTTCCCCTCCCCGCCCACCGGCCCCCTGGGCCGCCAGTTCGCGGCCTACCTGCATCGCCCCCGCGAGGGCGTGCGCGGACTCGATCGCCGGGATGATCCCCTCGGTGCGGCACAGCAGCGCGAAGGCCTCCATCGCCTGCGCGTCGGTGACCGGCCGGTACTCGGCCCGCCCGACGTCGTGCAGGTGGGAGTGCTCCGGCCCGACGCCGGGGTAGTCCAGACCGGCCGAGATGGAGTGCGACTCGATGGTCTGCCCGTTCTCGTCCTGCAGCAGGTAGCTGCGGGCCCCGTGCAGCACGCCGGGGACGCCCCCGGTGATCGACGAGGCGTGCCGGCCGGTCTCCACACCGTCACCGCCGGCCTCCAGGCCGATCAGCCGCACGCCCTCGTCGGGGACGAACGCGGTGAAGATGCCGATCGCGTTGGAGCCGCCGCCGACGCAGGCGAGCACCGCGTCGGGCAGCCGGCCCAGCCGGTCGAGCAGCTGGCCGCGCGCCTCGTCGCCGATGACCCGCTGGAAGTCGCGGACCATCGCCGGGAAGGGGTGCGGGCCGGCGACGGTGCCGAAGACGTAGTTGGTGGTCTCCACGTTGGTGACCCAGTCGCGGAACGCCTCGTTGATGGCGTCCTTGAGGGTGCGCGAGCCGGTGGTGACCGGGACGACCTCGGCACCCAGCAACCGCATCCGGGCGACGTTCAGCGCCTGGCGCCGGGTGTCCTCCTCGCCCATGTAGATGGTGCAGGACAGCCCCATCAGCGCCGCGGCGGTCGCAGTGGCGACGCCGTGCTGGCCGGCGCCGGTCTCGGCGATGACCCGGCTCTTGCCGATCCGCTTGGTCAGCAGCGCCTGGCCCAGCACGTTGTTGATCTTGTGCGATCCGGTGTGGTTGAGGTCCTCGCGCTTGAGCAGCACGGTGGCGCCGCCGCAGTGCTCGGCGAACTTCGGGACGGCCGTGACCGGGCTGGGCCGCCCGGTGTAGTCGCGCTGCAGCTCGGCGAACTCGGTGAGGAAGGCGGGGTCGACCCGCATCGCCTCGTAGGCCTCGGTCAGCTCGTCGAGAGCGGCGATCAGCGCCTCGGGGACGAACCGACCGCCGTAGGGACCGAAGTGGCCGGTGGCGTCGGGCCACTCCGGGCGCGCCGTGACGTCGAGAGCAGGGGTGCTCACGTCAGGGGCCGGAGGGTGCGCGGAGAGGGTCACGTGCCCAGCTTGACACGACGTATGCGGTCTCCGGGCACGGGTCCCCGGAACGGTTCAGCGGGTCGTGCGGGGGGTGGCCGGGTGCGAACCGGCGGTGACCAGGTCCGCGACGGCCTGCCGCGGGTCGCCGGCGGTTACCAGGCCCTCGCCGACGAGCACCGCGTCGGCACCGGCGCCGGCGTAGCTGATCAGGTCGTGCGGCCCGCGGACGCCGGACTCGGCGATCTTGACCACCTCGCTGGGCAGCCCTGGGGCGATGCGCTCGAAGGTGGAGCGGTCGACCGACAGCGTGGTGAGGTCGCGGGCGTTGACCCCGATCACCGAGGCGCCGGCGGCGAGCGCCCGGTCGGCCTCGGCCTCGCTGTGCACCTCGACCAGCGCCGTCATGCCCAGGGACTCGATCCGCTCCAGCAGGCCGGTGAGCACCGGCTGCTCGAGCGCGGCGACGATCAGCAGCACCAGGTCGGCGCCGTGGGCGCGGGCCTCGTGCACCTGGTAGCTGCTGACCACGAAGTCCTTGTTCAGCACCGGGACGTCGACGGCGGCGCGGACGGCGGCCAGGTCGGCGTGCGAGCCGCCGAACCGGCGGCCCTCGGTGAGCACGCTGATCACCCGCGCACCACCGGCGGCGTACTGCACGGCCAGCGCGGCGGGGTCGGTGATCTCGGCCAGTGCACCCTTGGAGGGGCTCTTGCGCTTGACCTCGGCGATCACCCCGACCCCGGGCGCGCGCAGGGCCGCGAGGGCGTCCAGCGCCGGGCGGGCGTCGCGGGCGGCGGCCTGCACCTCCGGGAGCGGAACGGCGGCCTGCCGCGCGGCGACGTCCTCACGGACGCCCGCCACGATGTCGTCGAGGACGCTCATGACCCCTCCTCGCAACCCCACATCATCGGCCTCGGATCGACTCCCCACCACTCGGAGTCGGTGAGATCACTGTAGAGGCGGCACCGCGGTGCTCCGGTCGGGGGCCGGGCGCGCGCTGCCCGACCGGAGGGTTCACACTGTCGGGTCCTCGCCCCGGTCCAGCGCCTTCCAGGCCGCCTGGTGGCGGTCCTCGTCGGTGGCCGGGCGGTCCGACCGGGCCGGCGGCGCACCGGGCGCCGTGCGCTCGTACCGGCGGCCCATGCCCGGCCAGCTCCCGCCGCGCAGCACCACGAGCAGGCCGACGAGGACGGCCAGTACCCCCGCGGCGCCGGCGGCCGCGGGCCAGCCGGCCGCCACGTCGACGGTCACCGGCCCGGGCCCCGGCCCGACCCCGGGCAGCTCCGTGGAGGCCTCCGAGAGCCCGCCCCGCACCGCCCGGACGGCCGACCAGGTCAGCGCACCGCCGGCGACGGCGACGAGCAGGCCGACGACGACGCGGCCGACGCCCCGGACGGCGACCACCGCCACGGCGGCGGCGAGCAGCAGCAGCCCGCAGGCGGCGACCAGCGGGGCGGCGTCGGCGCCGGTGAGCACCGCGGCGACCGGCGGCAGCGGCGCTTCGCGGACGATCGTGACGTCGGCCCACGGCTGGCCGGACGCCGACAGCGCCAACCCGCCGGCCAGCGCACTGCCCAGCACCGCGAACGTGAGCTCCCGCCGCGCCCCCGAGGCACCGTTCACGGGAGCTCCCGCAGCCCCTCGGCCGTCGCGATCGCCGACAGCACCGCCCGCGCCTTGTGCCGGGTCTCGGCCTCCTCGGTGGCCGGGTCGCTGTCGGCGACGATCCCGGCGCCGGCCTGCACGTAGGCGCGGCCGTCGTGCAGCACCGCGGTGCGGATGGCGATGGCCATGTCCATGTCGCCGCTGGCGTCGACGTAGCCCACGGTGCCCGCGTACAGCGCCCGCCGGGTCGGCTCGAGGGACTCGATGACCTCCATCGCCCGCGGCTTGGGCGCCCCGGAGACGGTGCCGGCGGGGAACGTCGCGTCGAACACGTCGAGGGCGTCGCGACCCGGCGCCACCTGCCCGGCGACGGTCGACACCAGGTGCATGACGTGGCTGTAGCGCTCCACGCGCATGAAGTCCGCGACCTCCACCGAGCCCGGCACGCAGACCCGGCCCAGGTCGTTGCGGGCCAGGTCGACCAGCATCACGTGCTCGGCGCGCTCCTTGGGGTCGGCGAGCAGCTCCTCGGTCAGGCGCACGTCCTCCTCCGGCGACGCGCCGCGGGGACGGGTGCCGGCCGGCGGGTGCACCACGGCCCGCTCCCCCGTCACCGTCACCAGCGCCTCCGGCGAGGAGCCGACCACGTCGAACGGCGACTCCCGGCCGGCGAAGCGCAGCAGGTACATGTACGGCGAGGGGTTGCTGGCCCGCAGCACCCGGTAGAGGTCCAGCGCGTCGACCTCGGTGGCCAGCTCGAAGCGCTGGGCGAGCACGGCCTGGAAGACGTCCCCCGCGCGCACGTGCTCCCGCACCCGCTCCACGCCGGCCTCGTACACCCCCGGCGCCATGTTGCTGCTGACCGGCGGGGCGTCCGCGGTGGCGAGCGTGGCCACCGACGGCGGCACCGCCGAGGTCAGGTCCGCGGCCATCGCGTCGAGCCGGGCGACGGCGTCGGCGTGCGCCGCCGCCCCCGTGCCCAGGGCGTTGGCGATGAGCAGCACGGTGCCGTCGGTGTGGTCGAGCACGGCCAGGTCGGTGACGAGCATCAGCGCGAGCTCGGGCATGCCCAGGTCGTCGGTGCTGGTGTCCGGCAGCCGCTCCAGCCGGCGGACGACGTCGTAACCGAGGTAGCCGACGAGGCCCCCGGTGAGCGGCGGCAGCCCCGGCGTGCGTGGCGAGCGCAGCCGCCGGGCCAGCGTGCGGACGGCGGCCAGCGGGTCGGCGGGCAGGTCGTCGGTGAGCCCGGGCAGCGGGTCGCCCAGCCACACCGTCGTCCCGTCGCGCTCGGTGAGCGTGCCGGCGCTGCGCACCCCGACGAAGCTGTACCGGGACCACTGCTTGCCCTGCTCGGCCGACTCGAGCAGAACCGTGCCGGGGCGGTTGCGGGCCAGCTTGCGGTACAGGCCGACCGCGGTCTCGCTGTCGGCCAGCAGCCGGCGGGTGACCGGGACGACGGCAGCGTCCAGCGCCGCGAACTCCGTCGCCGTCGGCGAGGTCTCACCCAGCCGCATGCTGCACCTCCAGCTCCCGGTGGAAGCAGCTGCGCTCGCCGGTGTGGCAGGCCGGGCCCTCCTGGTCGACGAGCAGCAGCAGCGCGTCGCCGTCGCAGTCCAGCCGGACCTCGCGCACCCGCTGCCGGTGGCCCGACGTCTCGCCCTTCACCCAGTACTCCTGCCGGCTGCGCGACCAGTAGGTGGCCCGGCCGGTGGCCAGGGTGCGGCGCAGGGCCTCGTCGTCCATCCAGGCGACCATGAGCACCTCGCCGGTGTCGTGCTGCTGGGCAACGGCGGCGACCAGGCCGGCGGGGTCGCGGCGGAGCAGGTCGGCGACCGCCGGGTCGAGCCGGGGATCGGAGGGGGCGGACATGCCGCTGATCGTCCCACCCGCCCGCGACCGCCCGGTCAGCCCCTGCGGGCCTGGGCCGCCCGGGACCACGCCACCGCGTCGGGCAGGAAGGTGAGACCGGCGGCGGCGACGGCGAGGGCGCCGTAGAGGACCGGCAGCACGAGGACGGTGTCGCCGATCGGCGCGGGGGCGGCGCTGGTCAGCACCACCACCCAGTACACCGACAGGCCGACCTGGGCGACGGCCGCACCCAGCAGCCACTCGCGGCGCCCGCCGGACAGCGCCATCAGCCCGCCGACCACGAACAGCGCGACGACGAGGAGCTGCACCAGGGCGATCCACGGTCCGATGCCGGCCGAGGGTCCGCGGGTGACGGCGAGCAGCGCGCTGAAGGCCATCGCGTAGACGGTGCCGACCAGCGTGAGCAGCGCCGAGCCGAACGCCAGCGCCGCGGCGCCGAGGACGACGCCGGGGCGGCGGGGTCCGCGGGCGAAGGGCGGGGCGTACCCGCCCCACCCGGGGTACGGCGGCTGACCCCACTGCTGAGAGGCGGCCGGCGGCGGGCCCCACTGCTGCTGGGCGGCCGGCGGCGGGCCCCACTGCTGCGGCATCGGCGGCGGGCCCCACTGCTGGGCGGCCGGCGGCGGGGCCCACTGCTGCGGCATCGGCGGCGGGCCGCCGTAGGGCGGGCCGGCGGGCTGCTGGGGGTGGGGCGGCACGGCGTCCCAGTCCGGGGCGCTCACAGGGCCGCCGCCAGCGCGCGCCCGGCGACCCGGCCGGAGAACAGGCAGCCGCCCAGGAAGGTGCCCTCCAGCGAGCGGTAGCCGTGCATCCCGCCGCCGCCGAAGCCGGCGACCTCCCCGGCGGCGAACAGGCCGGGGAAGGGCTCGCCGTCGGCGCGGAGCACCCGGCCGGAGAGGTCGGTCTCCAGGCCGCCGAGGGTCTTGCGGGTGAGCAGGTTGAGCCGCACGGCGATCAGCGGGCCGGCGTCGGGGTCGAGCAGCCGGTGCGGCTGCGCGACCCGGATCAGCTTGTCGCCGAGGTAGCTGCGGGCCTGGCGGATGGCGGTGACCTGGGCGTCCTTGGTGAACCGGTTGGCGATCTCGCGGTCGCGGGCGACGACCTCTCGTTCGACGGTCGCCAGGTCGACGTGCGGGGTGTCGCCGGTGAGCCGGTTCATCCCGGCGACCAGCTGCGGCAGCGTGGGGGCCACGACGAAGTCCTCCCCGCGGTCCAGGAACGCCTGCACCGGTGCGGCGGCCCCGCTGCGCACGCGGGTGAGCAGCAGCTTCAGGTCCTTGTCGGTGAGGTCGGGGTTCTGCTCGGAGCCGGAGAGGGTGAACTCCTTCTCCACGATCTTCTGGGTGAGCAGGAACCAGGTGTGCTCGGAGCCGGTCGTGCCGATGTGCGCGAGGGTGCCGAGGGTGTCGAAGCCGGGGAACAGCGGGACGGGCAGCCGGGTCCCGGTGGCGTCCAGCCACAGCGAGGAGGGCCCGGGCAGGATCCGGATGCCGTGCCGTTCCCAGACGGGCGAGTGGTTGGCGATGCCCTCGGTGTAGTGCCACATCCGATCGGGGTTGATGACGTTGCCACCGGCGGCCTCGGTGATCTGCAGCATCCGGCCGTCGACGTGCGCGGGGACGCCGGAGAGCAGCCGCCGGGGCGCCGGGCCGAGCCGGGCCGGCCAGTTGCGCCGGACCAGCTCGTGGTTGGCGCCGATGCCGCCGGAGGTGACGACGACGGCCTGGGCGGAGAGCGCGAACTCGCCGACCTCGGCCCGGGAGCTGGCCACCCCGCGGGGGACGTCGCTGGGCTCGAGCACCGCGCCCCGGACGCCGGTGACCGCGCCGTCGGTGACGACCAGCCCGTCGACCCGGTGCCGGTGGCGGACGTCGACCAGCCCGCGGGCCGCGGCGTCGGCGACCCGGCGGGCGAAGGGGGCGACCACGCCGGGGCCGGTGCCCCAGGTGACGTGGAAGCGCGGTACCGAGTTGCCGTGGCCGGTGGCCGTGTAGCCGCCGCGCTCGGCCCAGCCGACCACCGGGAAGAACCGCACGCCCTGGGCGCGCAGCCAGGCGCGCTTCTCCCCCGCGGCGAACTGCAGGTAGGCCTCGGCCCACTGGCGGGGCCAGTGGTCCTCCTCACGATCGAAGCCGGCGGCGCCGAACCAGTCCTGCCGGGCGAGCTCGAGGGAGTCCTGCACCCGCAGCCGGCGCTGCTCGGGGGTGTCGATGAGGAACAGCCCGCCGAAGGACCAGTGCGCCTGCCCACCCAGCGACGTCGCCGGCTCCTGGTCCAGCAGCAGCACCCGCTTGCCGGCCTCGGCCAGCTCGGCGGTGGCGACCAGCCCGGCCAGCCCCGCTCCCACCACGATCACGTCAGCGTCGGTGCTCACCACCGCGACGGTAGCGGGCGTGCGGCGCCGACGGCGCCCGACGACCCGCGCGGGCCCACTCCCGCACCGGGCGCTGCGCGGCGAGCACCAGCCCGCCCAGCGGCCCGACGGCGAGCAGCAGCGGCGAGGCCGCCGCCGAGCCGCCACCGAGCAGCCCGAAGAAGCCGGCGAGCACCAGCAGCCCGATCAGGGGCAGCAGGCAGGCCAGCAGGAGCAGCAGCCAGCCGGGCAGCGGCCCCAGGCCGGTGCCGCGCCAGACCAGCACCGCCCCGAGGACGGCGAGGGCGGCCAGCGCCACCGGCCCCAGCAGGTACCAGCCCCAGCCGGGGTCGGCATCCCACAGCAGCCAGCCCAGCCAGAGGTCCTCGACCGCGACGAGCAGGCCGAACACCGCCGCGAACGGGGCGGCCTGGGGCCGGGTGGGTGCGGCGGGCGCGGCGGTGAAGCCACGGCCGAGCGGCCGGCGCGGCTGGGGCTGACGGGAGCGGGCCTGCGGCCGGGGCGACGGCATGCCCGGAGGGTAGGACGACCCCCTGACGCTCAGCTGGGCAGCGGCTGGACGGGGGCTGCCGGTTCCGGCTGCCGGCCGGAGCTGCGCCGCCAGGAGGCGTGCAGCCGGCCGTAGGGACCGTCGCGGTCGACCAGCTCGGCGTGCGTGCCGCGCTGCACGACCCGGCCCGCGTCGACGACGAGCACCTCGTCGGCCCGCTCCGCGGTCGAGAGCCGGTGGGCGATGGTCAGCGTCGTCCGCCCGTCGGTGAGCGCGTCCAGCGCCCGGGTCAGCCGCATCTCCGTGGCCGGGTCGACCGCGCTGGTCGCCTCGTCGAGCACCAGCAGGTCGGGGTCGGCGACGTAGGCGCGGGCGACGGCGACCAGCTGCCGCTCCCCCGCGCTGAGCGACTCCCCGCGCTGGCCGACCGGGGTGGCCACGCCGTCGGGCAGGCCGGTGACCCAGTCGCCCAGGCCCAGCTCGTCGAAGGCGGCGGTGACCTGCGCGTCGGTCATGCCGGGCCGGCCGTAGCGGACGTTGTCGGCGACCGAGGCGTCGAAGAGGAACCCGTCCTGCGGCACCATCACCACCCGCTGGCGCAGCGAGGCGAACGCGACCTCCGCCAGCGGCACGCCACCGACCAGGACGCGCCCTTCGGTCGGGTCCATCAGCCGGGTGACCAGCTTGGCGAACGTGGTCTTGCCCGACCCGGTCTCGCCCACGATCGCCACCCGGGTGCGGGCCGCGATGGTCAGGTCGACGTCGTCGAGGGCCTTGCGGCCGCCGGCCGAGTAGGCGAAGGAGACGTGCTCGAACCGCACGTCCAGGGAGCCGGGCGGCAGCGCACGCCCCGCGGCGGGGTCCTGCACGTCGGGCTCGGTGTCGAGCACGTCGAGCACCCGGCGGAACCCGGCGACGGCGTTCTGCGCCTCGTTGAGCACCTCGCTGGCGGTCTGCACCGGCGCCACGAAGAGGGTGACCAGGAACAGGAAGGCGACCAGCGTGCCGGCGCTGATGTCCCCGGCGATGCCGAGCAGCACACCGACCACCACGACCGCGGCGTTGGCGATCGCGGCGACCAGCTCGCCGCTGACGTAGACCCCGGCGGTGACCTTCTGCGCGTCGATGGAGGCGCGGTAGTGCCGGTCGATGGCGCGGTCGATGCGGGCCGCCGTCCGGGCCCGGATGCCGTAGGCGCGCACCGTGGGGGCGCCGACGACGGACTCGCCGACGGCGGCCAGCACGTCACCGACCCGCTCGCGCACGACGCCGTAGACCGCGGCCAGCCGCCGGGCGAACCACTTGACCGCGATCGCCAGCGGCACGAAGCAGGCCAGCACCAGCAGGGTGAGCTGCCAGGAGTAGACCGCCATGACGACGGTGGCGACGACGAGCTGGCCGACGCTGACCAGGCCGAGGACGCCGCCCCACTGCATGAAGACCGACAGCTGGTCGACGTCGCTGGTGACCCGGGAGACCAGCGAGCCGCGCCGCTGGCCCTGCTGGTGCAGCACGGACAGGTCGTGCACGTGCCGGAAGGCGCGCACCCGCAGCCCGGCGAGCGCGGTCTCGGTGGTGCGGAACAGCCGCACGTTCATCCGGTAGACGGCGACGCCGGTGATCACCACGACGACGGCGGAGATCACCACCAGCTCGCGGATCAGCGGGATGTCCGGGCCACCGGGTGCGCCCAGCCCGCGGTCGAGCACCTGCTGGACGGCGATCGGCACGACCACCCGGCCGGCGGTGGCGATCAGCGCGAGCAGGAAGGTGACCGGCAGGCCCTGGCGGAACTCGGGCATCATCCGCAGGCCGCGGCGGAGGGTGGCGGTGGCGCTCTCCGGCCGGCGGTCGGCGGCCAGGACGACGTCGCCGTCCCCGGGGGTGTCCATGGTGCTCACGCTCGGTCCACTCCGCTCACGCCTGGGCCTCCGCGGGCGCGCGGCCGGCCGCGTCGGCGCCGGTCTCGGGCTGCTGGTAGGCGCGGACCAGCCGGGCGTAGCCGGGCACCTGCGCGAGCAGCTCGGCGTGCGTGCCGCGGGCGACCAGCCGGCCACGCTCCAGCCAGACGACCTCGTCGGCGAGCGCGATGGTGGCCTGGCGGTAGGCGACGACCACCACGGTGGCGGGGCGGTCGGCGGCGCGGAGCGCGTCCAGGATGCGGGCCTCCACGGCGGGGTCGACGGCGCTGGTGGCGTCGTCGAGGACGAGCAGCCGGGGCCGGCGGACCACGGCGCGGGCCAGGGCGAGGCGCTGCCGCTGGCCGCCGGAGAGGCTGGCGCCGCGCTCCCCGACCCGGGTGTCCAGGCCGTGCGGGAGCCGGGCGACGAAGTCCTCGGCAGCGGCGATCCGCAGCGCCTCGTGCACCTGCGCGTCGGTGAAGTCGCCGCCCAGGGTGATGTTGTCGCGCACGGTGTCGTCGAAGAGGAAGGTCGACTGGGCCACGAACGCGACCTGGTCGCTCACCTCGCCCTCGCGCAGGGTGCGCAGGTCGACGTCGTCGAGCAGCACGTCGCCGCGCTCCGGGTCGACCAGGCGCACGAGCAGGCCGGCCAGGGTCGACTTGCCCGCGCCGGTCGGGCCGACGACGGCGAGGGTGCGGCCGGCGGGCACGTCGAAGGTGACGCCCTCCAGGGTCGGCCGTCCCGCGTCGGGGTGCGCGAAGCCGACGTCGCGCAGGCCGACGACGGCGCCGCGGTCACCGCCGGGGGCGGCGTCCGGGCCGTGCGGGGTCTCCCCGGTGGCCTCGAGCACGGGGGTGACCCGGTCCCAGCCGGCCAGCGCGCGCGGGAGGTCGGCCAGCACCCAGCCGATGGCGCGGATCGGCAGCGCCAGCAGGGTGAACAGGTAGGCGATGGAGACCAGGTCGCCGGCGCCGGTGGCGCCGGCGGCCACCCGCTCGGCGCCGACCAGCAGCACGGCGAGGGTGCCCAGGTTGGGCAGGGCCTCCATCAGCGGGTCGAACAGGCCGCGGACCCGGCCCACGGCGACCAGCCCGTCGCGCAGGTCGTCGGCGCGGGCGGCGAAGCGCGTGGTCTCGTCGGCCTCGCGACCGAGGGTCTTCACCACCAGGGCGGCGTCGAAGCTCTCGTGGGCGATCTCGCTGACCTCGGCGCGCAGCTGCTGGGCGCGGGCCATGCGCGGGCTCATCACCTGGCTGTAGACGGCGTTGACCACGAAGACCAGCGGGAAGACGACGAAGCCGACGACCGCCAGCAGCGGGTCGGTGAGCACCAGCGCGGCGATGGTGATGGCGATCATGACCAGTGCGCCGCAGGCGAAGGGCAGCGGGGAGACGAAGAACCAGGCGGCCTCGACGTCGGAGTTGGCGTTGGACAGCAGCTGCCCGGTGGGGTGGCGCTGGTGCCAGGACAGCGGCAGCCGCAGGTACTGACCGGTGACCCGCCGGCGGTACTCGGCCTGGAGCCGGTAGCTCATGATCCCGGCGAAGAGCCGGCGGCCGAGGATGCCGACGATCTTCAGCAGGGCGACGACGACGATCGCCAGTGCGGCCAGGGCGAGGGCGCCGGCGGTGGTGTCGCCCTCGTCGAAGGCCGGCAGCAGCACCCGCTCGGTGATCCCGCCGATCACGTAGGCGCTGGCGACCGTCATCCCGCCGTACAGGCTGCTGCCGAGCACGGCGAGGGTGAAGATCCCCGGCTGCCCGGCGATGGCGCGCCCGATGTGGCGGACCCCGCGGCGGACCACGGCGTCTCTGCGGCGCGGCACGGGGCCTCCAGTCGGTGGTGCGGGCGGTGCCTGCAGCCTACCCGGGTTGCTTACCCGCCCTAAGCGGTTGCGGGCGGGGGCGTCTCGCCGGAGGCCCCCGCCGGAGCAGAGCTGGCATAGCCTCGACGTGTGCCCACCTCTGCCGTGCCCGTGTCCCGGTCGGAGCGAGCGGCGCTGGCGGACCTGCTCGAGGAACTCGGTCCCGACCAGCCGACCCGGTGCGAGGGGTGGACCACCCGCGACCTCACCGCGCACCTGGTGGTGCGCGACCGCCGGCCGGACTCGATGCCCGGACTGGCGCTCGGCGGCCCGTTCTCGACCTGGACCCAGCGGGTGCAGCAGCGGGCGGGGGCACGCGACTGGCCGCAGCTGGTCGCCGCCCTCCGGTCCGGTCCGCCGCCGTGGCTGCCGGGGTCCTGGCCGGTGGCCGACCGGCTGCTGAACACCGCGGAGCTGGTGATCCACCACGAGGACGTGCGCCGCGCCCAGCCGGACTGGTCACCGCGCGACCTGCCGCGCGGCGTGCAGGACCAGCTGTGGAAGGCCGTGCCGTTCCTGGCCCGCGGCCGGGAGGCCGCCCGCCCCGACGGCGGGCTGATGGTGCGGCGCAGCGACGTCCCCGACGGGGCGCCGGGCAGCGAGCGGCGGCTGCGCAAGCGCACGCCGACCACCACCGTGGTGGGCGCCCCGCTGGAGGTGCTGCTCTGGGTGAGCGGCCGCCAGGACGTCGCCTGCGTGGACCTGACCGTCGAGTGAGCCCGGCGGCGGCCGGGCCACGTGGGCTGGACTGCTGGCCGACCCGGCGCAGCAGTGTGCGCTGACCGCGCATTCCGGCAGCGGAACGTGCCCTCAGCGCACAGTGCTCCGGGGTGTGGCGCTCAACGCAGCGGGTGGTCGGTCTCCTGGCGGATCGGGACGCCGGCGGCGGTCAGCCCGGCCTTGACCTCCCCGACCCGCAGCTGGCCGAAGTGGAAGACGCTGGCGGCCAGCACCGCGTCGGCGCCGGCCTCGACCGCGGGCGGGAAGTGGTCGACCGCCCCCGCTCCCCCGCTGGCGATCAGCGGCACGGTGACCTCGCGGCGCACGGCCGAGATCAGGTCGGTGTCGAAACCGGCGCGGGTGCCGTCGGCGTCCATCGAGTTCAGCAGCACCTCGCCGACCCCGAGCTGTGCGGCCTGCACCACCCACTCCACGGCGTCCCGCCCGGTGCCCCGGCGCCCGCCGTGGGTGGTGATCTCGAAGCCGGAGTCGGTGACCGCGCCGTCGCGCACGCGTCGCGCGTCCAGCGACAGCACCAGCACCTGGTTGCCGAACCGGTCGGCGATCTCGGCGATCAGCTCCGGCCGGGCGACGGCGGCGGTGTTGACCGCGACCTTGTCCGCCCCGGCGCGCAGCAGCTTGTCGACGTCGCCGACGCTGCGCACCCCGCCGCCGACGGTGAGCGGGATGAAGACGCTCTCCGCGGTGCGGCGGACCACGTCGTAGGTGGTCTCCCGGTCACCGGAGCTGGCGGTGATGTCGAGGAAGGTGAGCTCGTCGGCGCCCTCGGCGTCGTAGACCCGGGCCATCTCCACCGGGTCACCGGCGTCGACCAGGTCGACGAAGTTGACGCCCTTGACCACCCGCCCGGCGTCGACGTCCAGGCACGGGATCACGCGGACGGCGAGGCTCATGCCGCACCCCGCACCGCGGCACCCCGAACGGCATCGGCCTCGATTTCCACCAGCATCGCCGGGTCGATCAGCGCGGCCACCTGCACCATCGCGGTGGCCGGCCGGACCTCGCCGAAGAACTCACCGTGCACCCGGCCGATCTCCTCCCAGCGTGCGATGTCGGTGACGTACATCCGGGTGCGGACGACGTCGCCGAGCGCGAACCCGGCCTCGTCGAGGGCCCGCTGGATGCCGGTGAGCGCCACCCGGGTCTGAGCGGCGGCGTCCCCCGGATGGGCCACGGTGCCGTCGACGGTCGCCGTCGTCCCGCTCACCCAGGCGGCGTCGCCGGAGACGACGACCCGGCTGTAGCCGACGACGTCCTCCCAGGGCGCACCGGAGCCGATCCGCCGGGCGCTCACTCGGCGGTCACCGCGAGCGCCTCGGGCAGCGTGAACGCCCCCGCGTAGAGCGCCTTGCCGACGATCGCGCCCTCCACGCCGACCCCGGTCAGCCCGGCGAGGGCGCGGATGTCGGCCAGCGAGCTGACCCCGCCGGAGGCGACCACCGGCCGCGGGGTGGCTGCGCAGACCTCGCGCAGCAGGTCGAGGTTCGGGCCGCGCAGGGTGCCGTCCTTGGTGATGTCGGTGACGACGTAGCGGGCGCACCCCTCCGCGTCGAGCCGCGCGAGGGTCTCGTAGAGCTCGCCGCCCTCCTTGGTCCAGCCGCGGGCGGCCAGCCGGGTGCCGCGGACGTCGAGGCCGACGGCGATCCGGTCGCCGTGCTCGGCGATGGCCCGGGCGCACCACTCCGGCGACTCCAGCGCCGCGGTGCCCAGGTTGACCCGCCGGCAGCCGGTGGCCAGCGCGGCGGCCAGCGACTCGTCGTCCCGGATGCCGCCGGACAGCTCCACGTCGACGTCCAGCTCGCCGACCACGCGGGCCAGCAGCTCGCGGTTGGAACCGCGCCCGAACGCGGCGTCCAGGTCGACCAGGTGGACCCACTCCGCCCCGTCGCGCTGCCAGGCCAGGGCGGCCTCGAGCGGGTCGCCGTAGGAGGTCTCGCTCCCGGCCTCCCCCTGCACCAGACGGACGGCGAGGCCGTCGGCGACGTCGACGGCGGGGAGCAGCTGCAGCTTCGGCACGGCTCCAGCCTAGGGAACGCCGCCGACGGTCCTGTCGGACCGCTGCGGCAGGCTGCTCACCGTGGAGTTCAGCGAGGTGGTGCGACGGCGCCGGATGGTGCGCGACTACGACCCCGACCGGCCCGTGCCGCCCGAGGTGCGCGACCGGCTGCTGGAGCACGCGATCCGCGCCCCGTCGGCCGGGTTCAGCCAGGGCTGGGCCTTCCTGGTGCTGGAGACCGCCGAGGAGCGCGACCGGTTCTGGGCCGCCACCACCGACGGCGGCACCCCCGACGGCTGGCTCACCCGGATGCGCCGGGCGCCGCTGCTGATCGTGCCGTTCTCGTCCAAGGACGCCTACCTCGACCGCTACGCCGAGCCGGACAAGGGCTGGACCGATCGGGACGAGGCCCGCTGGCCGGTGCCGTACTGGCACGTGGACGCCGGCATGGCGTCGCTGCTGATGCTGCTCACCGCGGTCGACGAGGGTCTCGGCGCGTGCTTCTTCGGGGTGCCGCCGGAGCGGGTCGCCGCCCTGTGCGCCGCGTTCGGGGTGCCGGACACGCACACCCCGGTCGGCTGCCTGTCGATTGGCTGGCCGGGCGCGGAGGACAAGCGGTCACCCTCGCTGAGGCGGGGCCGGCGCGGGCTCGACGAGGTCGTGCACCGGGGCAGCTGGTGACTGGTTGACTCCCCGCGTGACCGAGACCGAGCAGTCGTCGACCTCCCGCGCCGTCCTGGTGACCGGCGCCTCCCGCGGCATCGGCCGCGCCATCGCGCTGGCCTTCGCCGCCCAGGGTGACCGGGTGGCCGTGCACTGGGGCGGCTCCCGGGAGCGCGCCGAGCAGGTGCTGGCCGAGCTGCCCGGCGGGGGCCACGTGCTGGTGCAGGCCGACCTCACCGACCCGGACGCCGTCGGGCGGATGGTCGACGAGGCCGCCGAGGCGCTGGGCGGCCTGCACGTGCTGGTCAACAACGCCGGCGTCTTCACCGCGCACCCGCCGCTGGAGACCGGCTACGACGAGTGGCAGGCGGCCTGGCAGCGGACCCTGGCGGTCAACCTGGTCGGCCCGGCCAACGCCACCTTCCGCGCGCTGCCGCACCTGATCGCCGCCGGCGGCGGGGCGGTGGTCAACGTCTCCAGCCGGGGGGCGTTCCGCGGCGAGCCGAACAACCCCGCCTACGGCGCGTCCAAGGCCGGGCTCAACGCCTTCGGCCAGTCGATGGCGCTGGCGCTGGCCCCGCACGGCATCTCGGTGGGCACCGTGGCGCCGGGGTTCGTGCAGACCGAGATGGCCCGGGAGGTCCTCGACGGCCCCGGCGGGGACGCGGTGCGGGCGCAGTCGCCCTACGGCCGGGTGGCCCGCCCGGAGGAGGTCGCCTCGGCGGTGCTCTGGCTCGCCTCGCCCGGGGCCCGGTTCTCCACCGGCACGATCATCGACGTCAACGGCGCCTCCTACCTGCGCAGCTGACGCTCACGGCACCTCGGCGGCGGTCGACACCACCAGCAGGTCCGAGGTGTGCGTGCCGGCGATGCCGACGCCGTCCGGCCGTCCGTCGAAGCCGGGGACCTCGGTGAGCCCGTCGGTGCCGTCCAGGGCGCGCACCGTGACCGGCCGGTCGTCGGCGAGCCGGAACGTGGCGGTGGCGCCGTCGGCGGGCGGCGCGTGCACGGTGACCGTCAGCCGCTGCTCCTCCAGCACGCTCTCCGGCACGGCGCGCCCGAGCACCTCCCCGCCGACGACCTCCGCACCGGAGACGTCGAGCACCAGCAGCCGCGCGTCGCGCTGGGAGGTCACCTGCACGGTCACCTCCCGGCCGTCGCCGGGCAGCGGCGAGCTGGCCACCGCCAGCCCGGGCGCCGGCAGGTCGGCGGCCTCGGCCGGCCCGGTGGCGACGTCACCGGAGAAGACCGGGAACGCCTCGGTCAGCTCGTCCGGGTCGGCGTCCGGGCCGGCCACGTGCCCCGCCGTCCAGGGCACCGGGTCGTCCTCGGTGCTGATCCACCACGCCTCCCCGGCGTCGGCGTCCAGGGCGTACATCAGCTGGGTCGGCGCCGGGTGCTCGGCATCGAACCGGTCGACCACCAACCCGGTGACCAGCAGGGCGGCGGCCGCCACGACGGCCACCCCGGGCACCAGCGCACCAGCCCGTCGACGGGCCGGCGAGACGGGGAAGAGCAGCTCGAACACCGGCAGCAGCACCAGGGCGAGCAGCACGGTGAACAGCGCCGGCGCCGCGCCGGTCGCCAGGCCCAGGGCGGGGAAGAACAGCGCGATCGTCGGGGCGAGCACCAGCACGGCGACGACGCCGGCGAGTGCCGCCGCCACCAGCCGCACCCGGCCCGGCCGGGCCAGCACCGCGACGACGCCGGCGAGTGCCGCCGCCAGCGCCGGGACGGCGGCCAGGTAGGAACCGCCGGGAGCCACCACCGCCAGCACGACACCCAGCACGGCGAGCCAGCCGATCCCGCCGGCGGCCAGCGCTCCCGGGCCCACCCGCCGGCGCAGCAGCGCGTACCAGCCCAGGACGACGGCGAGCACGAGCACCACCACCGCGACCCGGTACCAGCCCGGCCGCCAGGGGTCGGTCATCCCGCCGTAGCCCGGGCGCACCGCCACCAGCAGCGCCCACACCCCCTGGGCGGCCAGCGGCGCGGCGACCACCGGGAGCACGGCCAGCGCGAACCCGGCGAGGGTGCGGCGCAGCGGGGTGCCGGCGCGCCGCCGCAGCACGACGGCGAGCGCCCCGACCGTCCCGACGGCGAGCAGTGCCACCGGCCACACCGTCGCGCCGGGAACCCGCAGCAGCCCGCCCAGCACCGGGAAGTACGTCGCGTCCCCGGCCGCGGGCTCGGCGAGCTCGTCGAGGTCGGCCCCCGCCAGCGCGCGGGTGAGCGCCAGGGTGTTGTCACCCATGGCCTGCAGACTGCCGCGGTTCATCCGGGACGGGGTGTCCAGCGGCGTGTGGTACGCCGCCGACCCGTCGATGTAGGCGGTGTTCAGCCCGGTGAACCGGCCGGTGTCCAGGAACGGGCTGAAGTCGGTGTCGTTGGGCAGCAGCCGGTAGACCTCCACGGCGAAGCTGGTCGCCACCGGGTGCGGCGCGGCGTCGGCGAAGACCCCGGCCAGCGCGGCGTTGCCGGTGGCCGTCTCGAACATCACCGGCGGGCCGCCGGTGCCCCGCGCCTCCAGGTTCAGCACCACCCCGCCGTCGTCGGCCAGCGGGTGGTCGCGGACGAAGGCCTCGGCGCCGCAGAGGCAGGCCTCCTCGGCGTCGGTCAGCACGACCACGACGTCGTTGCGCGGCCGGGGCCCGGTGGTCAGCGCCCGGACCGTCTCCAGGATCGTGGAGACCCCGGCGGCGTCGTCGTTGCCTCCTGGCCCGTTCTCGACCGAGTCGTAGTGGGCGACCAGGAACAGCCGGCCGGTCGGGTCGGCGCCGGGCAGGACGCCGACGACGTTGCGGACCCGGGCCACCTCGAGCTCCCCCGGGCCACCCGGGTTCATCCCGACGGCGTCGTGCACCTGCGGGTCGAGCCCCAGCTCGGTGAGGGTGTCGATCAGGTGGTCGCGCACCCGGTCGTTGGCCGGGCTGCCGGTCACGTGGGTCTCGGCGGCGACCGTCTCGACGTGCTCGAAGGCCCGGGCCGCGCTGAACTCAGCGGCGGGTGCGTCGGCCGGGGCGGGGTCCGGCGGTTGCAGGACGGCGATGCTCAGCGCGGCCAGCGCACCGAGCAGCAGCAGGACGACCAGGCCGAGCAGGCGGGCGGACCGCACGGGACACCTCCGACAGACGTGGGACGGATCACCCTAGGGGCGACCCGGCCACCGTCGGGGGGACCTCAGTCGAGGGTGTCCAGCCAGTTCGTCAGCAGCTGCGCCCCGGCGTCGCCGCTCTTCTCCGGGTGGAACTGGGTCGCCGACAGCGGGCCGTTCTCCACCCCGGCGACGAACCGGTCGCCGTGCTCGGCCCAGGTCACCGCCGGCGGCGTGAGCCGCCCGGTCACCCCGGCCTCGGCGAGCGGGAACTCGCGCACCCCGTAGGAGTGCACGAAGTAGAAGCGCTGGTCCGCCAGGCCGGCGAAGAGCGTGGAGCCCTCCGGCGGCTGCACGGTGTTCCAGCCCATGTGCGGCAGCACCGGCGCCTGCAGCGGCTCGACCACCCCGGGCCACTCGCCGCAGCCGTCGGCGTCCTGGCCGTGCTCGACACCGCGCTCGAAGAGGATCTGCATGCCGACGCAGATGCCGAGCACCGGCCGACCACCGGCCAGCCGGCGGC
Source organism: Modestobacter sp. SYSU DS0290 (assembly GCF_054050955.1). Taxonomy (NCBI): domain Bacteria; kingdom Bacillati; phylum Actinomycetota; class Actinomycetes; order Geodermatophilales; family Geodermatophilaceae; genus Modestobacter; species Modestobacter sp. SYSU DS0290. Next base: position 146,673 of record NZ_JBJHAI010000006.1, read on the forward strand.
CGATCACCTTGGGTCCGTCGACGGCGCGCAGCCCGTCCATGCAGGCGGCGAACGCACCGACGCCGGGGACGACGAGCCCGTCGGCGTCCAGCGCCGCCTGCGGGTCGGCGGTCACCGTGACGTCAGCACCCACCCGGGACAGCGCCCGCTCGGCGGAGCGGAGGTTGCCCGACCCGTAGTCGAGCACGACGACCTTCTTCACAGCAGCCACGCTACCCACCAGCCGTCCGCACCCTGCCGGCATTCCCGCCGGCTCAGACGAGCCGGAGGATGCCCGCCGCCGTGGCCAGCAGGGCGGCGACCAGCAGCAGGACCGCGAACCCCACCTGCACGCCGGTGCGCCCGTCGGTGTCGGAGTCGGCCTTGAAGATGCTGTAGGCGCCGCCGAGCAGGAAGCCGCCGACGACCAGCAGCACGATCCCGAAGTTCATCGGCGTTACAGCGCGCCCTTGGTGGAGGGGACGTCGCTGACCCGCGGGTCCAGCGCGACGGCGGTGCGCAGCGCCCGGGCCAGGGCCTTGAACTGGCCCTCGACGATGTGGTGGGCATCGCGGCCGGCGTAGAGCACCCGCACGTGCAGGGTGATCCGGGCGTTGAACGCGAAGGACTCCAGCACGTGCTTGGTCAGCGACGTCGGGTAGTCCGGCCCGATCATCGGCGTCATGTTCTCCGGCTCGGCGTGCACGAAGTACGGTCGGCCGGACAGGTCGACCGCGGCCTGCACCAGCACCTCGTCCATCGGGATGGTCGCGTCGCCGTAGCGGGTGATCCCGCGCTTGTCGCCCAGCGCCTCGGCGAACGCCTGCCCCAGCGCGATCGCGACGTCCTCGACGGTGTGGTGGGCGTCGATGTGCAGGTCGCCGTCGGCGCGGACGGTCAGGTCGATCCCGCTGTGCTTGGACAGCGCGGTGAGCATGTGGTCGTAGAACCCGACCCCGGTGGCGATGTCGGAGGTGCCGGTGCCGTCGAGGTCGAGCTCGACGACGAGCTTGGTCTCGCTGGTGGCCCGCTCGACGCGTGCAGTGCGGCTCATGAGCTCGAGTCTCCCTCAGTGGTGCGGTGGTCGGCGGCGATCTCACCCAGCGCGGTGAGGAACGCGTCGGTCTCCTCCGGGGTGCCGGCGGTGACCCGCAGCCAGCCGGGGAGGCCGACGTCGCGGACCAGCACGTCCCGGTCCAGCAGCGCCTGCCAGGCCGCGGACGCGTCGGCGAACCGGCCGAAGAGGACGAAGTTCGCGTCGCTGGGCACGCTGGTCAGACCCAGGCCGGGCAGCGCCGCGACGATCCGGTCGCGTTCGGCCTTGACCGCGTCGACGGTGGCCAGCAGGGCGTCGGTGTGCGCGAGCGCCGTCCGGGCGGCGGCCTGGGTGAGCGAGCTCAGGTGGTAGGGCAGCCGGACCAGCTGGACGGCGTCGACGACCGCGGGGTCGGCCGCCAGGTAGCCCAGCCGCAGCCCGGCCATCCCGAACGCCTTGCTCATCGTGCGGCTGACCACCAGCCGCGGCCGGCCGGCCAGCAGGGTCAGCGCCGAGGGCGTGCCGGCGCGGGCGAACTCGGTGTACGCCTCGTCGACCACGAGCACCCCTGGAGTGGCCTCGTACAGCTCGGCGATCGTGTCCAGCTCCACGGCGGTGCCGGTGGGGTTGTTCGGGCTGGTCACGAAGACGACGTCGGCCCCCACCTCGCGCACCTGGGCCGCGGCCCGCGCCGGGTCGATGGTGAAGTCGGCCCGCCGGTGCCCGTCGACCCACCGGGTCGCGGTGCCCGCGCTGATGATCGGGTGCATCGAGTACGACGGGGTGAACCCCAGCGCCGTCCGCCCGCTGCCGCCGAAGGTCTGCAGCAGCTGCTGGAGCACCTCGTTGGAGCCGTTGGCCGCCCACACCTGCGCCGGGGCGACCGGCACCCCGCTGGTGCGGGTCAGGTAGGTGGCGAGGTCGGCGCGCAGCGCCGTCGCCTCCCGGTCCGGGTACCGGTTGAGCCCGGGGGCGGCCTCGGCGAGCGCGGTGGCCAGGTCGGCCAGCAGCGGCGCGGGCAGCGGGTACGGGTTCTCGTTGGTGTTCAGCGCGTGCCGCACGGCCAGCTGCGGGGCGCCGTAGGGCGTCCGCCCGCGCAGCTCCGGGCGCAGCGGCAGCTCCTCCAGGGAGGTCATGCCCGCTGCCGAGCCCGGACGGCGGCCGCGTGCGCCGGCAGGTCCTCGGCTCCGGCCAGGGCGTCGATGTGCCCGGCCACCTCGGCGAGGGCCTGCTCGTCGTACTCGACCAGGTGGATGCCGCGCAGGAAGGTCTGCACGCTCAGCCCGCTGGAGTGCCGCGCGCAGCCCCCGGTGGGGAGCACGTGGTTGGACCCGGCCGCGTAGTCGCCCAGCGACACCGGCGCCCACGGGCCGACGAACACCGCGCCGGCGTTGCGGACCCGCATGGCGACCGCGCGGGCGTCCCGGGTCTGGATCTCCAGGTGCTCGGCCGCGTAGGCGTCGACCACGGCGAGGCCGGCGTCCAGGTCGTCGACGAGGACGACGCCGGACTGGCTGCCGCCCAGGGCCGTGCGGATCCGGTCACTGTGCTTGGTGGCCGCCACCTGCCCGGGGAGCAGGTCGACGACCGCGTCGGCCAGCTCCGCGCTGGTGGTGACCAGCACCGCCCCGGCCAGCGGGTCGTGCTCGGCCTGGCTGACCAGGTCGGCGGCGACGTGCACCGGGTCGGCGGTGTCGTCGGCCAGGACGGCGACCTCGGTCGGGCCGGCCTCGGAGTCGATGCCGATCAGCCCGCGCAGCAGCCGCTTGGCCGCGGTCGTGTAGACGTTCCCCGGCCCGGTGACCAGGTCGACCGGCTCGCAGGCGCCCGCTCCGTAGCCGAAGACGGCGATCGCCTGGGCGCCGCCGATGGCGTACACCTCGGTGACGCCCAGCAGGGCGCAGGCGGCGAGCACACCCGGGTCGGGCAGGCCACCGTTGTCGCGCTGCGGCGGGGTGGCGACCGCGATGGACTGCACGCCGGCGATCTGCGCGGGAACGACGTTCATGACCACCGAGCTGAGCAGCGGCGCGAGCCCGCCGGGGACGTACAGCCCGACCCGGCGCACCGGCACCCAGCGCTCGGTGACGGTGCCGCCGCGGACGACGTCGGTGGTGACGTCGGTGCGGCGCTGGTCGGCGTGCACCTTCCGGACCCGGGAGATCGACTCCTCCAGCGCGGCGCGCAACGTGGGGTCGATGCCGGCCAGCGCCTCCTCGAGGGCGGCCTGCGGCACGGCGAAGTCCTCGGCGTCGACGCCGTCCAACCGGGCGGTGATCTCCCGGACCGCCTGCGCGCCGCGCAGCCGCACGTCCTCGCAGATCGGGCGCACGACCGCGAGGACCGAGTCGATGTCGGTGGCGGCGCGGGGCAGCAGGTGGGCGAGCTCGCGCGGCCCGGGCAGAGCGGACCCACGCAGGTCGATGCGGGCGAGCACGAGACACCTCCGGAGAGCGGTATACGTCGTGTCGAGCGTAGTCGGCGGCTCCGCTGCCCCCGGCGGAGCCGGTCGGCCACCTCCCCGGACGAGCCGGTGGGCGGGACCGGGTGCCCGGGCCGCCGAGCCCCTAGGCTCCCCGGTGTGGGCGAGAGCGTGCGGAACCGTGCGGTGATCCCGCTGTTCCCGCTGGGGACCCCGCTGTTCCCCGGCGTGGTGCTGCCGCTGCAGATCTTCGAGCCGCGGTACCGGCGGCTGGTCGCCGAGCTGAGCGCGCTGCCCGAGGGGCCCGAGCGGCGCTTCGGCGTGGTCGCCATCCGGCAGGGCTGGGAGGTCGAGCAGGTCGCGCCGGCCGAGGCGCTGTTCGACGTGGGCTGCACCGCGGTGCTCCGGCTGATCTCCCCACGGCCCGACGGCGGCTACCGCGTGGTGGCCGTGGGCGGTGAGCGCTTCCGCCTGCTCGACGTGCTCCTCCCCGATCCGGCCAGCGGCGAGCCGCCGTACCTGCGTGCCGAGGTCGAGTGGCTGGAGGAGGAAGAGGCCGCCGAGGAGGCCGCCGGGGACTCCGAGGCGGCCGGCGAGGGGTACGCGGCGGTCCTGGCCGCGGCCGGCCCGGCCGACGACCCGGCCGCCGACGACGTGGTGACCGACGTGGCCCGTGGCTCGCTGGAGCTGCTGGCCGGCAACGTCCGGGAGCTGTTCGCCCGCTACGTCGCCGACGTGGCGGTGCGCCAGAACGGGGTCGACGCCCTCCCGGAGGACGTGCTGGAGGCACTCAGCGGCGAGGCCGACGACGAGGACCCCGACTCGACGGCGGCGGCGCTGCGCGAGGTCAGCGACGACGCCCGGGGGCTGTCCTGGCTGGTCGCCTCGGCCGCCCTGCTGACCACCGACGACCGGCAGGCGCTGCTCGCGGAGTCGGCGACCCGGCGCCGGCTGACCATGGAGTCACGGCTGCTGCGGCGTGAGCTCACACTGCTGCGCACCCTGGGCGCGGTGCCCGTGCCGCTGGCGCAGTTCTCCAGCCCGATGACCCCCAACTGACGAAGGGCCCGGTCCTCCTCACCGCTCGCACGCTCGGGGCGAGCCCCGGGACGGGGCCAGTGACAGCTCAGCTCCGCGGGCGCGGTGGCGGGACCGGGGGCAGCGGCGGCCGGCCCTCCGGTGGGAGCGGGGCCACCGGCTGGACGGCGGGCTCGTCGCGGCCCAGGTCGTCGCGGGCGGTGAGGGCCGTGGCCACCAGGTAGACGAGCACGGCGAGGAACGGGCCCGCGGCCAGCGCCGCCGTCGCCCCCAGCTCCAGACCGGTGGTGACCGTCCCGCCGACCCGGCCCAGCTCCTCCTCGGTCGGCCCGGGGGCCAGCCACTCCCCCAGCTGCCAGGCGACCACGCCGGCGGCGAGCGTGCCGATGGCCAGCCCGGCCAGCAGCACCACCCCCCGCCGGCGCCGCCACAGCCAGCCGGCGACCCCGGCGACCAGGCCGAGCCCGGCCAGCAGCAGGACGAGGACGCCGTCGTCGGCCATGAACAGCTCGTTGGAGGGGGCCTGGCCGACCGGGACCACGTCGGTGTCGGTGACCCGGAACTCCGCCCGCGGGGCCAGCCAGAGCCAGAGGCCGCCCACGAGCAGCCCGGCGACCGTCAGCACGCCGGCGGCGACGAGGGCACCGGGCAGGTCGGCCCGGCTGTCGCGCAGGCCGGGGACCCCGGCCCGGCGGGCAGCGAGCGAGGTGCCCGGTCCGGCCGGCGGGGCCCACGACGGCGGCAGCACGGGACCGGGACCGGAGGCGCTCACGCCTCCATCCTCACCCGCGCCGCCCGGCCGGCCCCGACGGCCCCGTCCGAAGGCTGGTGCCGAGCGTGCGAGGCACGAGGCCCGGCCCCCGTGCAGGGACCCGCCGCGAGCCGGCGATTGGCGGGGGGCACGGGGGTCCTTCCACCTTCATCACAGCAGGGCGACGCTCGTCGGCCCCAGGAGGGCCTTGATGTCGCCCATCAGCGCGGTGCTCGGCCGCACGCGCAGCCCCTGGTCGAGGCGCAGCACCGTCTCCCGGCCGCCGTTGAGCAGCTTGAGCTGCACCTCGGTCGTGCCGGGGTGGCTGCCCAGCACCTCGCGCAGCCGCTCCACCACCGGCGGGGTGCACCGGGCGGCGGGCATCGAGACCAGCACCGGCCCCCGCGGCCCCTCGGTGAGCTCGGGGATCATGACCTCGGAGCCGAAGAGCGAGGGCGTGTCGTCGCGGCGGCTGATCCGCCCCTTCACCACGACGATCTGGTCGCGGACCACCTTGTCCGACACCTGCTGCCAGGTCTTGGGGAAGAACAGCACCTCGATGCCGGACTCCAGGTCCTCCAGCGTGGCGATGGCCCACGGCGCGCCCTGCTTGTTGGTACGGGGGCTGACCGCGGTCAGGATGCCGGCGATGGTGACGTTCGCGCCGTCCTCGACCCCACCGGAGACGATCTCGGCGATCGGGGTGTCGGCGTGCGAGGTGAGCACGTGCTCGACCCCGTGCAGCGGGTGGTCGGAGACGTAGAGGCCGAGCATGTCCCGCTCGAACACCAGCCGCTCGGCCTTCGACCAGTCGGCGGTCGGGATCGGGATGTCCAGCGCGGCGCTCAGCGGGTCGGCGACGTCGCCGTCCCCGTCGCCGAAGCTGCCGAACAGGTCGAACTGCCCCTCGGCCTCCTTGCGCTTGAGGCTCATCGCGGAGTCCACGGCCTGCGCGTGGATCGCGGCGATGCCCTGGCGGGAGTGGCCCAGCGAGTCGAACCCGCCGGCCTTCGCCAGGGACTCGATCACCTTCTTGTTGCAGGCGACCGTGTCGATCTTGCGCATGAAGTCGGCGAAGTCCTTGAACGCGCCCTTCTCCTCGCGGGCCCGCACGATCGAGTCGACGACGTTGTGCCCGACGTTGCGCACCGAGGCCAGGCCGAAGCGGATGTCGTTGCCGACGGCGGTGAAGTCCCAGGAGGACTCGTTGACGTCCGGGGGCAGCACCTTGATGCCCATCCGGCGGCACTCGGCCAGGTACACCGGGCGGCGGTCCTTGTCGTCGCCGACGCTGGTGAGCAGCCCGGCCATGTACTCGGCCGGGTAGTTGGCCTTGAGGTAGGCGGTCCAGTACGAGACCAGCCCGTACGCCGCCGAGTGGGCCTTGTTGAACGCGTAGTCGGCGAACGGGACCAGGATGTCCCACAGCGTCTTGACCGCGGCCGCGGAGAAGCCGTTGGCCTTCATGCCGGCCTCGAAGCCGACGTACTCGGCGTCCAGCACGGACTTCTTCTTCTTGCCCATCGCGCGGCGCAGCAGGTCGGCCTTGCCGAGCGAGTACCCGGCGACCTTCTGCGCGATCGCCATGACCTGCTCCTGGTACACGATCAGGCCGTACGTCTGACCCAGGATCTCGGCCAGCGGCTCGGCCAGCTCGGGGTGGATCGGCGTGATCTCCTGCTGGCCGTTCTTGCGCAGCGCGTAGTTCGTGTGCGAGTTCGCACCCATCGGGCCGGGCCGGTAGAGCGCGCCGACGGCGGAGATGTCCTCGAAGTTGTCCGGGCGCATCAGCCGCAGCAGCGAGCGCATCGGGCCGCCGTCGAACTGGAAGACCCCGAGGGTGTCGCCGCGGGACAGCAGCTCGTAGGTCTTCGGGTCGGTCAGGTCCTTGCTGATCTCGTCCAGGTCGACCGGCGCCTTGCCGTTGCGCTCGATGTTGCGCAGCGCGTCGTCGATCACGGTGAGGTTGCGCAGGCCCAGGAAGTCCATCTTCAGCAGGCCGAGCGTCTCGCAGGTCGGGTAGTCGAACTGCGTGATGATCGCGCCGTCGGACTCCCGGCGCATGATCGGGATGCTGTCGATCAGCGGGTAGCGGCCGATGATCACGCCGGCCGCGTGCACGCCCCACTGCCGCTTCAGGCCCTCGAGCTTGCGCGCCTGGTCGACCACCTCGGCCGCGCCCGGGTCGGACTCGTAGCGGGCGCGGAACTCCGCGGCCTCCTTGTACCGCTCGTGCGCGGGGTCGAAGATCCCCGACAGGGGGATGTCCTTGCCCATGACGCCCGGGGGCATCAGCTTGGTCAGCTCGTCGCCCACCGAGTACGGCCGGTCGAGCACCCGGGCGGCGTCCTTGATCGCGGCCTTGGCCTTGATCGTGCCGTAGGTGACGATCTGGCTGACCCGCTCCTCGCCGTACTTCTGCGAGACGTACTGGATGACCTCGCCGCGGCGGCGGTCGTCGAAGTCGATGTCGACGTCGGGCATGGAGACGCGCTCGGGGTTGAGGAACCGCTCGAAGATCAGCCCGTGCTGCAGCGGGTCGAGGTCGGTGATGCCCATGACGTAGGCGGCCAGCGAGCCCGCGGCCGAGCCACGCCCGGGGCCGACCCGGATGCCGTTGTCCTTGGCCCAGTTGATGAAGTCGGCGACCACGAGGAAGTACCCCGGGAAGCCCATCTGGGTGATGATCCCGACCTCGTAGTCGGCCTGCTTGCGCACGTGGTCGGGGACGCCGTTCGGGTACCGCTTGTGCAGCCCCCGCTCGACCTCCTTGACGAACCAGGACGTCTCGTCCTCCCCCTCGGGCAGCGGGAACCGGGGCATGAGGTCGGCGCCCTCGGTGAAGCTCACCTCGCACTGCTCGGCGACCAGCAGGGTGTTGTCGCAGGCCTCGGGCATGTCCTTGAACAGCGCGCGCATCTCGGCGGCGGACTTCAGGTAGTAGCCGTCGCCGTTGAACTTGAAGCGGTTGGGCTCGTTGAGCCGGGAACCGGTCTGGATGCACAGCAGCGCGTCGTGCGCCTCGGAGTCCTCCCGGCGGGTGTAGTGCAGGTCGTTCGTGCCCAGCAGCGGGATGCCGAGGTCCTTGGCGATCTCCAGCAGGGCGGGCTTGGTCTTCTTCTCGATGGACAGGCCGTGGTCCATCACCTCGGCGTAGAAGTTCTCCCGCCCGAAGATGTCCTGGAAGTCCGCTGCCGCCTGCCGGGCGCGGTCGACCTTGCCGGCCCGCAGCCACATGTTGACCTCACCGGAGGGGCAGCCGGTGGTGGCGATCAGGCCCTTCCCGTACTTCTCCAGCAGGTCGCGGTCGAAGCGCGGCTTGCGGTACTGGCCCTCGAGGCTGGCCAGCGAGGAGATCCGGAAGAGATTGTGCATGCCCTCGGTGGTGCGGGCGAGCAGGGTCATGTGGGTGTACGCGGCCTTGCCGCGGTTGGACCCGCCGTCGCCCTCCTCGTCGATCAGCTTGTCGCCGAAGTCGAACGGGGCGCGGTCGAACCGCGAGCCGGGCGTGTAGTAGCCCTCCATGCCGATGATCGGCTTCACCCCGGCGGACTTCGCCTGCTTGTAGAAGTCGTAGGCGCCGAACACGTTGCCGTGGTCGGTCATCGCCAGCGCCGGCATGCCCTCCTCAGCGGCGGCGGCGGTCACCTCGCCCAGCTTCGCGGCCCCGTCGAGCATCGAGTACTCGGTGTGCACGTGCAGGTGCACGAAGTTCCCGGACGACGGGGTGCTGCTCATGCTGTGGGGTGCTCCTCACGGGTCGTGCAGCCGCCTGGACACCGGCAGGTGGGCAGGGGCGGCGGGTCGTTCTGGGTGACCGGCGGGGAAGGCCGTTCGGTGGTGCTCGACAACTCGGCTGCTGCTCAGGTCCCGCGCGGGGACCGGCTCCCTGATCCTCGCACTTCGGCAGTCCTACGCCGAGGGTCCGACAGAACGTGTCTCCGCGATCCGGACCACTCCGTCACACCGGTCCCCCGTCGTCCGGGGCCAGGCTGCGGCGCATCGTCACGTGCGTGATCCCCGCCTCCTGGTACTCGGCGCCGATGGCGGTGTAGCCGGCCCGCTCGTAGAACCGGCGGGCGCTGACCTGGGCGTGCAGCTCGACCTCGGCCTGCCCGAGCTCGGCGGCCGCGCGGTGCAGCTCGGCGAGCACCACCGCCCCGTGCCCCCGGCCCCGCGCCCCGGCGTCGGCGGCCATCCGGCCGATCACCGCCCGGCCGGGGCCGGCGGCGTCGGGCAGCAGGCGGCCGGTGGCGACGACCCGGCCGGTCTGGTCGCGGCTGAGCGCGTGCACCGCGGTGGCGTCGGCGGCGTCCCGCTCGAGCTCGGCGGGCACCCCCTGCTCGAGCACGAACACCCGGTGCCGCAGCGCGCCGATCTCGGCCAGGTCGGCCGGCGTGGCCAGCGACGCGGTGGGCCCGCTCACCGGGACACCACCGCCGGGCCGGACGGCAGCGCGGAGGCCGGCACCAGCAGGAAGCGCAGGTCGATCAGCGCGTGCAGCAGCACCGGCAGCAGCAGCGACCCCGTCTCCAGGTAGACCGCGGCGAGCACGCCGCCGAGCACGCCGGTGGTGAGCATCCCGCCTGCACCCTGGTAGGCGTGCGCCAGGCCGAACGCGACCGCGGCCACCAGCACGAGCAGCCCGAACGGCAGCCCGGGCAGCGCCGCGGCGACCACGGTCAGGAAGAACCCCCGGTACAGCCACTCCTCGCACACCCCGGCGGTGACGCCGACCAGCGCGAACAGCCGCCGCTCCGACCGGGTGCGGGGCAGCAGGGCGATGGTCGACTGCCCCGTCCCCTGCCCGGTCGGCTCCGCGTGCCGGGGGCTGCCGGGGACGTGCGGCCGGACGACCTCCGGCGGCGGCCCGACCAGCGCACCGGAGCGCAGCGCCCGGACCGAGACCACCACCAGCGCGGCCAGTGCCAGCACCGCGACCCAGGAGACCGGGCCCGGCCAGCGGTGCGGCCACACCAGCCCCACCCCGGCGGCGCCGACGCCGGGCGCAGCCAGCCAGACCACTGCGGCGACGACCGCGAGGCTCCACTCCAGCACCAGCAGCCGCCGGTAGAACGAGCGGCGGGCGGCCGGGTCGGTGCGCAGCCGGCTCTCGAACCTGCGGTGCAGGACCCAGCCGACGAGCGGCTCCCCGACCACCAGGTAGACGGCGATCAACGCCGCCGCCAGCTGCGCCGGCCCCAGGTCGGCGAAGGCGTCGGGGAGGTCGGGCACCGTGGTCACGAGCGGGGCAGCTCAGTTCTCGGCACGCAGGACCGCCAGGGCACCGGCGAGGTCGGCCGGGTAGTCGCTGGTGAACTCCACCCAGCGGCCGTCGGCCGGGTGGGCGAAGCCGAGCCGCACCGCGTGCAGCCACTGCCGGGAGATCCTCAGCCGGGCGGCGAGCGTCGGGTCCGCGCCGTAGGTCATATCACCCACGCAGGGGTGCCGCAGCGCGGAGAAGTGGACCCGGATCTGGTGGGTGCGCCCGGTCTCCAGGTGGATGTCGACCAGGCTGGCGGCCGGGAAGGCCTCGATCACCTCGTAGTGCGTGACCGAGGGGCGGCCGCCGGTGACGACGGCGAAGCGCCAGTCGTGCTTGGGGTGCCGGTCGATGGGGGCGTCGATGGTGCCCTGGGACGGGTCGGGGTGGCCCTGCACCAGGGCGTGGTACCCCTTGTCGACGGTGCGCTCCTTGAACGCGGCCTTGAGCAGCGTGTACGCCCGCTCGCTCTTGGCCACCACCATCAGGCCGGTCGTCGCGGCGTCCAGCCGGTGCACGATCCCCTGCCGCTCGGCGGCGCCGCTGGTGGAGATCCGGTAGCCGGCCGCTGCCAGCCCGCCGGTCACGGTCGGGCCGTCCCAGCCCGGGCTGCCGTGCGCGGCGACCCCGACCGGCTTGTCGATCACCACGACGTCGTCGTCGTCGTGCACCACGGTCATGCCGGTGACCGGCTGGGGCGCCACCGGCTCGCCGGGCGGCGGGGGGAGCTCCACCTCCAGCCAGCTGCCGCCGGAGAGCCGGTCGCCCTTGCCGCGCGGCCGCCCGTCCACGACGACCGCCCCGGCGTCGGCCAGCTCCGCGGCGACGGCACGCGACACCCCGAAGAGCCGGGTCAGGGCCTGGTCGACGCGCTGGCCCTCGAGCCCGTCGGGCACCGGCAGCGCGCGGATCTCGCCCCGGGGCGCCGGGGAGGGGCGGCTGGTCACGGCGTCCATTGTGACCGCTGCCGCCGACGGTCCGGCCGCAGCACGCTCAGCCGGCGGTGCCGTCGGCGTGCTCCGCGGGCTCCTCGCCGGCCCGGCGGCCGTCGAACTCGACGCCCCGGAAGGCCAGCAGCGCGCCGAGCACCCCGCCGCAGACGATCGCGGAGTCGGCCACGTTGAAGATCGGCCAGACGTCGCCGTAGGGGTCGAACAGGGAGATGAAGTCGACGACGCCACCGCGGAGGAAGCCCGGGTCGCGGAACACCCGGTCGACCAGGTTGCCCAGCGCACCGCCGAGCACGAGCGCGAGCGCCACCGCCCACGCGGTCGAGTACAGCCGCCGGGCCACGCGCACGATCACGACCACGACCGCCACGGCGATCAGCGTGAAGACGACGGTGGCGCCCTCGGCGAAGGAGAACGCCGCGCCGGTGTTGCGGGCCTCGGTCAGGTAGAGCGCCCCGCCGAGCAGCCGCAACGGCTCGCGGTCGGACAGCGTCGCCACCACCAGCAGCTTGGTGCCCAGGTCCAGCACGAACACCCCTGCCGCCAGCAGCGCGAGCAGGCGTGCCCGGGACCGCCGGGGCCCGGCGCCCTCAGAGGCCGCAGGTGCGGACGGGTCCGCGGCCGGGATGGGGCCGGCCGTCGGCCGGTCGGGCTGCTCGGACACCGTCGCCGTCCTCCCGGTCGCGGCCCGGGTGGCCACGTCGTGGACGACGATAGCCGCGTCCCGGGGGTCCTCCGGCCAGGCGGTGCCGTCTGTCACCCTCAGGGGACCGCCGGGTCCGCATCGACGGCATCCCGAGCCGGATTGTGACGCATCTCTCGCCCTCAGTTCGGGGGGAACACCCCCCGCGGGACGTCCACCCGGCGGCGGCGGACGACGATGGACTCCTGACGCACCGATCTGCACGGAGGAAGACCTTGAGCACGGACGGTCCCGCGAACCCCGACGTCGTCCTCGTCGGCGGCGGCATCATGAGCGCCACGCTCGCCGCGCTGCTGGGCATCGTCGCCCCCGACTGGACCGTCGAGGTCTTCGAGGCCGGCAGCGAGGTGGCCGGCGAGAGCTCGGGCCCCTGGAACAACGCCGGCACCGGGCACTCGGCGCTGTGCGAGCTGAACTACACCCCGGCCCGGCCCGACGGCACGGTCGACCCGGCGAAGGCCGTGGGCATCAACGAGCAGTTCCAGGTCTCCCGGCAGTTCTGGTCGCACCTGGTGCGCACCGGGCTGACCGACTCGCCCAAGACCTTCATCACCTCGGTGCCGCACATCAGCTTCGTCACCGGCGCCGACGGCCACCGCTACATGCGCAACCGCTACGACGCGCTGGCACCGCAGCCGCTGTTCGCCGGGCTGGAGTTCTCCGACGACCCGGCCGTGCTGGACTCCTGGGTGCCGCTGATGATGGCGCAGCGCTCCCCCGGCGAGCCCGTCGCCGCGACCCGCTCGCTGGCCGGCACCGACGTCAACTTCGGGGCGCTGACCCGGCTGCTGATCGAGTCCGCGGTCTCCCGCGGGGTGCAGCTCCACCTGCAGCACCGGGTGCAGCGCGTGCGCCGCGACTCCGCCGGCCGCTGGGCCACCACGGTCAAGGACCTGACCACCGGGCGCAAGCGCACCGTGCGCAGCCGCTTCCTGTTCGTCGGCGCGGGTGGTGGCGCCCTGCCGCTGCTGCAGAGCGCCGGCATCCCCGAGATCCGCGGCTTCGGCGGGTTCCCGGTGAGCGGGCAGTTCCTGCGCACCCGCAACCCCGAGCTGGTCGCGCAGCACCAGGCCAAGGTCTACGGGCAGGCGAAGGTCGGCGCCCCGCCGATGTCGGTGCCCCACCTGGACCTGCGGCTCATCGACGGTGAGCAGGCACTGCTCTTCGGGCCCTACGCCGGCTTCTCGCCCAAGTTCCTCAAGGCCGGGTCGCTGTGGGACCTGCCGCGGTCGGTGCGCGTGGGCAACCTCGGCTCCATGCTGGGCGCCGGCTGGGCCAACATCCCGCTCACCCGGTACCTCATCGGCCAGGTGCTGCAGTCGGCGAAGGCGCGCTTCCGTGCGCTGGAGGAGTTCGTACCGACCGCCGACCCCGACGACTGGGAGCTGATCACGGCCGGCCAGCGGGTCCAGGTCATCAAGCAGGACGAGACCGGCCGCGGCGTGCTGCAGTTCGGCACCGAGCTGGTCGTCGGCGCGGACGGCTCGATCGCCGGCCTCCTGGGGGCCTCCCCCGGCGCATCGACGGCGACCTCCGCGATGCTCACCCTGCTGGAGCGCTGCTTCCCCGACCGGATCGAGGGGTGGCGCCCGAAGCTGCAGGAGGCGATCCCCTCCTACGGGCACAAGCTCTCCGACGAGCCGGAGCTGCTGGCCCAGGTGCGCGCGGACACGACGAGGACCCTGGAACTGCAGGGCTGAACGAACCCCGCTAGTCCCGCTCGGTGGGCCGGCCGGTCTCGCCCCGCCAGGTGGCGAGCCGCCCGGCCCGGCTGACCGCGCGCAACCGCCGCTCGGCCTCCTGCCGGGAGCCGCGGGCGGAGACCAGCAGCGCATGGTCCCCGTGCATCAGCCGGGTCGACCGGTCCGGGACGAACGGCCGGCCCTCGCGGACGACGAGCACGACCGCGGCGTCCTCGGGCAACCGCAGCTCCGGCAGGTACACGCCGTGCAGCCGTGAGGTGTCCGAGACCCGCAGCTGCATCAGCTCGGCGTCGAACTCCTCCAGCGGGGCGGACTCGACGTCGACGTCCCGCGGGGTGACCGGCGCGGCGATGCGCAGCAGCCGGGCCACGGTGGGCAGTCCCCATCCCTGGATCACGGTGAAGACGACGACCAGCACGAAGACGGTGTCGAACAGGCCCGCCGCCCGGGGCACCCCGGCGGCGACGGGGAAGGTCGCCAGCACGATCGGGACCGCGCCGCGCAGCCCGGCCCAGGAGATGAACGCCTGCTGGCGCAGCGGCATCCGGAACCAGCTCAGGCTCAGCAGCACCGACACCGGCCGGGCCACCAGCAGCAGCGCCCCGCCGACCAGCAGCGCCGGCAGCAGGGCCTCGGGCAGCCGGGACGGCGAGACCAGCAGCCCGAGCAGCACGAACAGCCCGATCTGGGCCAGCGAGGCCATGCCCTCGGCGAAGCCGATGCTCGCCGCCCGGTGCGGCAGCGCCGAGTTGCCGAGCACCAGACCGCACAGGTACACGGCGACGATCCCCGACGTCAGGGCCAGCGTGGCCGCGGAGTAGGCCAGCACGCAGAGGGCGAGGGTGGCCAGCGGGTAGAAGCCGGCCAGCGGCAGCGCCACCCGCTTGAGCAGCCAGGCCCCGCCGAAGCCGATGGCCAGGCCGATGGCGGCGCCACCGATGAGCTGCCCGACGACCTCGGCCAGCACCAGGTACCAGGCGTGCACCGGCCCGCCGGTGAGCCCCTCGGACAGCGCGAGCACCAGCAGGATGACCGGGGCGTCGTTGAGGCCGCTCTCGGACTCCAGCGAGGCGGCCAGCCGCCGGGGCAGCGGCAGCCGGCGCAGCGTGGCGAACACCGCCGCGGCGTCGGTCGAGCTGATCACCGCGGCCAGCAGGAGCGCGAAGCCCCAGCCGTAGCCGAGCAGCCACACCGTGATCGCCGCGGTCAGCGAGACGCTGACCGCCACGCCGACGGTGGCGAGGGTGAGCCCGGGGCCGATCGCGCGCCGGACGTCGCTCCACCGGGTGGTCAACCCGCCCTCGGCGAGGATGACCACGAGGGCGGCCACGCCGAGGGTCTGGGTCAGCGCGATGTCCTCGAACTGGATGCCAACGCCGCTCTCCCCCAGGGCCACGCCCAGCGCGAGGTACAACAGCAGCGAGGGCAGGCCGATGCGGTCGGCCAGGCGCAGGGCGATGGCCGCGACGAGCACCACGAGGGCGCCGATGGCCAGCGCGACGGTGACCGTCGTGTTCATCGGCGGGCCCCCATGGGGGGCAGTCTCCCGTACCGCGCACCCCGGCCCGACGACATGTGTCGGGAGCGACCGCCGGAACTGAGACACTGGTGGCGTGAGTGCGCCTTCCGGGCCCTTCCGGGCCCTTCCTCCCCAGGTCGACCTGCCGGCCCTCGAGCACGAGGTCCTCGAGCAGTGGGAGGCCGACAAGGTCTTCGCCCGTTCGCTGGAGGGCGCGGCCGACAAGCCGCAGTGGGTCTTCTACGAGGGCCCACCCACCGCCAACGGGCGTCCGGGCACCCACCACATCGAGGCGCGGGCGTTCAAGGACGTCTTCCCCCGGTTCAAGACGATGCAGGGGTACTCCGTGCCCCGCCGGGCGGGCTGGGACTGCCACGGCCTGCCGGTGGAGATCGCCGTCGAGCAGGAGCTGGGCTTCGCCGGCAAGCCGGACATCGAGCGGTTCGGCATCGCGGAGTTCAACGCGAAGTGCCGGGAGTCCGTCGAGCGGCACGTCGACGCCTTCGCCGAGCTGACCAGCCGGATGGGCTACTGGGTCGACATGTCGACCGCCTACCGGACGATGGACGCCAGCTACATCGAGAGCGTCTGGTGGTCGCTGCAGCAGGTGTTCGACAAGGGCCTGCTGGTCGAGGACCACCGCGTGGCCCCCTACTGCCCGCGCTGCGGCACCGGGCTGAGCGACCACGAGGTCGCCCAGGGCTACGAGACGCTGGTCGACCCGTCGGTCTACGTCCGGCTGCCGGTCACCGACGGCGAGTGGGCCGGCAAGGCCGACCTGCTGGTCTGGACGACGACGCCGTGGACGTTGCCGTCCAACACCGCGGTGGCGGTGCACCCCGACGTGACCTACGTGGTGGCCCGCACCGACGACGGCACCTTCGTGGTCGCCGAGCCGCTGCTGACCGCGGTGCTGGGCGAGGGGGCCGAGGTGCTGGCGCGCACCACCGGACGGGACTGGGAGCGGACCCACTACCAGCGCCCCTTCGAGCTGGTCGAGTTCCCCGAGGGCGACGCCCACTACGTCGTGCTGGCCGACTACGTCACCACCGACGACGGCACCGGGCTGGTGCACCAGTCCCCCGCCTTCGGCGCCGAGGACTTCACGGTGTGCCGGGCCTACGGGCTGCCGGTGGTGAACCCCATCGACGCCTCGGGCCACTTCGCCGCCGACGTCCCGCTGGTGGGCGGGCACTTCTTCAAGGCCGCCGACCCGACGCTGGTGCAGGACCTGACCGACCGGGGCGTGCTGTACCGGGAGCTGCGGTACGAGCACAGCTACCCGCACTGCTGGCGCTGCCACACGCCGCTGATGTACTACGCGCAGCCCTCCTGGTACATCCGCACGAGCCAGGTCAAGGAGCAGCTGCTCACGCAGAACGAGCGCACCAACTGGCACCCGGAGAACATCCAGTGGGGCCGGTACGGCGACTGGCTGAACAACAACGTCGACTGGGCGCTGTCCCGCGACCGCTACTGGGGCACCCCGCTGCCCATCTGGCGCAACGACGCCGACCCGAGCCGGATGGTCGTCGTCGGCTCGCTGGCCGAGCTGTCGGAGCTCACCGGCCGCGACCTCTCGGACCTGGACCCGCACCGGCCGTTCATCGACGAGGTGACCTTCACCGTCCCCGGCGAGGAGGGCACCTACCGGCGCGTCCGCCAGGTCATCGACGCCTGGTACGACTCCGGCTCGATGCCGTTCGCCCAGTGGGGCGCCCCGCACCGCAACCAGGCCGAGTTCGAGGCCGCCTACCCGGCGCAGTTCATCGCCGAGGCGATCGACCAGACCCGCGGCTGGTTCTACACGCTGATGGCCGTCGGCACCCTGGTGTTCGAGCAGAGCTCCTACGAGAACGTGCTCTGCCTGGGGCACATCCTGGCCGAGGACGGCCGGAAGATGAGCAAGCACCTGGGCAACATCCTCGAGCCGATGCCGCTGATGGACCGGCACGGCGCCGACGCCGTCCGCTGGTTCATGCTCGCCGGCGGTTCGCCGTGGTCGGCCCGCCGGGTCGGCCACGAGACACTGTCCGAGGTGGTCCGCAAGGTCCTGCTGACCTACTGGAACACCGCGAGCTTCTTCACGCTCTACGCCGAGACCAACGGCTGGAACCCCTCGACCACCGCCACTCCCCCGCGGGCGGAGCGGCCGCTGATGGACCGCTGGGCGCTCGCCGAGCTGGCCTCGGTCACCGCCGGGGTCACCGACGCCCTCGAGGAGTTCGACACCCAGACCGCGGGCCGGCTGATCGCCGGCTTCGTCGACGACCTGTCCAACTGGTACGTCCGCCGCAGCCGCCGCCGCTTCTGGGACGGCGACCCGGCGGCGCTGGGCACGCTGCACGAGGTGCTCGACGGGCTCACCCGGTTGATGGCGCCGTTCACCCCGTTCGTCACCGAGCGGGTCTGGCGCGGCGCGGTCCTGCCCGGGCTGCTCGGGCGCTCGGGGCAGGAGGCCGCGCCGGACTCGGTGCACCTGGCCACCTGGCCGACGGTCGACACCGACGCCCGTGACGACGCCCTGGTGGAGCAGGTGGCGCTGGTGCGCCGGCTGGTCGAGCTGGGCCGGTCGGCGCGGACGGCGTCGAAGGTCCGCACCCGCCAGCCGCTGGCCCGGGCGCTCGTCTCCGCACCCGGCTGGTCCCAGCTGCCCCGGGACCTGGTCGCCGAGGTGGCCGACGAGCTCAACGTCGTCGACGTCGTGGAGCTCTCCGGCGCCGTCGGCAGCGAGCTGGTCGACGTCTCGGTGAAGGTCGACTTCCGCGCCGTCGGGCGCCGGCTGGGCAAGCAGGTGCAGGCGGTGGCGAGGGCGGTCGCCGCGGCCGACGCCGCCGAGCTGGTCGCCGCCTACCGCGCGGGCACCGCCACGGTCGACGTCGAGGGCGCGCAGGTGGCCCTGGAGGACGGCGACCTGGTGGTCACCGAGACCCCGCGCGAGGGATGGACGGTGGCCGCCGCCGGTGGCCTGACCGTCGCCCTCGACCTCACCCTCACCCCGGAGCTCGAGCGCGCCGGTCTGGTGCGCGAGGTGGTCCGGCTGGTGCAGGAGGCCCGCAAGTCCAGCGGCCTGGCGGTCAGCGACCGGATCGAGGTCTGGTGGACCGGCGGCCAGGACCTGGCCGAGGCGCTGACCGAGGCCGGTGGAACGTGGGCCGGGGAGGTGCTGGCCACCGCGGTGCACGCGCGGACCGCCGGCACCGGCGAGGGCATCGAGGGGCCGGCGGACTCGCGGTTCTGGATCGCCCGGGCCTGAGCGACGGGCCCCGCGCGGTGGGGGCCCGGATCAGCCGCGGCGGGCGCGCTCGCGCTGCGCCATCGCCCGGTCCGGCGTGCAGATGCCGCACGGGGTGAACCCGTCGGTGCGCGCCTGCAGCATCGGGATCGGGATGGTCGGCACGCCGGCCAGCCGTGGGCAGCCCGCCACGTGGTACCGCGGGTGCTCGTCGACCACGAGCACCTCGTCGGTCAGGTCCATGATCAGCAGCAGGTCGGCGAACTCGACGTCCTCCGCGGGCGGCTCCCCCACCATGGGTGCCTGCTCGGCGGGCGATGCGTACCGGGCGTCCCCCTGGCTGGTCGGCCCGCCGACGCGGGGCAGCATCGGCGAGCTCGGCGGCACCGGGGGCAGGGACACGCGGCGCACGGGTTCGTCGTCGTCCGGCCGGGCCAGGCGGGCCAGGGAGGTGCTGCCGAGCCGGGGCGGGAGGACGACCGGGGGCGGCCCCGCCTCGGACGGCGGTGGCCAGGCCTCCGACGACGACGGGCCGGCCTCGGCCGGCGGCGGCGCCGCCTCGCGGACCGGGCTGTGGTCCGCCGGCCGGTCGGCGGCGCGCTCGGGAGGAGCGGAGCGGCGGCGCAGGGCGCCGATCCCGATCAGGACGGTGGCCAGCGCGCTCGCCGCGAACGCGCCCCACTGCAACGCCGGCTCTCCCTGGACGACCCCGGCGACGAGCAGGCCGACGGCGACCAGGACCAGCAGCGCCGCGACCAGGACCACAGCCGGATGCTATCCGCCGCCGGGCCGCACGTGCCGGTGGCGGCACCGCGCGGCCCCGACGACGACAGAGCCCCTCCGGACCGAGGTCCGGAGGGGCTCTGTCGCTGGCCACCCACCAGGGGGAGGGTGGTGTTTCCTCAGGCGCTGACGTGCTGGTTCTGCCGGCTGTTGGACGACGGCTCGGCCGAGCCGCGGCTGTCCAGGTCGCGCAGGTGCGACTCCAGGTAGGAGCGCAGCCGGGTGCGGTACTCGCGCTCGAAGGTGCGCAGCTCGTCGACCTTGCGCTCCAGGCTCGCGCGCTTCTCCTCCAGCGAGCCCATCGCCTCGACGTGCTTGCGCTCCGCGTCCTGCTGCAGCGCGGTGGCCTTGGCGCGGGCCTCGCGCTCCATCGTGTCCGCGCGGGTGCGGGCGTCGCCGAGCATGGCGTCGGCGCGCTGCTTGGCCTCGCTGACCATCTGCTCGCTCTTGGTCCGCGCCTCGGTGAGCATCCGGTCGCTGGTGCTCTTGGCGCTGCCGACCATCTGGTCGGCCTGCGCCTTGGCCTCGTTGACGTGCCGCTCGGCCGTCTCGGTGGCCAGCGCCAGCATGCGGGAGGCCCGCACGGCCTCGTCCTCGCGCGACTGCGGGGAGCTCTGCGGCGGGGGCGGCGGCGCGGAGACCGTCATCGGCGCCGACTCGGCGCGCTCCTCGGCCCGGGCCGACCCCCCGGAGGCGCGCAGGTCGTTGTTCTCCTCGATCAGGCGGGCCAGCTCGGCCTCGACGACGTCGAGGAAGGCGTCGACCTCGTCCTCGTCGTAGCCACGCTTGCCGATCGGCGGCTTCTTGAAGACGACGTTGTGCACGTCGGCGGGAGTCAGTGGCATACGGCTCACCTCAGGTCGGACGGGAGGAACGGGAACGGGTGCGGACCGGCGGCGGGCCGCCTGCGGCCCGCGCCCCTCGCCGGCTCGGTGGAAGAGGTCATCAGACGGAGTAGGCCAGGCTCTGGACCACGCTGCGCAACACGATCACCGCGATCAGCAGCACCATAAACCCGAGGTCCAGCCGGATGGACCCCAGGTTGAGCGGCGGGATCACCTTCCGCACCGCCTTCAGCGGCGGGTCGGTGGCGGCGTAGACGACCTCGAGCCCGGCGGCGACCGCACCCTGCGGACGCCAGCTGCGGGCCAGCACCATCACCCAGTCCACGACGAACCGGGCGAAGAGCAGGATCAGGAAGACGAGCAGGATCGACGAGACGATCTGCAGGAGAAGTGGCACGGTCCTCGCTCGTTCGGGGCACCGCGTGGCCGGGGGTCACGCGGTCGACTGGTCAGGACTGGTTGAAGAACCCGCCCTCACGGATCCGGGCTTTGTCCTCCGCGGTCACGTCGACGTCCTGCGGGCTGAGCAGGAACACCTTGGCCGTGACCCGCTCGATACTACCGTGCAGCCCGAACGTCAGACCGATGGCGAAGTCCACCAGTCGCTTCGCGTCGGCGTGCTCCATGTCGGTGAGGTTCATGATCACCGGCATGCCGTCGCGGAAACGCTCGCCGATGGTCCGCGCCTCGTTGTAGGAGGCCGGGTGCACGGTGGTGATCCGGTACCCCTCCGGCTTCGGCGCCGGCTCCGGAGCCGGCGCCAGCACCGGAGCGGCCGCCTGCTCCTGCACCGCCAGTCCGGCGCCCGCGCCCCCGCGACCACCGGCGGAGATGCCGCCGCCGCGCGCCGACCCCAGCGAGGGCCCGGCCGAGGTGAGCCCGGCCCCGGCGGCGAGGCCGCCGGCGAAGCGGGAGGCGCTCGTGGACCCGGTCGACCCGGCGAGGTTCAGCGGACGGGCAGCCGGGCGACGGCCCAGGGAGACCGCCGGCTCGGGCTCGGCCGCCGGCTCGAACGGCTCCTCGGCGACGTCGTCGGCGTACTCGGGTTCGAAGCCGTAGTCCCCGGCGGGGTACTCGTCGTCGGCGTACCGGCCGTCGGCGTCGTAGCCGGACTCGTCGCGCGCGGCGTAGCGGTCGTAGCGCCGCTCGTCGCGCTCGTAGTCGGACTGCCGCGCGGCATAGCGGTCGTACCCGCCGCGGGTGTCGTCGTCCTCGACGAGGCCGAGGTAGACCCCCATCCTCCTCATGGCTCCGGCCATCCGGCGTCTCCCTCTGGTCTCGTGCGCTGGGCGACTCGCGCGCTGGTGCGGTGGTGTCGTCTGGTCCTGCGGTGTCACGGGTGGGGCTGGTGTGACTCGGGTGCCCGCACGGGACCCTCGTCACCACCCCGATCGGAGGCTAGGGGGCGAGCACCGAACAACGCGGTACCGACACGCACCACGGTGGCCCCAGCCGTCACAGCAGCCTCCAGGTCCTGGCTCATGCCTGCCGATAGCTCCGATGCCCCGGGGTGGTCGGCGCGGACCCGGGCGGCGAGGTCGGCCAGCCGGGCGAACGCCGGCGCGGGGTCGGCGCCGCGCGGGGCCACCGCCATCAGCCCGCGCAGGTGCAGCGCCGGCTCGGCCGCGACGGCGTCGGCCAGCCCGGGCACCTCGGGGACGGCGGCCCCACCGCGGGCGCCGAGCTCCCCCTCGGGACCACCGAGGTCGACCTGCACCAGGACGTCGAGCACGCGGTCGGCCCGTTCGGCCGCCCGGGCCAGCGCCTGGACCAGCGAGCCCCGGTCGACCGAGTGCACGGTGGCACCCAACCGGGCCACCGCCGAGGCCTTGTTCCGCTGCAACTGCCCGACCAGGTGCCATCGCAGGGGCGGCACGGCGGGGTCGTCGGCGAGCTCACCGGCCTTGCCGAGCAGCTCCTGCACCCGGTTCTCGCCGAAGTCCAGCTGCCCCAGGGCGGCCAGCTGGCAGACGTCCCTCGCCGGCCGCGTCTTGCTCACCGCGAGCAGCCGCACGTCGGCCGGGTCACGCCCGGCCGCCCGCGCGGCGGCGTCGACCCGCCGCCGGACGGCGCGCAGCGCGTCGGCGAGCTCGCCCGTGCCGGTCATCCCTGCGCCGGCGACGGGTCCAGCCAGACCAGCCCCGCCTGCCGCCCGGTGACGCCCTCGCGGCGGTGCGAGAAGAGCAGGCGGTCCTCCACCGTGCACCGCGGGTCGTGCACGACCTGACCGACGCCGGCGTCACGCAGCACACCCGCGATGCCGGCGCGCAGGTCGAGCCCCGGCGTGCCGGCGCGGGTGCGGACCGCGCTGGCCGGGGCGACGCGGGCCACCTCGGCCTGCATCGCCGCCGGCACCTCGTAGTCCGAGCCGCAGACCGCCGGCCCGAGCAGCGCCTCGACGTCGGCCGGGCGGGCGCCGAGCCGGGTCATCGCCGCCAGCGCGGCGGGCACGACCCCCCGGCGCACGCCTTCCCGCCCGGCGTGCACCGCGGCGACCACCCCGGCGACCGGGTCGGCCAGCAGCACCGGCACGCAGTCGGCGACCAGCACGCAGAGCACCAGCCCGGGCGTGGCCGTGACCAGCGCGTCGACGTCGGCCACCGGGTTCTCCTCGGCGTCCTCGACGATCGCGACCCCCGTGCCGTGCACCTGGGTCATCCAGACCAGCTGACGCTCGGGCACCCCGATGCCGTCGGCCAGACGCTGCCGGTTGGCCGCCACGTCGGCCGGGTCGTCTCCGACGTGGCCGCCCAGGTTGAAGGAGTCCCAGGGCGACGCAGAGCGGCCGCCCCGCCGGTCGGTGACCACCCGTCGAGGGCGCACCGCCGGCGGGGCGGCCGGACCGTCACTCAAGGTGACCCGCTGGAACGGCCCCTGTGCAGGGACCCGCTGCGAGCTCGCGAGCAGTGGGGGGCACAGGGGTCCTTCTACTGGCTGCGGAGGAACTCGGGGATGTCGAGCTCCTCCTCGAAGTCGTCCGTGGCCAGCGGGCGGTTCTTGCCACCCGTCGAGCCCTGCATCGGCGGCAGCGGCGGGACGGTGATCCCGCCACCGGCCGGGGCAGCACCCGGCTGGCCCGGGCGGGGGGGGGGGGGGGGGGGGGGGGGGGGGGGGGGGGGGGGGGGGGGGGGGGGGGGCGGGGGGGGGGGGGGGGGGGGGGGGGGGGGGTGGGCCGCCCCCCCCCCCGGGGGCTGTCCTGGCTGGTCGCCTCGGCCGCCCTGCTGACCACCGACGACCGGCAGGCGCTGCTCGCGGAGTCGGCGACCCGGCGCCGACTGACCATGGAGTCACGGCTGCTGCGGCGTGAGCTCACACTGCTGCGCACCCTGGGCGCGGTGCCCGTGCCGCTGGCGCAGTTCTCCAGC
>NZ_JBJHAI010000007.1:0-167983 GCF_054050955.1 Modestobacter sp. SYSU DS0290
CCCCCCCCCCCCCCCCCCGCCCCCCCCCCCCCCCCCCCCCCCCCCCCCCCCCCCCCCCCCCCCCCCCCCCCCCCCCCCCCCCCCCCCCCCCCCCCCCCCGCCGGTGTCCCACCTCCCGGCGGCCCGTATCGTGTGGCCGCCGGCGACGCGCACCCCAGCCCCCTGGAGGACCCGATGGGAGCCCGGACCACCCGCGTGGGACGGCGCCCGGTGGCCGCCGCCGCGGCCGCCGCGGTGCTGGCCCTGCTGCCGGGGTGCTCCACCGACGCCGGCACGGAGGCCGCGGCGACGACGAGCGCCGCCGCGACCGGCGCCCCCGGGTCGTTCCCGCTGCCCCCGGACTGGCCGGTGGAGAGCATGCCCGTGCCGCCCGGCGGCTCGACCGAGGACACCTCCACCGCGGCGGACTCCCCCTCCTTCGTCGTCTTCGACGTGACGGTCGAGGAGGCGATGGACTTCTACCGCCAGCAGCTCCCCGCCGAGGGCTGGCAGCTGCTCACCGACACCGCCGACCCCACGGCGCTCACCGCCGAGCACCAGGGCGTGCAGGTGCTCGTGCTGGGCTCCACCGACCCCGAGGTGGTCAGCGTGGTGCTCACCCACCCCGGGGCCTGAGCACCGGCGGGTCGCCGGTCATCAGCTCCGCGGCCCGCTCGCCGAGCATGACCGCGGTGGCCGCCGGACCGCGCGAGGTCACCCGCGGCATCACCGAGGTGTCCACCACCCGCAGACCGCGCACGCCGCGCACCCGCAGGTGCTGGTCGACCACCGCCCCGGGGTCGCCCTCCGGTCCCATCCGGGCGGTGCCGGCCAGGTGGATCGCGGTCGCCAGGTGCCGGCGGGTCCAGCGGTCCAGCTCGCGGTCGTCGGCCAGCACGTCGTCGGGCAGGCCGGTCCGCTCACCGACCAGGGGGGCGAACGCCGCCGTCCGGAGCAGCTCGGCGGCCAGCCGCACCACCTCGCGCATCCGGCGCCGGTCGGACTCCGCCGTCAGGTAGCGGTGCTCGATCCGCGGCGGCACCGTGGGGTCGGCGCTGACCAGGCCGAGGCGGCCCCGGCTGTCCTCCTGCTGCAGCGCGACGGCGAGGAAGAGGTCGTCGCGCCGCCGGGCCTGGTCGAGCACCCGGTGCAGCGAGGCGCCCCGCAGCGCCCGCAGGGTGGCTCCCGGGCGCCTCAGCGCCTCGGCGACCGGCGAGCCCGGCGCGCGGTCCAGCAGCACCCGGCTGAACGGCTTCAGCCAGGGCATCACCTCGAGGTCACCGGGGGTCGCCGAGCCCGTCGACGTCGTGTTCAGCGCGCTGGACAGCGGGAGGAGGCCCCGGGGGGCGGCCAGGCGCCGGCGCGGCTGCCAGGTGACGTAGAGGTCGGGGTGGTCGGTGAAGTCCGCGCCCACTCCCGGGGCGTGCACCCGCACCTCGATGCCGGCCGCCCGCAGCTGGTCGGCCGGGCCGATGCCCGAGAGCATGAGCAGCTGCGGCGTGGCCACCGCACCGGCGGCGAGGACCACCTCCTCGGCGTGCACCGCCCCGTGCTCGGTCTGCACCCCGATCGCCCGGTCCCCCGAGAACAGCACCCGGGTCACCCGGGTGTCCCCCCGGACGGTGAGCAGCGCCGCCCCCCGCCGCGGCGAGAGGTAGGCCATCGCGGTGTTCACCCGGACGCCCCCGGTCACGTTGACCGGCAGCGGCCCGTGCCCCGGCGCCCCGTCGGCGTTCTTGTCCGGCTCGGCGGGGAACCCCAGCTCCGCGCAGGCGGCGGTGAACGCCTCGGCGATCGGGTGCCGGGCCACCACCCGCCGGACCGGCATCGGGCCGCTATCGCCGTGCGCCGGGGAGTCGGGGTGGTCGGCGTCGGTCTCCGAGCGCCGGAACGCCGGCAGCACCGCGTCGTAGGACCACAGGTCGTTGCCGGCGGCGGCCCAGCCGTCGAAGTCCGCCCGGGTGCCGCGGACGAAGTAGGTGCCGTTCACCGCGCTGGAGCCGCCCAGCACCCGCCCGCGGACCACCGGGTAGCTGACGTCCTCGGCCAGCTGCGCGGTGTAGGTCCAGGTGGCCGGGTGCCCGGGGGTGACCGCACCCAGCACGGCGGCGTCGCGCAGGGCCGGCGGGAAGTCCGCCGGCTGCGGGTGGTCGGCGCCCGCCTCGAGCACCAGCACCCGCCGGCCGGCGTCGACCAGGCGGGCCGCCAGCGCGCACCCGGCCGAGCCCGCACCCACCACCACGACGTCCCAGCCGACGGCGTCCCAGTCGCTGTCCCCGGAGCCGGTCACCCCGCCGACGCTAGGCGACGCGACCCGCCGGCGCCCTCAGGTCAGGCGGACCGCGTCGTCCCCCGCGGGCCGGACGCGCCCTTCGGTGCGCAGCTTGGCCAGCGTCGCCCGGGTCGACTGGGCGGCGGCAGGCCGCACCGCCCGGGGGACGTCCGCGTAGACCTGCGCGACCAGCTCGGCGACCGTCCGCGGCCCCTCGGCCAGCGCGCTCAGCAGCTGCTGCTCGCGGTACGCCCGGTGGGCGAGGTAGTACTCGACGACGGCGCCGGGGTCGGCGGTCAGCTCCGGTCCGTGCCCGCAGTAGAGCGCGGCCGGGCCGAGGTCGTGCAGCCGGCGCAGCGACGCGAGGTAGGCCAGCACGTCCCCCTCCGGATGGGTGACCACCGACGTGCCCCGGCCCAGCACGTGGTCGCCGACCAGGACGGCGCCGGAGTCCAGCCGGAAGGCCAGGTGGTCGGCGGTGTGACCCGGGGTCGGCACGACCTCCAGCGTCGTCCCGGCCAGCCGCAGCCGCTCCCCCGGCGTGAGCACGCGCCCGCGCGGGCCGGCCACCGCCGCCGTCGCGGCGGCCACCGGTGCGTCGAAGCACCGCCCCCACGGCAGCGCCGCCTCGGCGTGGTCGCCGTGGTGGTGCGTGACCAGCACCGCCACCACCCGGGCGTCCCGGACCGCCAGGGCCGACTCGACCGCGGCGAGGTGGGTGGCGTCGTCGGGCCCCGGGTCGACCACCACCGCCTGCCCACTGCCCGGCTCCCCCACCAGGTAGGTGTTGGTGCCGTCGAGCGTCATCGGCGAGGGGTTGGGCGCCAGCACCCGGGTCACCAGCGGCTCCGGGTCGGCGGTGCGGGGCAGCTGCCCGGGCGCGGGCAGCCCCCATCCGGCCCTGGGGTCCGGTGGCGCGGTCACCCCGGCACGCCGGCCCGTCCGCCCGCGCACGGTCAGCAGCCGGAGATCGAGACGCCGCGGGCACGCAGCCAGGGCACCGGGTCGACCTGGCCGCTGTAGAGCCGCCCGCCGGGGTGCACCTCGAAGTGCAGGTGCGGCCCGGTCGACTGGCCCCGGTTGCCGACCTCGGCGATCTGCTCGCCGGCCCCGACCCGCTCACCCTCGGAGACGAAGTACCGGTGCACGTGGCCGTAGACGGTCACCGCGCCGTCGTCCCCGAGGACGTAGACCGCCAGCCCGAAGCCGGTGGCGGGACCGGCGCGGACGACCGTGCCGGTGGTCGCGGCGTACACCGGCGTCCCGATCGGCGCCGCGATGTCCACCCCGAAGTGGGTCACGCCCCAGCGGGCGCCGTAGCAGCTGCTGGTCCGGCCGCTGGCCGGGCGCACGTACCCCTTGCCGCCGCCGGTGTCGCGGCCGGAGACGACCTGGTTGCGGGCCGCCGCCGCCTCGGCCTCGGCAGCCGCCCGGGCCCGGGCCGCCGCCTCCTCCTCGGCGCGCTTCTGCGCCTGCCACGCCTCGAAGGCGTTCCGCTCGCCCTGCAGCTGCAGCAGTCGCACCTGGGCGTCCTGCAGCTGCTTGTCCAGCGCCGCCTTCTGCGCGGCGACCTGCCCGACCGCGGCCTCCTGGGCGTCGAGCTGGGCGTCGGCCTCCGCCTTGGCCACCGCCGCCTGCTCCTCGGCCGCGGCCGCCTCGTCGCGGGTGCTGCGTGCCGCGGCCTCCGCGGCCGCCTGCTGCTGCTCGGCGGCCTGCAGGGCACCGAGCACGTCGACCTGGTGGTCGGCGACGTACTGCAGCGTCGCCGCCTTGCGCACCAGCTCGCCGGGGCCCGCCACGTCCAGCAGCGCCGCGGCGCTGGTCAGCGAGCTGCCGTTCATGTACGTGTCGCGGGAGAAGTCCGCGATCCGGCCCCGCGCGTCGGTCACCGCGGTGACGGCGGTGGCCAGCTCCTGCGCGGCCTGGTCGGCCGCCGCCTGGGCGAGCTGGCGGACCTCCTCCGCGGCCAGGTAGGCCGTGCCGGCCGCCTCGGCGAGGAACTGCGCGCGCTCGAGCTCGGACTCCGCGGCCGCGACCAGGCCGGCGATCCGGCCGACCTCGGCGGCCGCCTGGTCCTGCGCCGACTGGGCCTGGCCGAGCTGCTCGTCACTGGGGTTCACCGGCTCGGCGAGGGCCGGCCCGGTGCCGGCGGCGAGCAGGGCTCCGGTCAGGGCCAGCACGAGCAGCCGGGCCCGGGCGCCCGAGCGGCGCCGGGCGGGCACCGGCGTCGACGCGCGGAAGGAGCGCAGCGGGTGCTGCGGCATGGTCGCTCCCTGGGGGAAGAGGGATGGACGTTGGGCTGAGCGAGGCTCGCACCGGCACCATCTGTCACAAAGGCAACACGCGGCGCAGTGGGATCCCGCGGACGAGAACGCAACGTGAGCGACCGAACGCGTCGAGTTGTCGACTTCGTCCCGCGCCGGGATCCAGGACACCACAGGATCGGAATGGGCGCCGCCCCCCGGGCGCGTCGTCCCCGGGGTGTCCGGGGGGACGCCGGTCAGCCGCGTGCGGGGCGCTGCAGCTCCTCCGCGAGCTGGGTCAGCTCGTCGCCACCGGCCATCATCGTGGTCAGCTGCTCGGGGCTGACCTCCCCCTTGGCGAAGTCGCCCATGCTCCGGCCGCGGTTGAGCAGCAGGAACCGGTCCCCCACCGGGTGGGCGTGGTGCGGGTTGTGGGTGATGAAGACGACACCGAGGCCGCGGTCACGGGCCTGGGCGATGTAGCGCAGCACCACGCCGGCCTGCTTGACCCCGAGCGCCGAGGTCGGCTCGTCGAGGATGAGCACCCGGGCACCGAAGTGCACGGCCCGGGCGATCGCCACCGACTGGCGCTCACCGCCGGAGAGGGTGCCCACCGGCTGCTCCGGGTCGCGGATGTCGATGCCCATCGCGGCCAGCTCCCGCCGGGTGACCTCCTTGGCCGTCGCCCGGTCGAACCGGCGGAACGGGCCCCAGCCGACGGTGGGCTCGGAACCGAGGAAGAAGTTCCGCCAGATCGACATCAGCGGGATCATCGCCAGGTCCTGGTAGACCGTGGCGATCCCGGCGTCCAGCGCGTCCCGGGGAGCCCCGAAGGTGACCGGGCGCCCGTCGAGCAGCAGCTCGCCCCGGGTGGGCCGGTGCACGCCGGAGAGCACCTTGATCAGCGTGGACTTGCCGGCGCCGTTGTCACCGAGCACGCAGGTGACCTCACCGGCCCGCACGGTGGTGGAGATGCCGTCCAACGCGATGACCGAGCCGTAGTGCTTGCCGATGTCGCGCAGCTCGAGCAGCGGCGCCCCGTCCACCGGGGCCCCCCCGGCAGCAGTGCCCATCGCGGTGCTCACCTCCGGGCCTGCTCGGCGTAGCGGCGGACCAGCCGGTTGCTGAGCACGGCCAGCAGCAGCATCGCGCCGAGGAAGAAGTAGAACCAGTCGGCGTCCCAGTTCAGGTAGACGATCCCCTGCTGGGTCATGCCGAAGACCAGGGCGCCCAGCGCCGCCCCGATCGCGGAGCCGAACCCGCCGGTGAGCAGGCAGCCACCGATCACCGCCGCCACGATGTAGATCAGCTCCTGCCCGGTGCCGGTGTTGGCCTGCACGGCGGTGAGCCGGACCGCGGTGATGGTGCCGACCAGCCAGCCCGCGGCCGCGGTGGTCATGAACAGCGCGATGGTGGTCCGCCGGGCGGGGACGCCCACGTTCCGGCTGGCGACGTCGTCCCCGCCGGTGGCGAACACCCAGTTGCCGAAGCGGGTGCGCAGCAGCACCCAGCTGGCCACGGCGGTGACGCCCAGCCACCACAGCACCGCCACCCGGAACGGCTGCCCGAAGACCTCGATCGTCGAGGCGAACACCAGCTCGGCGAGGTGGTACCCCGGCGCGTCGGCCAGCCCGCGGACGATCACCGTGCCGGTGAACAGCTTGGTCAGCCCCAGGTTCAGGCCCTGCAGCATCAGGAAGGTGCCCAGGGTGATGATGAAGCTGGGCAGGCCGGTGCGGGTGACCAGCCAGCCGTTGAGGAAGCCGATCACCAGCGCCACCACCAGCGCGACACCGATGGCGACCCAGATGTTCTGCTCCAGCTGGACCGCGACGATGCCGACGGTCAGCGCGCTGGCGCCGGTCATCACCCCGGCGGACAGGTCGAAGTGCCCGCCGATCATCAGCAGCGCGACCGCCACCGCCATGATGCCCAGCGTCGAGGCGACGTCGAGCCAGTTCGCGATGCCGCTCAGCGAGCGGAACACCTGCGACTGCGACGCGAAGAAGGCGAAGATCACCACCGCGCCGATCAGCGACCCGAGCTCGGGCTTGACCAGCAGCCGCCGCCACCAGCTGACGGCGGCCACCCGCTCGTCGACGCGCGGCGGAGCACCCGCCGGCGTCCCCTGCGCCACCCCCACCGACCCCTCCCTGCTCAGCGCGTGCCCTCCGCGGCGAGGTCGGCGATCTCGTCGACGTTGGTCGAGTCGACGATGCCCGGGCCGGTGAGCACCGGCTGCCCACCGCCCACGGTGTTCAGGTTGTCCGCGTACAGCTTGAGCATCACCACGGGCAGGTAGCCCTGCTCGTACTGCTGCTGGTCGACGGCGAAGGCGATCGAGCCGTCCTGGATCGCGGCGATCACGTCACCGTTGAGGTCGAAGGTGGCGATCTCGGCGTCGGAGGAGGCGTCCGACGCGGCCGACGCCGCGACCGAGGCGACGGCGGAGTTCAGCGTGAGGACGGCGTCGATCGACGGGTCGCTCTGCAGCTGGGAGGTGATCGTCGACTGCGCGGACTGCAGGTCGTTGATGTCCACCTGCAGCAGGCGGACGTCGCGGCCCAGACCCTGCGAGGCGCCGGCGCACCGCTGCTCCAGGCCGATGTTGCCGGCCTCGTGCACCACGCAGAGCACGTTCTGCGCGCCGTCGGCGGCCAGCCGCTCCCCGGCCCCGCGGCCGGCGATGACCTCGTCCTGGCCCACGTGCCCGATCGCGCCGAACTCCGCGGAGCGGTCCGCGCCGGAGTTGATCGTGACCACCGGGATACCGGCGTCGACGGCCGCGCCGATGGAGTCCTCCAGCGCGTCGGGGTTGGCCATCGAGACGACGATGCCGTCGACCCCCTGGTTGACCGCGGCCTCGATCAGCTGGGACTGGCGCTGCGGGTCGCCGTCGCTCTGGTAGTCGACGGACACGCCCAGGTCGTCCCCGGCGCCCTCGGCCCCCTTCTGCACCACGTCCCAGAAGGCGTCGCCCGCGGAGCCGTGCGTCACGACCGCGAAGCTGTAGTCGCCGTCCCCGCCGGAGGCGCCACCTCCGGAGCCGTCCGTCCCGCCGCCGGAGTTCTCGGTGGAGCAGGCAGCGAGCAGCAGGGGTGCGGCCAGCGCGAGCGCCAGCAGCCGCGTGGATCGGGCCATGTGAGCGTGTCCTCCTGTGTCGCGGCGCAGCGCTGCTCCGCTGGGTCCTCCCCCGGGCGGCCCTGGACTCGGGCGAACCGGGACGAAGTGTGCGGCACCGGGGGAACCGGCGCCCGTCGTAGACCGTTGATCATGCCTCCACCCGCCACCGGCGACGTCAGCGACCTGCCTGCCGAGACCAGGTCGTTGCCGAGAGCGACGACTGCGCGGGTCCACGCCGGGGGACGCGCCTAGGCTCCTGGCCGTGGACGTTCTGGGTTCCGGTCACGAACAGGTCGTCTTCTGCTCCGACCCCGGGTCGGGGCTGCGGGCGGTGATCGCCGTGTACTCCACGGCTCTGGGCCCCGCCCTGGGTGGCACCCGCTTCTTCCCCTACGCCTCCGAGGAGGCCGCCGTCGCCGACGCGCTGGCCCTGTCGACGGCGATGGCCTACAAGAACAGCCTCGCCGGCCTGGACCTCGGCGGCGGCAAGGCGGTGATCATCGGCGATCCGCGCACCGACAAGACCGAGGCGCTGCTGCGCGCCTACGGCCGGTTCGTGGAGAGCCTGGGCGGTCGCTACCTCACCGCCTGCGACGTCGGCACCTACAACGCCGACCTGGACGTCGTCGCCCGGGAGACCCGGTTCGCGCACGGCCGCTCCGAGGCGTTCGGCGGCTGCGGCGACTCCTCGGTGCTCACCGCCTTCGGCGTCTTCCAGGGCATGCGCGCCGCCGCCCAGCACCGCTGGGGCGCACCCACGCTGGCCGGGCGCACCGTCGCGGTGGCCGGCGTGGGCAAGGTCGGCTCACACCTCGTCGACCGGCTGGTCGCCGACGGCGCGTCGGTCGTGGTCACCGACGTCGACCCGGCCGCGGTCGCCCGGGTGCGCAGCCGGCACCCGGAGGTCACCGCGGTCGCCGACACCGCCACGCTGGTGCGCACCCCGCACGACGTCTATGCGCCCTGCGCCCTGGGTGGCGCGCTGGACGACGAGACCGTCGCCGCCCTGCCCGCCCAGATCGTCTGCGGCGGCGCGAACAACCAGCTCGCCCACGAGGGCACCCCGGGACTGCTGGCCGACCGCGGCATCCTCTACGCCCCCGACTACCTGGTGAACGCCGGCGGGGTGATCCAGGTGGAGGACGAGCGGCACGGGTTCTCCTTCGCCCGGGCCGAGGCGAAGACGACGACGATCTTCGACGTCGCCCTCCGGGTGTTCGCCGCCGCGGACGCCGACGGGGTCTCCCCCGCGGTCGCCGCAGACCGACTCGCCGAGGAGCGGATGAGCTCGGTGGGCCGGCTGGCGACCATCCGGCTGCCCCGCTGAACCGCCGTCCCGGGCCGATCGGCGGGTGATCCCGGTCACCGGACCCCTCCAGACGAGGGGGCCGGGGATGCCGACGTGTGCCCGTGACCCATCCGTGTCGTAAGCTCGCTCCAGGACACAGTCACTCAGTCGGGGTCGCCACACGGGCCGTCCAGCCCAGTGCTTGGACGACCCGCACTCCGTCACGAGGGGGTCGAGCCAATGGGGCGCGGCCGAGCGAAGGCCAAGCAGACACGCGTGGCCCGTGAGCTCAAGTACAGCTCACCCAACACCGACCTCACAGCCCTCCAGCGCGAACTCGCTGGTCAGCCGTCGTCGTTCCCCAGCCGGGGGCCCAAGGACGACGACGACGATGAGGACGAGGGCTACGCCGATCGTTGGGCGTCGGACGACGAGGACGACGACTGGGCAGCCAGTCGTTGACCTGCTGACCCGACGGCACCAGCAGCCGTTCGAACGCGAGGACACCGCCGATCCCCCGGGACCGGTGGTGTCCTCGCGCGCCCGAGCCACATGTCGGCCCCCCTGCAGGGCCCCGCTGCGAGCTTGCGAGCAGTGGGGGGCAGGGGGGTCCTTCTTCAGCGGTAGTCGCCGCGGAGGGTGACCGCAGGGGCCGTCGTCGGCGACGCGGCCCCGGTCACCGTGCCGGCGACCCAGGACGGGACGCCGCGGCCGGTGAGCACGGCGACCGCCCGGTCGGCGTGCTCTGCGGCGACGGCGGCGACCATGCCCACGCCGCAGTTGAAGGCCCGCTCGGACTCCGTGCGCGGCACACCGTGCTCCTCGAGCAGTCGCACCGCTGCGGGCAGCGCCCAGGTGCTCCGGTCCAGCTCGGCAGCCAGCCCGTCGGGCAGCACCCGCACGGTGTTGCCGGCCAGCCCGCCGCCGGTGATGTGCGCGTAGGCGTGCACGGTCTCCACGCCGAGCTCCTCGACCAGGGCCAGGCAGTCCCGGGCGTAGATGCGGGTCGGCTCCAGCAGCACGTCCCCCAGCGGGCGGTCCAGCCCGGCCGGGGTGGCGGTGAGGTCGAGCCCGGCGCGGTCGACGACCCGGCGCACCAGCGAGTAGCCGTTGGAGTGGAAGCCGGAGGAGGCCATCGCGATCACCGCGTCGCCGGCCCGGACCCGCTCGGGACCGAGGACGGCGTCGGCCTCGACCACGCCGACCGCGGTGGCCGCCAGGTCGTACTCGTCGGCGTCCATCAGGTCGCCGTGCTCGGCGGTCTCCCCGCCCACCAGGGCGGCGCCCGCCTGCTCGCAGCCGGCGGCGATGCCGGTGACGATCGCGGCGATCTTCTCCGGGACCACCCGGCCACAGGCCACGTAGTCCTGCAGGAACAACGGCTCGGCACCGCAGGCGACGAGGTCGTCGACGACCATCGCGACCAGGTCGACGCCGACCGTGTCGTGCCGGTCCAGCTGCCGGGCCAGCGCGATCTTGGTGCCGACGCCGTCGGTGGAGGAGGCCAGCAGCGGCTTCCGGTACTTCGCGGTGTCCAGGGCGAACAGCCCGGCGAACCCGCCGAGCCCGCCGATCACCTCGGGCCGGTTGGTCCGCTCCACCGCGGCGCGCATCAGCGTGACCGCCCGCTCTCCGGCGTCGATGTCGACGCCGGAGGCGGCGTAGGTGAACTCGCTCACGGCCGGGCCAGCGCCTCGTCCGCGCCGCCGGAGACGGCGGGGCTGCCGGCCTGCTGGCCGGTCCAGCCCGACACGGCGGGCACGCCGTCGCCCAGCGCGCGCCGGCCGATCCCCTCGAGCACGTGCTTGCCCAGCACCTCCGGCTCCCCCAGCGGGATCGGGTACTCGCCGGTGAAGCAGGCGGTGCACAGCCGGTTGGCCGGCTGCTCGGTGGCGGCGATCAGGCCCTGCTCGGAGACGTAACCCAGCGAGTCCGCGTTGATCGAGGCGCGCACGCCCTCGACGTCCAGGCCGTTGGCGACCAGCTCGGCGCGGCTGGCGAAGTCGATGCCGTAGAAGCACGGCCACTTCACCGGCGGGGAGGAGATGCGCACGTGCACCTCGACGGCGCCGGCCTCGCGCAGCATCCGGATCAGCGCGCGCTGCGTGTTGCCGCGCACGATCGAGTCGTCGACGACGACCAGCCGCTTGCCGCGGATGACGTCGCGCAGCGGGTTGAGCTTCAGCCGGATGCCGAGCTGGCGGATCGTCTGGCTGGGCTGGATGAAGGTGCGCCCGACGTAGGAGTTCTTGACCAGGCCCACGCCGTAGGGGATGCCGGAGGCCTCGGCGTAGCCGACCGCGGCCGGGGTGCCCGACTCCGGCACCGGGATGACCAGGTCGGCGTCGACCGGGTGCTCCTTGGCGAGCCGGCGGCCGACCTCGACCCGGGCGGCGTGCACGCCGCGGCCGGAGATCGTGGTGTCCGGCCGGGCGAGGTAGACGTACTCGAAGACGCAGCCCTTGGGCTGGGCCACGGCGAAGTGCTGGCTGCGCAGCCCGTCCTCGTCGATGGCGATCAGCTCACCCGGCTCGACCTCGCGCACGAAGGAGGCGCCACAGATGTCCAGCGCGGCGGTCTCGCTGGCCACCACCCAGCCGCGCTCCAGGCGGCCGAGCACCAGGGGGCGCACGCCCTGCGGGTCCCGGGCGGCGTAGAGGGTGTGCTCGTCCATGAAGGTGAAGCTGAACGCGCCACGCAGGCGGGGCAGCACCTCCATCGCCGCGGCCTCCACCGAGGTGTCCGGCTTCGCGGCGATCAGCGAGGTGACCAGGTCGGAGTCGTTGGTCGCGACGAACGCCCCGGCCACGCCCTCGTCGGCCGCGGCGCTGGCGAGCTCGGCGGTGTTCACCAGGTTGCCGTTGTGGCACAGCGCCAGTCCGGTGCCGGCCTCGGTCGTGCGGAACGTCGGCTGGGCGTTCTCCCAGGTGGACGCCCCGGTGGTGGAGTACCGGGCGTGGCCGACGGCGATGTGGCCGCGCAGGCTGCCCAGCGTCGGCTCGTCGAAGACCTGGCTCACCAGGCCCATGTCCTTGTAGACCACGACCGAGGAGCCATCGGACACCGCGATGCCCGCCGCCTCCTGACCGCGGTGCTGGAGGGCGTAGAGACCGAAGTAGGTCAGCTTCGCGACCTCCTCCCCCGGGGCCCAGACCCCGAAGACGCCACAGGCGTCCTGGGGACCAGGGGAATGGGGATCGAGGTCGTGCGTCAGCCGTCCGTCACCGCGAGGCACTCCCCGAGCGTACCGGCTCCGCCGTCCCGGGTCGGGTGGGACCGCTCACCCGGGTGAGGACGCCGTCCGGAACGCACTGGTCAGCGAGGTGCTCAGGCGATGTTGCCCAGCTCGGCGTTGATCGTCGTGTCGTCGCCGTGCCCGGTGCGCACCACCGTGTCCCCGTGCAGGGTGAGCAGCCGGGCCCGGATGGAGGCCAGGATCGTCGGCTTGTCGCTGTAGGAGCGGCCGGTGGCGCCCGGCCCACCGCAGAACAGCGTGTCCCCGGTGAACACGGTGTTCAGGTCGGCCGAGTGCAGGCAGGTGCTGCCCGGGCTGTGTCCCGGGGTGTGCAGCGCCTGCAGCTGCACCCCGGCCACGGCGAACCGGGTGCCGTCGACCAGGTCACGGTCGGGGGCGGTGTCCGGGTGCACCACGTCCCACAGCATCCGGTCGGCCGGGTTGAGCCAGATGGACGCCGCGGTCTCCTCCCGCAACGCCACGGCGGCGGTGATGTGGTCGTTGTGCCCGTGGGTCAGCACGATCGCCTGCACCCGGCGCCCGCCCACGGCCTCGATGATCGGCTCGACCCGGTGCGGGGCGTCGATGACGACCACCTCGTCGTCGTCGCCGACGAGCCAGACGTTGTTGTCGACGTCGAAGTCCTGCCCGTCGAGGCTGAACACCCCGCTGACGACGGCCCTCTCGATCCGGGCGGTCATCAGAGCACCACCACGGACCGCAGCACGTCGCCGGAGTGCATCTTCTCGAAGGCCTGCTCGACGTCGCCCAGCCCGATCGTCTCGGTGACGAAGTCGTCCAGCGGGAAGCGCCCCTGCAGGTACAGGTCGACCAGCATCGGGAAGTCGCGGCTGGGCAGGCAGTCGCCGTACCAGGACGACTTCAGCGCGCCGCCGCGGCCGAAGACCTCCAGCAGCGGCAGGGTGATCTCCATGTCCGGGCGCGGCACGCCGACCAGCACGACCCGGCCGGCCAGGTCACGGGAGTAGAAGGCCTGCTCGAACACCGCGGGGTGGCCGACGGCGTCGATGGTGACGTCGGCGCCGAAGCCCCCGGTGAGGGACTTGATCGCCTCGACCGGGTCGGTCTCCTTCGAGTTGACCGCGTGGGTGGCGCCGAGCTTCCTCGCCCACTCCAGCTTCCGGTCGTCGATGTCGACGGCGATGATCGTCGTCGCCCCCGCCAGCTTCGCCCCGGCGATCGCGGCGTCACCGACGCCGCCGCAGCCGAAGACGGCCACGCTCTCCCCGCGCTGGACGGCGCCGGTGTTGATCGCCGCGCCGACGCCGGCCATGACGCCGCAGCCGAGCAGCCCGGCGGCCGTGGCCGGCGCCTGCGGGTCGACCTTGGTGCACTGGCCGGAGTGGACCAGCGTCTTCTCGGCGAAGGCGCCGATGCCGAGCGCGGCGGACAGCTCGGTGCCGTCGGCCAGCGTCATCTTCTGCGCGGCGTTGTGGGTGTTGAAGCAGTACTGCAGCTGCCCCTTGCGGCAGGCGCGGCACTCCCCGCAGACCGCCCGCCAGTTCAGCACCACGTAGTCGCCGACGGCGACGTTGGTGACGCCCTCACCCACGGCGGAGACGACGCCGGCGGCCTCGTGGCCCAGCAGGAAGGGGAACTCGTCGTTGATGCCGCCCTCGCGGTAGTGCAGGTCGGTGTGGCAGACCCCGCAGGCCTGCACGTCCACGACCGCCTCGCCCGGACCCGGGTCGGGCACGAT
This sequence comes from Modestobacter sp. SYSU DS0290, assembly GCF_054050955.1. NCBI lineage: Bacteria > Bacillati > Actinomycetota > Actinomycetes > Geodermatophilales > Geodermatophilaceae > Modestobacter > Modestobacter sp. SYSU DS0290. The sequence continues at coordinate 13,861 of NZ_JBJHAI010000007.1, forward strand.
GATCGTCTCGATGGTGACCGGTGCACCCTTGCTGCGGGCGACGACGCCCTGGACCTCGTACGGCATGTCCCGGAGCCTAGGTCGGGCCAGGAGCAGGCGCACGACCGCCTCCCGCACGCACAGCGCCCCTCCTGCCGGACGGCAGGAGGGGCGCTGTGCGTGGTGGTGCGGTGGCTCAGCCGGTGAACAGCGTGCTGGCCGTGCGGATGGTCTGCACCAGCCCGTACACCAGCGGCAGGCCCACCAGGGCCCACGCGAAGGCCACGAGGCCGGTCGGCGTGCTGCTCTTCTCGCTCATCGGGCGGTGCTCCGTTCGGGGTTGGCGCGGGCGGTGGCGGGGGTGGTGGCGTGCGGCTCGTGCCACTTCGCCGCCACCGGCTTGACCAGCAGGTTGGCGACGAAGCCGATCGCCAGCAGGCCGACCATGATGAACAGCGCCGGCCGGTAGTCACCGGCGTTGAGCTGCCCCGGGGTGCCCTGGGTGTCCAGGACGCCGTTGACGATCAGCGGGCCGGCGATGCCGGCGGCCGCCCAGGCGGTCAGCAGCCGGCCGTGGATCGCACCGACCTGGTAGGTGCCGAAGAGGTCACGCAGGTAGGCCGGGACGGTCGCGAAGCCACCGCCGTAGAAGCTGATGATGATCGCCGCGAGCGCGACGAACAGCCAGACGGCGCTGCTGCCGACGGTGGCCAGCAGGACGTAGAGCACCAGGCCGACACCCAGGTAGACCATGTAGATGCCCTTGCGGCCGATGTAGTCCGACGTGGAGGACCACACGAAGCGGCCGGCCATGTTGAACAGCGACAGCAGGCCGACGAAACCGCCGGCCGCGGCGGCGGCGACCGCGGAGACCTCGCCGTCCCGGAAGAAGTCCTGGATCATCGGCGCGGCCTGCTCGAGGATGCCGATGCCGGCGGTCACGTTGCAGAACAGCACGGTCCACAGCAGCCAGAACTGCGGGGTCTTGATGGCGTTGCCGGCCGAGACGCTCTCGGTGGTGACCAGCGCCTTCGCCTTGACCGCCGAGGGGTCGAAGCCGGCGGGCTTCCAGTCGTCGGCGGGGACGCGGACGATGAAGGCGCCGAACATCATGAAGACCAGGTAGAGCAGGCCGAGGGTGAGGAACAGACCCGCGACGGCGTTGCCGCTCGGGGTCGTGCCCGCGGTGCCGTCGTAGGCCGGGTCGTACCAGTTCATCAGCTGGCGGGACAGCGGCGAGGCGATGAGCGCGCCACCACCGAAGCCCATGATCGCCATGCCGGTGGCCAGGCCCGGACGGTCCGGGAACCACTTGATCAGCGTGGAGACCGGCGAGATGTAGCCGATGCCCAGACCGATGCCGCCGATGACGCCGTAGCCGAGGTACAGCAGCCACAGCTGCTCGGTGTAGATGCCCAGGGAGCCGACCAGGAAGCCGGCGACCCAGAAGCAGGCCGAGGTGAACATGGCGGCGCGGGGACCGTTGCGGTCCACCCACGTGCCGAACAGCGCGGCCGACAGGCCCAGCATCACGATCGCGATCGAGAAGACGATCCCGATCGCGGTGAGGGTGGAGTCGAAGTGCGAGACGAGAGCGGCCTTGTAGACGCTCGTCGCGTACGCCTGGCCGATGCACAGGTGCACGGCCAGAGCGGCTGGCGGGATGAGCCATCGGTTGAACCCGGGCTTCGCGACGATGCGCTCCCGGGCCAGGAAGCTGGGTACTGCCACGGAACGACCTCCGAGGTGACGTGACGGCGCGGCCGGTCGGACGAGCCAGCCGCGCGAGTCACTTCCCTGTGAGCTCCGTCGCGACCGGTGGGACCGTACGACGTCACCGGCTCTTTCGCCCTGCGCGGTACCCGAAGTGGGGACGGCGTGTCTCATCACGATTTCGCAGGTCGGGCCGCGCGTCGTCGACGTGTCGACAACCCGCGGCGGTCAGCTGCGGCGCAGCGGGGGCAGCGGCAGGTGCGCCGCGAGGTCCGCCCGGTTGCCGCTGGCGCTGACCCGGCCCTCGGCGACCGCGTCCGCCCAGCTGAGCACCCCGGTGGCCAGCCGCAACCAGGTCGCCGCGTCGGTCTCCACCACGTTGGGCGGGGTGCCCCGGGTGTGCCGCGGGCCCGGGATGCACTGCACGGCCACGAACGGGGGCACGCGCACCTCCACCGACCGGCCCGGCACCTGCTGGGCCAGCCAGCGCGCCGAGGTCTTCACCGCCGCGCCCAGCACCGGGCGCGGCGGCTGCTCCGCCTCGCCGGCCAGCCACGGCCGGACGGCGTCCACCGCGGCCCGCAGCTCCTCAGCGGGGATCGGCTGGCCGGCCGCCATCAGCTGGTCGGGACGGTCCCCGCGGGGACGGTGCCGACGGCGGCCTCCGGGCTGCCGAACAGCGCCGGCAGCGTGCCGGTCCAGGCCTCCCGCAGCTCGGCCAGGGGCAGCTCGAGCAGCCCCTCCAGCACCAGGGCGTCACCGCCGGTGGTCCCGAGCTCGGTGACCGGGACGCCGGCGGCCTCCGCGGCGGCACGGACCGCCGCCGGGTCGGCCGTGGTGACGACGACGCGGGCCACCGACTCGCTGAACAGCGCGGCCGTGGGGTCGCCGGTCAGCGTGAGCCGGGCCCCGGTGCCGTACCGCAGCGACGACTCGGTGAGCGCCTGCGCCAGCCCACCGTCGGCGAGGTCGTGCGCCGAGCTGACCGCCCCCTCGGCCGACAGCCGCACCAGCAGCTCACCGAGGGTGCGCTCGGCGGCGAGGTCCAGCCGCGGCGGCAGGCCGCCGAGGTGCCCGTGCACGACCGCAGCCCAGGCCGAGCCGCCGAACTCCGGGCGGGTCTCCCCCAGCAGCAGCACCGTCTCGCCGTCGGCGCGCCAGCCGGTGGGCACCCGGCGGGCGACGTCGGCGTGCACGCCCAGCACGCCGATCACCGGCGTCGGGTTGATCGCGACCTCACCGGTCTGGTTGTACAGGCTCACGTTGCCGCCGGTGACCGGCAGTCCGAGCTCCCGGCAGCCGTCGGCCAGGCCGCGGACCGCCTCGGCGAACTGCCACATCACCTCGGGCTCCTCCGGGGAGCCGAAGTTGAGGCAGTTGGTGACCGCCAGCGGGGTGGCGCCGGAGACGGCGACGTTGCGGTAGGCCTCGGCCAGGTTCAGCTGCGCGCCGGTGTAAGGGTCGAGGCGGGCGTAGCGGGCGTTGCCGTCCAGCGCCAGCGCGATGCCGCGGTTGCTGCCCTCGTCGATCCGGACCACGCCGGCGTCCTCGGGCTGGGCGAGCACCGTGTTGCCGCGCACGTAGCGGTCGTACTGCTCGGTGACCCAGCTCTTGTCCGCGCCGTCGGGGCTGGAGACCACGGCCAGCCAGTCGGCCCGCAGGTCGGCCGAGGACGACGGCGGCACGTCGGCCTGCAGCGCGTCCAGGTCGGCCGGGCGGGCCATCGGCCGCTCGTAGACCGGGCCCTCGTGGGCGACGGTGCGCGGCGGGACGTCCACGATCCGCTCCCCGTGCCAGTCGATGACCAGCCGGTCGCCCTCGGTGACCTCACCGATGACGGTGGCCAGCACCTCCCACTTGCGGCACACGGCCAGGAACGCGTCGACCTTGTCCGGCTCGACGATCGCGCACATCCGTTCCTGCGACTCGCTCATCAGGATCTCGGCGGGCGTGAGCGTGCTGTCGCGCAGCGGGACGGCGTCCAGGTCGATGTGCATGCCCCCGGTGCCGGCGCTGGCCAGCTCGCTGGTGGCGCAGGAGATGCCGGCGCCGCCGAGGTCCTGGATGCCGGTGACCAGGTCCTCGCGGAAGATCTCCAGGCAGGCCTCGATGAGCAGCTTCTCGGTGAACGGGTCGCCCACCTGGACCGCGGGGCGCTTGGCCGGGCCCTCGGCGTCGAAGGTCTCACTCGCCAGCACGGACACCCCGCCGATGCCGTCGCCGCCGGTGCGGGCACCGAAGAGCACGACCTTGTTGCCGACGCCCTCGGCCTTGGCCAGGCGCACGTCCTCGTGCCTCATCACGCCCACGCAGAGCGCGTTGACCAGCGGGTTGCCGGCGTAGCAGTCGTCGAACAGCAGCTCGCCGCCGATGTTGGGCAGGCCCAGGCAGTTGCCGTAGCCGCCCACCCCCGCGACGACGCCGGGCAGCACCCGGGCGGTGTCGGGGGCGTCGGCGCGGCCGAACCGGAGCGAGTCCATGACGGCGACCGGCCGGGCACCCATGGTCAGGATGTCGCGGACGATGCCGCCGACCCCGGTGGCCGCGCCCTGGTAGGGCTCCACGTAGCTCGGGTGGTTGTGCGACTCGACCTTGAAGGTGACCGCGTAGCCGTCCCCCACGTCGACGACGCCGGCGTTCTCGCCGATGCCGACCAGCAGCGCGTCGCTGGGCGGCAGGTCGCCGAAGCGGCGCAGGTGCACCTTGGAGGACTTGTAGGAGCAGTGCTCGCTCCACATCACCGAGTACATGGCCAGCTCGGCGGTGGTGGGGCGGCGGCCCAGGATGTCCCGGATCCGCTGGTACTCCTCCTCGCGGAGGCCCAGCTCGGCGAAGGGCTGCTGCTCCTCGGGCGTGCCCGCGGCCAGCTCCACGGTGTCCAGCCGGCCGGCCAGCCGCCCGGGGCCGGTGTCGAGCTCGGAGAGCCCCGCGGTCGCGCTGGCCTGCCCGGCCGTCACGTCGGCGCTCATGCAGCCACCACCAGGGCGGTGAGGACCGAGGTGAAGAAGCCCAGGCCGTCGACCGACGGGCCGGTGAGGTCCTCGACCGCGTGCTCCGGGTGCGGCATCAGCCCGACGACGCGGCCGTCCTCGCTGCACACCCCGGCGATGTCGCGGGAGCTGCCGTTCGGGTTGCCGTCGACGTAGCGGACGACCACGCGCCCCTCGCCCTCGAGCCGGTCCAGGTCGGCCGGCGCCGCGACGTAGCGGCCCTCGCCGTTCTTCACCGGGACGACGATGCGCTGGCCCGTGGAGAAGGACGACGTCCACGCGGTGTCGGCGCGCTCGACCAGCAGGCCCTGGTCGCGGTTGCGGAAGTGCAGGTGGCCGTTGCGGGTGAGCGCCCCGGGCAGCAGCCCGGCCTCGCACAGCACCTGGAAGCCGTTGCAGATCCCCAGCACCGGCAGGCCCGTGCGGGCCGCGGCCACGACGTCGGCCATCAGCGGCGAGCGCGCGGCGATGGCGCCGGCCCGCAGGTAGTCGCCGTAGGAGAAGCCGCCGGGCAGGACGACCGCGTCGACGTCCTTCAGGTCGTGGTCGGCGTGCCAGAGGGAGACGGGCTCGGCGCCGGCGAGACGCACCGCACGTGCGGCGTCGACGTCGTCCAGCGAACCCGGGAAGGTGATGACACCGATGCGCACTGCTCTTCTCTCCGTTGTGGTGCTGCCTGGACGGCGCTCTGCCTAGTCGGTGGGGAGGTGCAGCTCGACGTCCTCGATGACGGGGTTGGCCAGCAGCGTCTCGGCGATCTCGCGGAGCTCCGCCTCGTCGGGGTCGCCGTCGACCTCCAGCACGAAGTGCTTGCCCTGACGGACACTGCGGACACCGGAGTGTCCGAGCCGCCCCAGGGCGCCGAGCACGGCCTGCCCCTGCGGATCGGAGATCTCTGGCTTCAGGACGACGTCGACGACCACCTGGGGCACGCCGAGAAGGGTACCGGCTCCCGCCCACCGGCCTGCAGGAGCGCAGGTGACGGCCCCGGACGGCCGGGTGGCGGCGTCCCCCGAACGGGTGGCGCCGTCCGCTCGTCGCACTCGCCACCTGCCCTGCGGCACCGATGATGACCCGGCGTGGCCGCCGCCCGGCGGTCACCGGACGGACCGCAACGGACTGGAGGCACCGACCGATGGTGGCGGGCACCCCGAACGTCGACTTCCCGGCCGATGCCACAGCGCTCAGCGTCCTGCCGCTCGGCCAGGACGAGGCGCTGACCAGCAGGGTCCGGCGGAGCAGCGACACGCTGCTCTACCTGAGCCACCCGCGCGACCCCCGCGGCGAGGGCGCCGAGTTCGTGCCCAAGGACATGCTGGAGCTGTCCTGGCAGGCCGACGACGGACTGCGGTCGGTCCCCACCGAGGCCGTCGGCGTCAGCGACGACGGGCTCTGGAAGGTCAAGATCACCGGCCCGGCCAGCAAGCTGCAGCGCCGCGACGCCGTCCGGGCCCCCATCGGGCTGCCGGTGTCGCTCGCCTGGGACAGGATCGTGCTCACCGGCAGCACGGTCGACCTCAGCGAGGGCGGCCTGCTGGCCGTCTTCCGCGGCTACGCCGACCTGGGGGTCGGCACGCCGTTCCCCAAGCGCGGCCAGACGATGACCCTGCGCCTGGACCTGTGGTCCGACGAGCTCGTCACCGAGGTGCAGATGGTGCGCCGCCGGCCGCGCCAGGACCAGCTGCACGAGTTCTCGCTGGCCTTCGTCGGCCTGCCGGAGTCCGCGGCCGACCTCATCCGCTCGCACGTGTTCACCGCGCTGCGCAACGCGCGCACCCGCGGCATCTCCGCGATCTACTGAGCACCTGGCCGGCCTCCCGGCGCCGGCGCACCACCCCGACCCCCGAGGCCGGAACGCGGAAGGAGCTCAGACGAACCGCTGGCCGGTGAGCTTCTCGTAGGCGGTCACGTAGCGCTCGCGGGTGGCGGCGACGACGTCGTCCGGGAGCTCCGGCGGCGGGGACACCCGGTCCCAGCCGGACGTGGTCAGCCAGTCGCGCACGAACTGCTTGTCGAACGAGGGCTGCGCCGCCCCCGGTGACCAGGTGATCGCCGGCCAGAAGCGCGACGAGTCGGGCGTGAGGACCTCGTCGCCCAGCACCAGCCGCCCGGCCGCCGTCCCGAACTCGAACTTGGTGTCGGCCAGCACGATGCCCGCGCCCTCGGCGATCTCCGCCCCGCGCCGGTAGAGCGCCAGGGTCAGCGCGCGCAACGCCTCGGCCCGGTCCGCGCCGACCGCGTCGACCACCTGGGCGAACCCGATCGCCTCGTCGTGCTCGCCCTGCTCCGCCTTCGTCGACGGGGTGAACACCGGCTGCGGCAGTCGCGAGCCCTCGACCAGGCCGGCCGGCAACGGGACGTCGACGATCGCGCCGGAGCGCTGGTACTCGACCGTGCCGGAGCCGGAGAGGTAGCCGCGGGCCACGCACTCGACCGGCAGCATCGCCAGCCGGCGCACCAGCATCGCCCGCCCGGCCACCTCGGCCGGGACGTCGGTCGCCGAGACCAGGTGGTGCTCGGCGCCGTGCTCGGCCAGCACCGGGGCGAGCTGCTCGAACCACCACACCGACAGCTGGGTGAGCACCCGGCCCTTGTCCGGGATCGGGGTGGGCAGCACGTGGTCGTAGGCGGAGATCCGGTCGCTGGCGACCAGCAGCAGCCGGTCGTCGCCGACCGCGTAGACCTCGCGCACCTTGCCCCGCGCGACCAGCGGGAGGTCGACGCTCACGAGAGGGCGGCGAGCCGGTCGAACAGCGGGCCCAGGTTCTGCACGTACCGCTCCGGCCGGCAGATCTCGTCCAGCCGCGCCTCGTCCAGCGTCACGCCGTCGGCCTCCGCGCGGGCCCGCAGCGTCGCCCGGAACGGCGTCCCGGTGTTCCAGGTCTCCATCGCCGCCGACTGCACCAGGGCGTAGGCGGCCTCGCGGGACAGGCCGCTCTCGACCAGCTCCAGCAGCACCGAGGACGTGTAGATCAGCCCGCCGGTGGACTCCAGGTTCGCCCGCATCCGGTCGGCGTCGACGACGAGGTTCTCCACCAGGCCCGCGGTCAGGTTCAGCAGGTAGTCGGTGGTGATCGCTGCGTCGGGCAGGAAGACCCGCTCGGTGGAGGAGTGCGAGATGTCGCGCTCGTGCCACAGCGGGATGCCCTCCATCACGGGCACGATCGCCGCCCGCACGACCCGCGCGAGCCCGGCGATCCGCTCCGAGCGGATCGGGTTCTTCTTGTGCGGCATCGCCGAGGAGCCCTTCTGGCCCGACCCGAACGCCTCGGACAGCTCCCGCACCTCGGTGCGCTGCCCGTGCCGCACCTCCAGCGCGATCGCCTCGCAGACGGTGGCGATGATGCCGAGCGCGGAGACCCACTCGCTGATCCCGTCGCGCAGCACCACCTGGGTCGACGCGTCCGCGGCACGCAGCTGCAGCGCCTCGGCCACGGTCACCTCAACCGACGGGTCGATCAGGGAGTAGGTGCCGACGGCGCCGGAGATGGCGACCACGCCCACCGACTCCCGGGCGCGGCGCAGCCGGTCGCGGGAGCGGGCCATGGCGAAGGCGAGGTCGGCGACCCGGTGGCCCCACACGTCGGGCTCGGCGTGCACGCCGTGCGTGCGGCCCACCTTGATGGTGTCCCGGTGCGCCAGGCCGTGGTCGCGCAGTGCCGCCACCAGCCGGTCGGCCTTGGCCAGCAGCACGTCGGTGGCGTCGGTGAGCTGCACGGCCAGCGCGGTGTCCAGCAGGTCCGACGACGTCATGCCGTGGTGCACGTAGGCCGCGGCCGACCGCGGCTCGGTGTTGTCGGCCCAGGCGGTCAGGAAGGCGATGACGTCGTGCTGCGTCGTCTCCTCGATCTCCGCGACCCGGGCGGCGCTCGGCGGCGGGGCGTTGCGCACCGGCTCGACGACGTCGGCGGGCACCCGGCCGGCCGCGGCGTGCGCCTCCAGGACGAGCGTCTCCACCCGGCACCACAGCTCGTACTTGTGCTCGTCACTCCAGACCCGTCCCATCTCGGGCAGGGTGTAGCGGTCGATCATGCGGGCACCGCCGGGAACTGGTCAGCAGGTCGTGGCACCGTGACATCCTCCCGCACGGGCCGGTCGGTCCGTGCATCCCCTCGGAGGAACCATGCTGAAGCGGGTCACCCGCGCAGTGTCGCGCGCCCGGGAACACCTCCGGGCCGCCGCCGAACGCGACCCGTACGCCTGGCCCGACGGGACGGTGCTGGTGCTCGACGACGGCACCCGCGCCGTCGTCGACCACGTGGAGGGCCACCCGGCCCCCGAGCCGGGCACCGCCGTGGTCACGCAACCCCCCGCGCACCCCAACCGGCGGCCGGACCCCGCCGCCGCTGACGCCCCGCCGGCCGCCGGGAGCCCGCACCCCGACGCCCCCGACGTCGACGTACCGGGCGGCGTCAGCGGGCCACCCCGCCCGGGCGGCCCGCCGCCGGCTCCCGGTCAGGACCGCAGCCGGGGCAGCCTGTTCGGCCCCGAGACACCGCGCACGCCCGACCACGAGGTGCCCAACGGGCTGCGGATCGCCGCGGCCTGGTCGTGGCGGGCGATCGTGGTGGTGGCGGCCGGCTACCTGCTGCTGCGGGCGGCCGGGTACGTCGCCGTCGTCCTGGTGCCGGTGTTCGTGGCGCTGCTGCTGGCCGCGCTGCTGCAACCGGGTGCCGCGTGGCTGCGCCGGCGGGGCTGGCCGACGTCCCTGGCGTCGCTGACGATGCTGGTGGTCGGACTGGGCGTGGTCGCCGGGATCATCACCCTGGTCATCGAGGAGTTCGTGGCCGGGTACGACGACCTCGCCGAGCAGGTGGGCCAGGGCATCGAGCAGGTGCGCGACTTCGCCGTCGACACCTTCCCGATCTCCCAGTCGCAGATCAACGACGCGCTCGACAGCGCGCAGGGGGCGGTCGTCGCCAACCGCGACGTGCTCACCACCGGGGCGCTGACCACCGCGGCCACGGTCGGCGAGGTGCTGACCGGCATCGTGCTGACCCTGTTCACGCTGTTCTTCTTCCTGCTCGACGGCCGGCAGATCTGGCTGTGGCTGGTCGGTCTGGCGCCCACCAACTCGCAGGCCTACCTGGACGAGGCCGCCCGCCGGTCGTGGCGGACGCTGATCTCCTACGTCCGGGCCACCGTCGCCGTCGCCGCCTTCGACGCGGTGTTCATCGGCATCGGCCTGCTGGTCCTGGGCACGCCGCTGGTGGTGCCGCTGGCCGCGCTGGTCTTCCTCGGCGCGTTCGTCCCGATCATCGGGTCGTTCCTCGCCGGCACCGTCTCGGTGCTGGTCACGCTGGTGACGCTCGGGCCGATCCAGGCGCTGGTCGTCCTCGGCATCATCGTCGTGGTCATGCAGCTGGAGGGACACGTGCTGCAGCCGCTGCTGCTGGGCCGCGCGGTCTCGGTGCACCCGCTGGCGGTGGTGCTGGGCATCGCGGCCGGGCTGCTCGTCGGCGGCATCTTCGGCGCGCTGATCGCCGTCCCGGTCATCGCCTGCGGCAACGTGGCCGGCACCTACCTGTCCCGCCGCCACGAGGGCCCCCGGCCGCCGCAGCCGGACACCCGCCGCGCCCGCCGGCTGGTCGGCACCCGCTGAGCCGTGCCGATCGACCCGGGCAGCAAGGAGCCCGCCTCCTCGGCGGCGACCCGCGCGGCGGTCCTCGCGCACCTCTACGCCTTCAACGCCCACTCCACCGACCGGCTGATCGCCGGCCTGCACGAGGACGTCGTCTGGGCCACCGGTTCCGACGTGTTCCAGGGCGTCCGACAGCTCCGGGACGACGTCTTCGACGAGGGCCTGTGGGCCATGCAGCCGTCTCTCGCGGTACGGACGCTGCTCATGGAGGGAGAGGCGGCAGCCGCAGTCCTCCGGGAGGTGCTCGTGGTCCAGGACGAGCGACGCGAGTTCGACATCGCCGTCTTCTTCACGGTCGGCGGTGGGCTGATCAGGACCGTCATGGTCTTCCGGGAGGGCAGCGCAGACATCGGGTCGTGACAACCGCCTCGCCCGCACCACACGCTCACCGACCTGCACGCCGCCGACGGCCGCGGCTGGACGTCCGCTGGCGCGGGTCAACCCGCCCGGAACGACGTGGGGCCGCGCCAGGACGCGGCTCAACCCCTGCTGGCGCGGGTCAACCCGCCCGGGCGAAGACGGCCGGGGGGTGCAACGGTCCGGCCGGACGGCTCAGACGGTGATGCGGCCCTCCACGGCCGCCAGCGCGATGTCGGTGCGCCAGTGCGCGCCGGCCAGCCGGACGCCGGCCACCCGCTCGTAGGCGGTCTGCCGGGCCGCCGCCAGGTCGTCGCCGACCGCGGTGACCGCGAGCACCCGGCCCCCGGCCGAACGGACGGCGCCGTCGGGCCCGACCACCGTGCCCGCGTGCAGCACCCCCACGCCGTCGGCGCCGGTGATCGGGTCGCCGGTGCGCGGCCGCTCCGGGTAGCCCGACGCCGCGACGACGACGGTCACCGCGGCACCGTCCCGCCAGCGCAGCGGCGGGTGGTCGGCCAGCGTGCCGGTGGCCGCCGCGTGCAGCAGACCGGCCAGCGGGGTCTCCAGCAGCGGCAGCACCACCTGGGTCTCCGGGTCGCCGAAGCGGGCGTTGAACTCGACCACCCGCACCCCGCGGGATGTGAGCGCCAGGCCGGCGTAGAGGAGCCCGCTGAACGGCTCACCGCGACGGCGCATCTCGTCGACGGTCGGCTGCAGCACGGTCCGCAGCACCTCCCCGACCAGCCCGGCCGGCGCCCAGGGGAGCGGCGCGTAGGCGCCCATCCCGCCGGTGTTGGGCCCCCCGTCGCCGTCGTCGCGGCGCTTGTGGTCCTGGGCCGGGAGCAGCGGCACCACGGTGGTGCCGTCGGTGACGGCGAACAGCGAGACCTCCGGGCCGTCGAGGAACTCCTCGACCAGCACCGCGCCGCCCGCGTCGAGCACCGCGCGGCCGTGGGCCAGGGCCGCCTCCCGGTCGGGGGTGACCAGGACGCCCTTGCCGGCGGCCAGCCCGTCGTCCTTGACCACGAACGGGGTGGCACCGGCGGCGGCGACCTCGTCGAGCGCCGTCTCCAGCTCGGCGACGCCGCCCACCGGCCAGGCCCGGGCGGTGGGCACGCCGGCGGCGGCCATCACGTGCTTCGCGAACGCCTTCGAGGCCTCGAGCTGCGCGGCCTGGGCCGACGGGCCGAAGCAGGCGATGCCCGCCTCGCGCACGGCGTCGGCCGCACCGGCCACCAGCGGCACCTCCGGGCCGACGACGACCAGGTCGGCGCCCCACTGCTGGGCCAGCACCGCGATCGCCGGCGCGTCGGCCACGTCGACCGGCAGCGCCTGGGCGATCCCCGCCGTCCCCGCGTTGCCCGGCGCGCAGGCCAGCGCCGTGACGGCGGGGTCGGACTGCAGAGCCACGCACAGGGCGTGCTCCCGGGCACCGGAGCCGATCACGAGCACGCGCACGGCGCAGAACCTACCGAGCCGCGGACCGGTCAGCGCCGGGGCCGCCCGGCCGAGCCCCGACGCTCCCGGTGCAGCGCCCGCAGCCGGGCCGTCTCCTGGGACCGGGCCCGGGCGTCGGCGCGCAGTTCCTGGCGGTGCGCCTCGGCCTGGAGCTTGCGCCAGGCCACCAGCCGGCCCGGGTCCAGCTCGCCGTCCGCGATGGCCGCGGCGACCGCGCACCCCGGTTCGGTGCGGTGCGCGCAGTTCCGGAAGCGACACCCGGCGGCGAGCGCGACGACGTCGGCGTAGGCGTCGTCCAGCCCTGCCTCGCCGGCCAGGGCGAGCTCCCGCATGCCGGGGGTGTCCACCAGCAGCGCGCCACCGGGCAGCTGGTGCAGCTGGCGGGCGGTGGTGGTGTGCCGGCCGCGGCCGTCACCGCGGATCTCCGCGGTCGCCGCGACGGGCCGGCCGGCCAGCGCGTTGGCGAGGCTGGACTTCCCCACCCCGGACGGGCCGACCATCGCCGCCGTGCAGCCGGGCGCCAGCAGCGCCCGCACCGCATCGACGCCCGCGCCGGTGCGCGCGGAGACCGGCAGGACCGTCACGCCGACCGCGTTCTCGGCCACCTGCGCGACGGCGGCCGGCACGTCCGGGCAGAGGTCGGCCTTGGTCAGGACGACGACCGGGGTCGCCCCGCTGCCCCACGCCACGGCCAGGTAGCGCTCGATCCGCCGCAGCCGCGCCTCCCCGGCCAGCGAGTCGACGACGAGCACCAGGTCGACGTTGGCGGCCACCACCTGCGGCGCGGAGCCCCGGCCGGCGGCGGTGCGCACGAACGCCGTCCGCCGCGGGAGCAGCGCCACCGCGAGCTCGCCGCGCACCGCGACCCAGTCGCCGACCGCCGGCGCGCAGTCGTCACGGAGGACGGCGGCCGTCCGCACCCGCTCTTCGCCGTCCGCGGTGAGCACGGTGAGCAGGCCGCGGTCCACCCGCGCCACCCGGCCGGCGCGGCACCCTGCCGGCACGACCGGGTCGGTCGTGCACGACACACCCGGGACTGAGACATCACTCACACGGGTCATGCTGACCTGCAGCTCGGGGGCTTGTCCTCCGATTTGTCCCCATGGAGTCGGCGCACGTTCACCCATCGGACGGCGGGGTGGGTTTCCCTGGACCCATGTCCGAGACCGGCCTGCGGGCCGCTCCCTCGTCCCGACGGACCTCCTCCCCGGTGGTGATCGGTCACCGCGGCGCTCCCAGCTACCGCCCCGAGCACACCGCGGCGAGCTACGAGCTCGCCATCGACCTGGGCGCCGACCGGATCGAGCCCGATCTCGTCGTCTCCCGTGACGGCGTCCTCATCGCCCGGCACGACGCCGAGCTGTCCCGGTCCACCGACGTCGCCGGCCGCCCGGAGTTCGCCGACCGCCGGCGCACCACGGAGGTGGACGGGGAGGAGCTGACCGGCTGGTTCGTGCAGGACTTCACCCTCGACGAGCTGCGCACCCTGCGGGCGGTCGAACGCCTGCCCGCCGTGCGCCCGCTGAACACCGCCTACGACGGCCGCTTCGGCGTGCTCACCCTGGCCGACGTCGTGGAGCTGGCCCGGCGGCGGTCGACCCCGACCCGGCAGGTCCAGGTGCAGGCCGAGCTCAAGCACGTCGCCTGGTTCGCCGCGCAGGGGCTGCCGATGACCGAGCTGGTCGCCGCCGAGCTGCGCCGGCTGGACGCCGCGCACACCGGCGGCACGGTGATCGTGATGGCCTTCGAGCAGGCGCCGCTCCGGGAGCTGCGCGCCGACCTCGGCGCCGGCGGCCCGGTGCTGGTCCAGCTGGTCGAGGAGGAGGGCGTGCAGGACGCCCTGGTCACCCCGGCCGGCCTGCGCGAGATCTCCACCTACGCCCAGGGCGTCGCCCCGCACAAGGGCCGCATCCTGCTGCACGGCGCCGACGGCTCGCTCCGGGGCGTCTCCGACCTGGTCAGCCAGGCGCACCGGGCCGGACTGACCATCACGCCGTGGACGCTGCGGCCGGAGAACCTCTTCCTGCCGCGGCACCTGCGCTCCAGCAACGACCCGCACGACCTGGGCGACGCGCAGGCCGAGGCGCGGCTGCTGTTCGCCCTCGGCTGTGACGGCGTCATCAGCGACGCCCCGGAGACCGCCTTCCGGGCCCGCGCCGAGCTGTCCGCCGAGGCGCTGGCCCCCGTCCGCCCCCGCGTCTGAGCCGCGGCCCCGCCGCAGGGGCCCGCCGCGCGCGGGCGAGCAGTGGGGGCAGCGGGCCCTTACTCGAGCAGGTCGTGGATCACGACGTTCTGGTCGCGGCCCGGGCCCACGCCGATGACGCTCACCCGGGCGCCGGAGAGCTCCTCCAGCCGGCGCACGTAGGCCTGGGCGTTGGCCGGCAGGTCCTCGAAACGCCGGCAGTCGGTGATGTCCTCGAACCAGCCGGGCATCTCCTCGTAGACCGGCTTCGCGTGGTGGAAGTCGGTCTGCGTCATCGGCATCTCGTCGTGCCGGACGCCGTCGACGTCGTAGGCGACGCAGATCGGCACCGTCTCCAGCCCGGAGAGGACGTCGAGCTTGGTGAGGAAGTAGTCGGTGATCCCGTTGACCCGGCTGGCGTACCGGGCGACGACGGCGTCGAACCAGCCGCAGCGGCGGTCCCGGCCGGTGGTCACGCCGACCTCACCACCGTGCTTGCGGAGGTACTCGCCCCACTGGTCGTGCAGCTCGGTGGGGAAGGGACCGGAGCCGACGCGGGTCGTGTAGGCCTTGAGGATGCCCACCACGCGCTCGATCCGGGTGGGGCCGACGCCGGCGCCCACGGCCGCACCGCCGGCGGTCGGGTTGGACGACGTGACGAACGGATAGGTGCCGTGGTCGACGTCGAGCAGGGTGCCCTGCGAGCCCTCCAGCAGCACCCACTCGCCGGCGTCCAGGGCCTTGCCCAGCAGCAGCCGGGTGTCGGCGATGCGGTGCTTGAGCTGCTCGGCGTAGCCGGCGTACTCCTCGACCACCTCGTCGACGTCGATGGCCTTGCGGTTGTAGACCTTGACCAGGACCTGGTTCTTCTCCGTCAAGGTGCCCTCGAGCTTCTGCCGGAGGATGGAGAGGTCCAGCAGGTCGGCCACGCGGATGCCGTTGCGGGCGACCTTGTCGCCGTAGGCCGGGCCGATGCCGCGGCCGGTGGTCCCGATCTTCCGCTTCCCGAGGAACCGCTCGGTGACCCGGTCCAGCGCGCGGTGGTGCGGCATGATCAGGTGCGCGTCGGCGGAGATGACCAGGCGCGAGGTGTCGACGCCGCGCTCCTCCAGGCCGGCGAGCTCGCCGATGAGCACCTCGGGGTCGATGACGACGCCGTTGCCGATCACCGGCGTGCAGCCCGGGGTGAGGATGCCCGAGGGGATCAGGTGCAGGGCGTACTTCTCGCCGTCCGGGGTGATCACGGTGTGCCCGGCGTTGTTGCCGCCCTGGTACCGGACCACGTAGGGGACGCGCCCGCCCAGCAGGTCCGTCGCCTTCCCCTTGCCCTCGTCGCCCCACTGGGCGCCGATCAGCACGACTGCGGGCATCGGGTCGGTCTCCTCGTCACATCGACACCGGCAGGAACCGGTTGGCCAGGTGGCAGGGTATCGGCATGCCCGCGACTCAGCTCGACCTGCGCGGTCTGGCGGCCACCCAGCCGCCGTCCCGCCGGCACGTCGCCTCGGTCGTCGACGACGCCGAGGAGGTGCGTGTGCTGGGCCCGGTCCCCGCGCTCGCGGCGGTGCTGACCAGGCTCTGGCGCAAGGAGCGGCTGCCCGCCGTCCCGGTCGCCTGGGAACCGGCGGACGACGCCGCGTCCCGCGGGCTGGCCCGTGCGCTCGGCGTCGGCTCCGGCACCGAGCGGGAGCTGCCGCTGGTCCGGGACGACCACGGCGGCGTGCTCCTGTGGCACGGCCGGATCACCGCCTTCGGCGCGCCGCGCCGCGCACTGGCTCGCCGCCTGGGCGCGCAGGCCTATCACGACGACCAGCGGGTGGCCGACGGGCCGATCACCCGGATCGACGTCCGGCCGGACTGGACGGCGCCGGACCGGATCTCGGTCGCCGTGGTCACCGTGCCGTTGCGCCCGGTGCGCCGCACCACCGGACGGGCGCTGCAGGTGGCCAGCGCCCCGGCGCAGGTGACCCGGGACGGCGTGCCCGTCGACCGCCAGGTCACGAAGTGGACCTGGTACGCCGACGACCGGGTCCGCTGGCTGCTGCGACCCTGAACGGAGGACCGGGGATGACCGATCAGGACCCGCCGGGCGGGCCCGCGGAACGGACCGTGGGCGGCTTCGACCGCCCGGCCCGGGTGTGGGTGCTCGGCCTGTTCGGCGCCGGCGGGGTGGCGGCGGGCCTCCTGCTGCCGCGGCTGGCGGGCTGGGCCGCCGACCTCCCCTGGGTGCCGTTCCAGGGCCCGCTGGAGCTGATCGGCTCCTTCGACCGCTCCTGGCTCACCTGGGGGTGGCCGGTGGGCGGCCTGGTGGCCGGCCTGCTGTTCGCGGGGTACGTCATCGCCGACTCGCCGGTGCTGCGCATCGGCCCGGCCGAGGTCGAGGTCCGCCGTCGCGGCCGGGTGGAGCGGGTGGTCCCGCGCGACGTCGTGGACGCCGTCTACCGCCGGCGCTCCCACGTGGTGATGGAGAACCGCACCGGGCGCACTCTGTTCGACGACGACGTCGAGGGCGATGCGAGGTCGGTCCGCGACGCCTTCCTGGCCGCGGGCTGGCCGTGGGAGGGCCGGCTGGACTGAGCGTCGCCGGCGCGACCTGCCTCCGGCCCGGCCGCCGCGACCCGTCGCCACCGGAGCGCGCCCGTCGTGGACACTGGGTCCACCGCCCCGCCCGAGGAGGTCGTGCTGCCGTCGTCCCGTCGCCCGACCGGTCCCTGCCGGTGACCCCGGACCGCCCGCTGGCGTTCGGCCCACCCGTGCCGGTGGTGCCCCGCTCGCGCGGCCGCCGGATGCTCGACCGCCTGCTCGCCCGCCCGGGCGTCAGCGCGCTGGTCGGCGTCGCCCTGCTGACGCTCTTCTTCGGGGTGCAGTCCCCGGACCTGCTCTCCTCCGCCGGCCTGGCCGCCGTGCTCCAGGTCGCCGCGCCGCTGGGGATCGGCGGCGTGGCGGTCGCGCTGCTGCTGGTCGCCGGGCAGTTCGACCTGTCGATCGGCGTGGTGGCGGTGAGCAGCGCCCTGCTCACCGCCCTGCTGGTCACCGAGCTCGGGCTGGGCGTCTGGCCCGCTCTGCTGCTGTCGCTGGTCGCCGCGCTGCTGGTCGGGGCGGCCAACGGGCTGCTGGTGGTGAGCACCGGGCTGCCGAGCTTCCTGGTCACCCTCGCGACCTTCCTCATCCTGTCCGGTGCCGCCCAGGCGGTCGCCGCCGCCGTCGCCGACGCCCCTCGGGTCGGCGGTCTGCGTGGGGCCCCCGGGTGGGACTCCGCGCAGGCGGTCTTCGGGTCCACGGCGGAGCTGGGTGACGGCCGGTTCCCGATCTCGGTGCTCTGGTGGCTGGCCGCCACCGTCGTCACCACCTGGCTGCTGTGGCGCACCCGGTTCGGCAACGCCGTCTTCGCCAGTGGCGGGGCCGCCCGCCCGGCCCGCGAGCTGGGGGTGCCCGTCGGGCGCACCACCGTGCTGCTCTTCCTGGGCACCGCGGCGGCCGGCTGGCTGATCGGCACGCTCGGGGTGGTGCGGCTGGGCGCGGTGCAGGTGACCCCGGCGCTGGGCACGGAGATCCAGTTCGTCGTGGTCGCGGTGATCGGCGGGTGCCTGCTCACCGGCGGCTACGGCTCGACCGTGGGCGCCTCGCTGGGCGCGCTGCTCTACGCCGTCGCCCGGGAGGGGATCGCCCTCTCCGGCTGGGACCCGCGGTGGTTCGAGGCCTTCCTCGGCGTGCTGCTGCTGGTCGCCCTGCTGGTCAACGGCGTGGTGCGGCGGCGGCTGCGGGCGGTGCCGCGATCGTGAGCAGCGCGTGGGAGGGGCCGCCGGAGCCCGCCGAGCAGGTCCCCGCCGACGGCGCGGCCCCCGTGCTCGAGCTGCGCGGCGTCACGGTCCGCTTCGGCAGCGTGCCGGCGCTGTCCCGGGTCTCGCTGGCGCTGCGGCGTGGCGAGGTGACCTGCGTCCTCGGCGAGAACGGCTCGGGGAAGTCGACGCTGGTCGCCGTCCTCTCCGGCATGGAGCAGCCCGCGGAGGGTGAGCTGCTGATCGACGGCCGCCCGGTGCGGCTCCGCTCCCCGAAGCACGCCCGTGCGCAGGGGATCGCCACCGTCTGGCAGGACCTGGCGATCGCGCCGCTGATGTCGGTGTGGCGGAACTTCTTCCTGGGCGACGAGCCGACCCGCGGGATCTGGCCCTTCCGCCGGCTGGACGTCGGACGGGCCGAGGAGATCACCACGCGGGCGATGGCCCGGGTCGGGGTCACCGGGCTGGACGCCGACCAGGCGGCCAGCGCGCTGCAGGCCGGCGAGCGGCAGAGCCTGGCGATCGCCCGCGCCCTGCACTTCGGCGCCCGGGTGCTGGTCATCGACGAGCCGACGGCACCGATGACGGTGAGCCAGCGCGCGATGGTGCTGCAGGCCGTCGTCGCCGCGCGAGAGGACGGCCTGGCGGTGGTCTTCGTGACCCACAGCCCGCAGTACGCGCACCTCGTGGGCGACCGGTTCCTCCTGCTGGGCGGCGGCCGGGTCGCCGGGGACCTCACCCGGGAGGACGTGGACGTGGACGACCTGACCCGCCTGGTCGCCGGCGGCGACGAGCTCTCCCGGCTGACGGAGAGCCTGCGCCGCGACCAGCTGTGATGCCCGCCGTCCGGTGCGCCCTGAGACGGAACGGCCCGGGGGTCCATCCGGACCCCCGGGCCTCGTTCAGTTGGTGAAGATGCTGACGCCTCCCGGGCCCACCAGCAGCCCGACGACGATCAGCACGATCCCCCACAGCAGCTGCTTGCGGACGATCGCGACGATCCCCGCGATGACGAGCACGACTGCCAGGATCCAGAGCAACGTGGCCATGACCAGCCCCTCTCCTCGAGGCGACGCCCGGTGGCGCCGACCGGAGGCAGACGGTAACGAGACTTGGCAGTCTCGGCATCGGGACGATCAAGATCCGTTTTTGTCCGGGCTCCTGCCCGCACCGCCCGCCGAGTGCGCAGTCCTGGTCGCCGACACGCGAGGACACGCCGTGCCGGACGACCGGGACTGCGCAGTCGGGTCAGGGGGCGAGCGTCGGGTCGCAGTCGCGCAGCAGCTCGGTGCAGCGCTGCTGCTCGTCGACCTCGCCGATCCGCTCGGCCGCCGCGGCCAGCACGGTCACGCAGCGCAGGA
This sequence comes from Modestobacter sp. SYSU DS0290, assembly GCF_054050955.1. Taxonomy (NCBI): domain Bacteria; kingdom Bacillati; phylum Actinomycetota; class Actinomycetes; order Geodermatophilales; family Geodermatophilaceae; genus Modestobacter; species Modestobacter sp. SYSU DS0290. The sequence goes on from NZ_JBJHAI010000007.1 coordinate 33,324, forward strand.
ACCCGCGGTTGGGCTCGTGCGACCACGGCACCGGGCCGAAGCCCTTCCAGCCGTTGCGGCGCAACGCGTCCAGGCCGCGGTGGTAACCGGTGCGGGCGTAGGCGTAGGCCTCGATGGTCCGCCCGCCCGCCAGGGCGCCCTCGGCCAGCGCCGCCCAGGCCGCGCTGGAGGTGGGGTGCGCCGCGGCGACCTCGGCCGGGTCGGTGCCGCCCGCGAGCGCCTCGGCGCCGGGGTCGACCGGCAGCAGGGTGGCCGGCGGCTCGCCGAGCAGGTTGCGGTGTGCGTGCGTCATGGTCAGGCCGCCTGCGACTGACCGGCGGACTGCAGGTCCTGGCAGGCCTGCACGATCCGGTCGGCCATGCTCGCCTCGGCCAGCTTCATGTAGGTGCGCGGGTCGTAGCTCTTCTTGACCCCGACCTCACCGTCGACCTTGAGCACGCCGTCGTAGTTGCTGAACATGTGCCCGGCGATCGCCCGGGTGAGGGCGTACTGGGTGTCGGTGTCGACGTTCATCTTGACCACGCCGTAGGAGATCGCCTCCCGGATGTCGGACAGGTCCGAGCCGGAGCCGCCGTGGAAGACCAGGTTGAACGGCTTGGGGTCGCCGAGGCCGAACTGCTCGGCGACGACGGACTGGCCACGCTGGAGGACGTCGGGACGGAGCTTGACGTTGCCCGGCTTGTAGACCCCGTGCACGTTGCCGAAGGTCGCGGCGAGCAGGTAGACGCCCTTCTCACCCAGCCCGAGCGCCTCGGCCGTGCGGACGAAGTCGCCGTCGGCGGTGTAGAGCTTCTCGTTGATCTCGTGGGCGACGCCGTCCTCCTCGCCGCCCACGACGCCGATCTCCACCTCGAGCACGATCTTGGCGGCCGCGCACTGCTCGATGAGCTCCTGGGCGATCTCCAGGTTCTCGGTGAGCTCGATGGCCGAGCCGTCCCACATGTGCGACTGGAACAGCGGCTCCTGACCGGCGTCGACCCGGTCCTTCGAGATCGCGATCAGCGGGCGGACGTAGCTGTCCAGCTTGTCCTTGGGGCAGTGGTCGGTGTGCAGCGCCACGTTGATCGGGTACCGCTCGGCCACCACGTGGGCGAACTCGGCCAGCGCGACCGCGCCGGTGACCATGTCCTTGACCCGGGTGCCGGAGCCGAACTCCGCGCCGCCGGTGGAGAACTGGATGATCCCGTCGCTGCCGGCGTCGGCGAATCCGCGCAGCGCGGCGTTGATCGTCTCCGAGGAGGTGCAGTTGATCGCCGGGTAGGCGAAGCCGCCCTCCTTGGCCCGGCTGATCATGTCGGCGTAGACCTCGGGGGTCGCGATGGGCATGCGGTGCTCTCCTGACGTCGGGACCAGCGGCTCCTGCTCGCCGGTCAGCATCCCACTGGGCCGCGCCCGAGGTCGGCCCCAGGTCGTGCGGGCGCGGGCGGTCGGATCAGTCCAGGCCGAGGTCGGCGAGCTCGAACGCCGCGCGGTACTCCAGCCCGGCCGCCTCGACCGCAGCGCGCGCCCCGCGGTCGACGACGACGGCGACCCCGACCACCTCGGCGCCGGCCTCCTGCAGGGCCTCGACCGCCTGCAGCACGCTCCCCCCGGTGGTGGAGGTGTCCTCGACGGCGAGCACGGACCGGCCGGCGACGTCCGGGCCCTCGATCCGCCGCTGCAGGCCGTGCGCCTTGCCCTGCTTGCGCACGACGCAGGCGTCGAGGAAGCCCTCGCCGGCCGAGGCGGCGTGCAGCATCGCGGTGGCCACCGGGTCGGCGCCGAGCGTGAGCCCGCCGACGACGTCGTAGCGGAGGTCGCCGGTGAGCTGGCGCATCACCCGGCCGACCAGCGGAGCCGCCTCGTGGTGCAGCGTCACCCGGCGCAGGTCGACGTACCAGTCGGCCTCGCGGCCCGAGGAGAGGGTGACCTTCCCGCGGACCACCGCGAGCTCCACGATGAGCTCGAGCAGCCGGTCCCGGTCGGGGTGGGCGGTGGCGGGGGCGTTCATGGTCGCGACCCTACTGAGCGGGTGCGAGCACCTGGTCGACGACGTAGACGGTGGCGTTCGCCGTCTGCAGCGGACCGCACAGCAGGGTCGCCGGGGCCGCCCCGGCGAGCGTCTCCTCCGCCGGCACCGAGATCTCCTCGCCGCTGCCGGTGAGCGTGACCCGGTCACCGAGGAGCGTGGTGTGCTCGCCGGCCAGCTCGTCGGGGCCGAGCCGGCCCGGCAGCACGTGGTGGGTGAGCAGCGCGGTGAGCCGCGGGACGTCGGCCTGCAGCTCCGGCAGCGCCTCCGGGCCGAGTGCCCCGAACGCGGAGTCGGCCGGCGCGAGCACGGTGACGTCCTGCCGGGTGTTGAGCACGTCGACGAGGTTGGCGGTGACCACCGCCTGGGTGACCGTGGTCAGCAGCGGGTTCTGGCTGATCGCGGTGGCCGCCGGCAGCGCGGCGCCGGCCGCGACGCTGCCCGGCCCCTCCGGCGGCAGCCCCGCACAGGCCGGGCCGACGGGGGTGCCGGTGGCCGCACCGGCCGACGCGGAGGTCGTCGCCGCGGACGTGGTCCCCGCCGGGGCGCTGCTGGCGTCCGCCGCGCCGCCGCCGTCGTCATCGGCGCTGCAGGCCGTGCCCACGAGCAGCAGGCCACCGACGAGGGCCGTGGCGAGGGCGCGGACGGCGGGTCGTGCTGCGGGGCGGCTCGGCCCGGTGGCCTTCACGGGACATCTCCTCCTGGTCCTGCGGCCCGCTCCGGTCGGTGGGGGCACTGGTCGTCGAGCATCGCATCCTGCCGACCGCCGCACCGGGAGGTCGGCCGCTCGTGGCCGGCCGGACGTGCCAGGCTGGCGGCGTGAGCGCCGACCCGTCGTCCCGTTCCGCCGGCACCGACCCCGAGCGCCCGCCCATGCCGGTGTCGGTGAAGGTGGCGACCGGCCTGCTGGCCGCACTGTCGGTGCTGCTGCTGCTCAGCGGCGTGGTCAGCCTCGCGCTGCGCGACGGCATCGTCGACGGCTTCCTGGAGGCCCAGCCCGACCTGGACCGGTCCGAGGTGGAGCAGTTCGTGCTCATCGGGCTGGTCCGTGACCTGGCCGTGGGCCTGCTCTGCGGCGCGGCCGCGGTGTTCCTGCCCCAGCGTCGGCGGTGGGCCCGCTGGGCCGGCCTGCTCGGCGCGCTGTTCCTCGGCGCACTGACCCTGGTCTCGATGGTCACCGCCGGCGGCACGAGCCCGTTCGCGCTGCTGCTGCTGGTGCTGTGTGCGGCGGCGGCCACCAGCCTGCTCGCCCGGACGACCACGGCCTGGCTGCCGCCGGTGGCTCGCCGGGGCTGACCCGCAGCTGGGCGCCGCCCCGGGGAGCCCCGGGGCGGCGCCCGGCGTCAGCGGAGGGCCCGCCGCCGGGTCTCCGACTTGTACCACTCGTTGGACTGCTTGCTGGCCAGCAGCACGATCCCGGCGACCACCAGCACCAGCTGGACGAGGCCGAGGAACGACAGGCCGACGCCCGCGCCCAGCAGGCCGAAGAGCACGCTGATCCCGCCCAGCACGAACAGCACGATGCGCGCCCAGTTGCGGCCCTGCCAGGCGAACCAGATCACCACCAGGAACGCGAGGATCAGCACCAGCGTGATCGCGATCGTCGTGTTGACGACCGCATCGACCTGCTCCGGGGTGAGCCCCGAGTCCTCGGCGGCCACGCGCCGGACCTCGTCGAGGTCGGAGAAGCTGATCAGCAGGCTGATCAGGTTGATCAGCGTGCTGGCCAGGAAGGCCCCGATGCCGAACCGGACGGTGCTGGGCCGGGGCTGCTGCTCGGCCGGGGCGCCGCTGTCCCAGCCACCGGGCGCGGCGGGGTAGCCGCCACCCTGGCCGTAGGGCCCGTACTGCCCGTACTGCGGCTGCTGCCCCTGCTGCCCCTGCCCGGGCGGCGGGCCCCAGCCGCCCTGCTGCCCCTGACCGGGGGCGCCCCAGCCACCCTGCTGGCCCTGTCCGGGCGCTCCCCAGCCACCGTGCTGCCCCTGCCCCGGGGAGCCCTGCCCCGGGGAGCCCTGGCCCTCCGGGCCCTGCCCGGGTGGCGGGCCCCAGCCACCCTGCTGCGGGTCCTGCGGTCCTGACGTCATGACGGCTCCTCGAACGACCGGTGTCGTGCTGTGGCGACTCTGTCGCTGTTGATCATCGGCCATCGAGACCGTGTCGGCACGCTCACACGCTCGGCGACGCGGCCCGACGTCAGCTGGGCACCGGGGCGACGGGTGGGTCCACCGGGTCCGCGGCGACCCACTCCCGGCTGTCGGGGTGCAGCAGGAGGAGCACCTGCACCACCGCGACGACGTGCCAGCCGGCAGCGAGGGGCCCCCGCTCCGGGGACAGCAGGCCGGTGAGCAGTGTGAGCAGGCCGGCCCCGAGCAGCACCCACCAGGCCCACCGCCGGTGCCGCTCGAACGCCCGGACCACGGCGCCCCACACGGTGGCCAGCACCGCCAGCCCCAGCGGCAGGAGCAACGCCACCGGCGAGAGGGTCACCGCCACGAGGACCAGCGACCACGCGGCGGAGAGCGCCAGCACCGCCCACTCGACGCGACCGATCCGGATCACCCAGCGCGCCGCCTGCAGGGTGCGCCCCGCTGTCGCCGTCTCCGTTCCCATGACCGTCCTCCCGGCCGCCGCGACGCCGGGTGCGCCGCAGGGCAGGACCGGACGGTAGGGCGGGCGGGCGACGCCGCGCAGCCGTCGTCCACAGGCTCGGCCCCCGTCCGGAGGCCCACGCCGGGCTCACGAGGAGTGCGGAGGACGCGGTCCCTCCTCAGCCGCGGGTGACCGACAGCCCGGCGTCGCCCTGGGCGACGTCGGCCGGCCAGTCGACGACGACCTCGTCGCCGTCGCGGATCTCCCCGGACAGCAGCGCCCGGGCCAGCTGGTCGCCGATCGCGGACTGCACCAGCCGGCGCAGCGGCCGGGCGCCGTAGACCGGGTCGAACCCGTTGAGCGCCAGCCACTCCCGCGCGGCGTCGGTGACCCGCAGGGTGAGTCGGCGGGCCGCCAGCCGGCGGGCGAGCACCCCGACCTGGATGTCGACGATGCCGGCCAGCTCCTCCGAGCCCAGCGCCCGGAACATCACCACGTCGTCGAGCCGGTTGAGGAACTCCGGCTTGAAGTGCGCCCGCACGACGTCCATCACGGCCCGGCGCCGCGCGTCCTCGGGCACCGACTGGTCGGCGATGACCTGCGACCCCAGGTTGGAGGTGAGGATCAGCAGGGTGTTGCGGAAGTCGACCGTGCGCCCCTGCCCGTCGGTCAGCCGGCCGTCGTCGAGCACCTGCAGCAGCACGTCGAAGACGTCGGCGTGGGCCTTCTCCACCTCGTCGAGCAGGACGACGGTGTACGGCCGGCGCCGGACGGCCTCGGTGAGCTGGCCACCGGCCTCGTACCCGACGTAGCCGGGCGGGGCGCCGACCAGGCGGGCCACCGAGTGCTTCTCGGAGTACTCGCTCATGTCGATGCGGACCATCGCCCGCTCGTCGTCGAAGAGGAACTCCGCCAGCGCCTTGGCCAGCTCGGTCTTGCCGACGCCGGTGGGGCCGAGGAACAGGAACGACCCGGTCGGCCGGTCCGGGTCGGCGACGCCGGAGCGCGAGCGGCGGACGGCGTCGGCGACGGCCCGGACGGCGTCGGGCTGGCCGACGACCCGCTGGGCCAGGTCCTCCTCCATCCGCAGCAGCTTCTGGGTCTCCCCCTCCAGCAGCCGACCGGCGGGGATGCCGGTCCAGGCCTGCACGACCTCGGCGATGTCGTCGGGGCCGACCTCCTCCTTGAGCATCGACTCCCGGGCGGCCACCGACGCCTCCGCGGCGGTCAGGTCGCGCTCCAGCTGGGGCATCCGGCCGTAGCGGAGCTCAGCGGCGCGGGCCAGGTCGCCGTCCCGCTCGGCCCGCTCGGCCTCCAGGCGGGCGGCCTCCAGCTCCTCCTTGGTGCGCTGGATCCGGTCGATGGCGGTCTTGTCCTGCTGCCACCGGGCGGTCAGCTCGTCCAGCTCCTGGCGCCGGTCGGCCAGCTCGGTGCGCAGCGCCGCCAGCCGGTCGATCGAGGAGGGGTCGTCCTCCTTGGCCAGCGCCATCTCCTCGATCTCCATCCGCCGCACCGCGCGCTCGACCTCGTCGACCTCCACCGGCCGGCTGTCGATCTCCATGCGCAGCCGGCTGGCGGCCTCGTCGACCAGGTCGATGGCCTTGTCCGGCAGGAAGCGGGCGGTGACGTAGCGATCGGAGAGCGTCGCGGCGGCGACGATCGCGGCGTCGGTGATCCGGACCCCGTGGTGCACCTCGTACCGCTCCTTGAGGCCGCGCAGGATGCCGATGGTGTCCGGGACGCTGGGCTCGCCGACGAGCACCTGCTGGAACCGGCGCTCCAGCGCCGCGTCCTTCTCGATGTGCTCGCGGTACTCGTCGAGCGTGGTGGCGCCGACCATCCGCAGCTCACCACGGGCGAGCATCGGCTTGATCATGTTCCCCGCGTCCATCGCCGAGTCCCCGGTCGCACCGGCGCCGACGATGGTGTGCAGCTCGTCGATGAAGGTGATCACCTGCCCCTCGGCCTCGGTGATCTCCTGCAGCACGGCCTTGAGCCGCTCCTCGAACTCGCCGCGGTACTTGGCGCCGGCCACCATCGCGCCCAGGTCCAGCGCCATCAGCCGCTTGCCCTTGAGGCTCTCCGGGACGTCGCCGGCGACGATCCGCTGCGCGAGCCCCTCGACGATGGCGGTCTTGCCGACGCCGGGCTCGCCGATCAGCACCGGGTTGTTCTTGGTGCGCCGGGACAGCACCTGCACCACGCGGCGGATCTCGGTGTCCCGGCCGATGACCGGGTCGATCCGCCCGTCGCGGGCCCGCTGGGTCAGGTCGACGGCGTACTTCTCCAGCGCCTGGAAGGTGCTCTCCGGGTCGGGGCTGGTCACCTTGCGGGTGCCCCGGACGGTGCGGAAGGCGGCCAGCAGCACGTCACGGGTGGCGCCGGCGCTGGTCAACACCGCGCCGGCCTCGCCCTCGGTGGTGGCCAGGCCGACCAGCAGGTGCTCGGTGGAGACGTACTCGTCGCCCAGGGCGCTGGCCTGCTCACCGGCGGCGTTGATCGCCCGGAGCAGCTCGCGGGACGGCGACGGCGCGGCCACCGTGGCGCCGCTGACGCTGGGCATGCGGCGCAGCGCGGCGTCGGCCTTCGCGCGGACGTCGGCGGGGTCGGCGCCGGCCGCCTGCAGCAGCGGGCCGGCGATGCCGTCGGTCTGCTCGAGCAGGGCGACCAGCAGGTGCAGCGGCTCCAGGGCGGCCTGGCCGCGGTCGACCGCCAGTCGCTGCGCGGCGGCGACCGCCTCCTGCGAACGGGTGGTGAGCTTGCTCTGCATGGTCGGGGGTCGGGTCCTTCCGTGTGGGGGCGTGCTCGCAGGGTCCAACGGACCAGGAGTTGAGTCTGTTCCACTCAACCCTCGGCGTCCAGTGGCGCTCCCCGACGCGGTCGGGACCTCCGCCTCTGTCGCCACTCCCACCCCGCGAGGAGCACCGAGATGAGTCACACAACTGTTTCCCGCCCGATGGCGCCCTACTCTGTGGGCATGACGGACACCCCGTCGCCGAGCGTGGCTCTCGACGACCAGCTCTGCTTCGCCCTGTACGCGGCCTCCCGTGCGGTCACCGCGCGCTACCGGCCCATGCTCGACGAACTGGGGGTCACCTATCCCCAGTACCTCGTCCTGATGCTGCTGTGGGAGGAGGACGGGCAGACCGTGGGCCAGCTCGGGTCCCGGCTCGCCCTGGACTCCGGCACCCTGTCGCCGCTGCTCAAGCGCCTCACCACGGCCGGCCTCGTCACCCGCCACCGGCGGGCCGACGACGAGCGCTCGGTGTCGGTGCGCCTGACCGAGCGGGGCCGCGCCCTGGAGGGACCGGCCTGCGCGATCTCCGCGGAGATGATCGACGCGCTGGCGCTGGACCAGCAGGAGTTCGACGCCCTGAAGGGCCAGCTGCGCACGATCACCGACCGGGTCACCGGTTCGCGGGCCGACGTCCCCGCCTGAGCGGAACGCCCTCAGCGGGCCCGGAACGGGCCTCCGGTGGCGGGAATCCCGGCCGCTGCGCACGGTTGTGCTCGGCAGGAACAGGTGACCGCAACCACCGCATCCGCGCGGTGGACACCGTCCACGCAAGGAGGCCCCGTGCCCACTCGCACCGCACGCACCGCCTGGAACGGCTCGCTCCAGGAGGGCTCCGGCCAGGTCGAGCTCAGCAGCTCGAAGGTCGGCACCTACGACGTCAGCTTCCCCAAGCGCGCCGCCGATGAGGCCGGGGGCACCACCAGCCCCGAGGAGCTCATCGCCGCGGCCCACTCCTCGTGCTTCGCGATGGCGCTGTCCAACGAGATCGGCAAGGCCGGCGGCACCACCGAGTCGCTCGAGGTGACCGCCGAAGTCACCCTCGGCCAGAAGGACGGCGCGTCGGCCATCACCGGCATCAAGCTGACCGTGCGCGGCGAGGTGGGCGGTCTCGACGCCGACGGCTTCCAGCAGGCTGCGCAGGCCGCCAAGGTCGGCTGCCCGGTGAGCAAGGCGCTGTCCGCGGTCGACATCAGCCTGGACGCCTCGCTCGTCTGAAGAAGGACCCCGTCCCCCTCACCCTTCGCAAGCTCAGGGTGAGCCTCTGGACGGGGCCGTTCCAGTACGTCACGAAGGCCCGCCTCCCGGCTCGGGAGGCGGGCCTTCGTCGTGTGCGGGTCAGCGGCGAGAGGTGCCCGTGCCGGCGTCGGCCAGCTGGTGGTCGACCTCGGCGGTCACGTCCCCGGTGGTCTCGGTGCGCAGCCGCTCGTCACCGGTGTCGGTGCGCAGCGCGACCTCCCGGATGGCCACGATCGCGACGATGGTGACCAGCGACAGGGCGGCGGCGATGAAGAAGATCCGCCCGGTGGCGTCGCCGTAGGAGACCGCGATCAGCTCGCGGATCGGCGCCGGCGCGTCGGCGAGGTCGGCCAGGCCGAGATCGCCGGACCCGGCGGATCCAGCGGCTCCGGGCACGCCGGCCAGACCCTGCTGGATCAGGTCGCCGACCCGGGTGGAGAGCACGGCACCCAGCACCGAGACGCCGATCGTGCCGCCCAGGCTCCGGAAGAAGGCGACCGCGGAGCTGGCCGCGCCCAGGTCGGTGGCCGCGACGGTGTTCTGCACCGCGAGCACCAGGTTCTGCATGGTCATCCCGATGCCGATGCCGAGCACGGCCAGGAAGACGCCGAGCAGGACCATGTTCGTCGCGTGGTCGATCGTCGACAGCAGCCCGAAGCCGACGGCGACCAGCAGCGACCCGGCCACCAGGAACCGCTTCCACCGGCCGTACCGGGTGATCAGGATGCCCGAGACGGTGGAGGAGACCAGCAGGCCGCCGACCATCGGGATGGTGAGCAGCCCGGCCGCCGTGGGCGAGTAGCCGCGGGAGATCTGCAGGTACTGGCCGAGGAAGACCGTCGAGCCGAACATCGCCACACCGATCGCGACGCTGGCGATGATGGCCAGGGTCGTGGTGCGGTCACGGAACAGCCGCAGCGGCACGATCGGCTCGGTGGCGCGCAGCTCGGTGACGACGAAGGCGACGATCGCCAGGACGCCGCCGGTGAGGAACAGCGCGGTCTCCACCGACGCCCAGGCGAAGGTGTCCCCGGCGAGGGTGACCCAGATCAGCAGCGCGGAGACGCCGGCGGTGAGGAGGCCGGCCCCCAGGTAGTCGATGGAGACGTCGCGCTTGGTCACCGGCAGGTGCAGGGTGCGCTGGAGCAGCACCAGGGCGGCCACGGCGAACGGGACGCCGACGTAGAAGCACCACCGCCAGCCCAGCCAGCTGGTGTCCACCAGGAGACCGCCGATCAGCGGTCCGCCGACGGTGGCCACCGCCATGACGCCGCCCAGCAGGCCGGAGTACCGGCCGCGCTCGCGCGGGCTGATCATCGCCGCCATCGCGATCTGCACCAGCGCCTGCAGGCCACCGAGGCCCAGGCCCTGGAGCACCCGCCAGCCGATCAACGTGGGCACCGACTGCGCCAGCCCGGCCAGCATCGAGCCGACGATGAAGACCACGATCGCGATCTGGATCAGCAGCTTCTTGCTGAACAGGTCGGCGAGCTTGCCCCAGATCGGGGTGGACGCCGTGGAGGCGAGCAGGGTGGCGGTGACCACCCACGTGTACTGGCTCTGCGAGCCGCGCAGCTCGGTGATGATCGTCGGCAGGGCGTTGGAGACGACGGTCGAGGACAGGAAGGCGACGAACATCGCCAGCAACATCCCCGACAGCGCGGACAGCACCTGCCGGTGGGTCATCCGGCCCTGCTGCTGGACCGGTGCCTCGGCGGCGGGGACGGGACCGGCCTCGGGCCGGGTCGGGGCGGGGGTGCTCATGCGCGGGTCTCCTGAGGGTGCTGCGGTCGTGCGGGAGGGAGGGCCGGGGCCGCTGGAGCGGCACCGGGGTGGATCGCTGCGGACGGGCGACCGGCCCGGTCCAGGCCGTCGGCGAGCTTCTCCAGCGAGCGCGTGAACTCGCGGGCCTCGTCCTCGGTCCAGTCGTCGAGGGCGCTGAGCGCCCACTGGCTGCGGACGTCGCGGGTGCGTGCGAGCGCGGCGGCCCCGGCGTCGCTGAGGCTGATCAGGCTCGCCCGGCCGTCCTGCGGGTCGGGGCGGCGCTGGACGTACCCGGCGCGCTCCAGCGCGGCGACCTGCCGACTGGCGACCGAGACGTCGACACCGGCGTACCCGGCGAGCGCGCTGCAGCGCTGGGGCCCGTGCTCCTCGAGCGGGGCGAGCACCGCCCAGCCGAAGGACGGCAGGTCGCCGTAGAGGTCCGCGGCCACTCGGTGGCCGAGCTGGCGCGTGGTGCGGAGCAGCCGGGCCAGCCCGGCGGTCATCCGCTGGGAGGTGTCCCGGGTGATGTGCACGTCCCCGCCCCCTCGTCGCCGCGCTCACCGTCCTGTGCAGACAGCAAACATCTTGCGCCGGTTGGTTGGAGCATGCAACCTCTTGGGGTGTGAAACCCCTCTCCCGGGGAGGGAGACAGCCTGAGACCCCGGACGGCTCAGCCGTCCGGGGTCTCAGGCGTTCACGGCCTCAGCTGTTCGTGACCTCGGCCTCGCGGGCCTCGCCGATGCGGTTGAGCCGCCCCAGCAGCTCTGCCAGCGTGGCGACGTCGGCGGTGTCCCAGTCGGACAGGTCGGCCTCCCACCGGGCCCGGCGGGCGTCGCGCAGCTCGCTGAGCCGGCGGTGGCCCTCCGCGGAGGTCGACAGCACCTGGGCCCGGCCGTCGTCGGGGTCGGCGGTCCGGTCGACCAGCCCTAGGTCGACCAGCGAGGCCACCTGACGGCTGACCGTGCTCTTGTCCAGCCCGAGCTTGGCGACGACGTCGCTGGCGCGCAGCGGGCCGGCGTCGTCGAGCAGCACGAGCAGCCCGTAGGCCGCGCCGTCCAGCTCGTGGTGGAGCTGACTCCCCAGCCGCCCCTGGATGGCCCGCGCGCGCCGGAGCAGCAGGGCGATCTCACGCTCCAGGTGCACGTACGCCTGGCGGCTGTCCAACTCGCTGTCCACGGTCACATCGTGTCCCACGTTCGGAACCGGCTCAACGTTCCCCGGGGGATGCCACCGCGCGGCGCGCTCAGGCGTGGCCGCCGGGCCGCCAGATGACCAGCGCGGAGCCGGCCGTACGCGGCACCAGGTCCCGCCGGTACGTGGCCGCGACCGCGGACTCCGCGGCGATCCGCCGGGACTCGGCGACCTGCAGCTCCTCCAGCAGCTCGCCGACCCGGGTCTGCAGCGCCTCGACCTGGGACTCCAGCTCGATGATCCGCTTGATCCCGGCCAGGTTGACGCCGTCCTCCTGGCTGAGCCGCTGCACCTCGCGCAGCAGCGCGACGTCCCGTGGGCTGTACCGGCGCCCGCCGCCGGCCGTGCGCCCCGGGCTGACCAGGCCGAGCCGGTCGTACTGGCGCAGCGTCTGCGCGTGCATGCCGGCCAGCTCGGCGGCCACCGAGATGACGAAGACGGGTGCGTCCTCGGCGAAGGCCGGGCCCGGGCCGGTCACCGGGTGCTCCCGTGGCGCAGCGCGGCGGTGACCTCCGGACGGGGGTCGTCGGGCAGCTCGGCGGCGAGCTTCTCGATCGCCTCGCGGGCGCCGGGCGTCAGCCGCTGGGGCACCGCCACCTCGACGGTCACCAGCAGGTCGCCCGCGGTGCCCCTGCCCGGCACGCCGCGGCCGCGGACCCGGAAGGTCCGGCCGCTGGCGGTGCCGGCGGGCACCTTGAGCGAGACCGAGCCGTCCAGCGTGGGCACGGTGAGGGTGGTCCCGAGCGCGGCCTCGGCGAAGGAGACCGGCACCGTGAGCGTGAGGTCGTCGCCGCTGCGGCCGAACAGGTCGTGCCCGCTGACGTGCACGACGACGAACAGGTCACCGGCCGGACCGCCCCGCCGGCCGGGCGCGCCCTTGCCCGCCAGCCGGATGCGCTGCCCGTCCTTGACCCCGGCGGGGATCCGGACGGTGATCGTGCGGGTCTGGTTGGTGACCCCACTGCCGGAGCAGGTCGGGCACGGGTCGTCGACCACCGAGCCGGTGCCGCGGCACTCCCGGCAGGGCTCGGAGAAGGCGAACGCGCCCTGGCTGCGGCTGGTGACGCCCGCGCCGTTGCACACCGGGCAGGTGTGCGGGCTGGTGCCGGGCTTGGCGCCGCTGCCGGAGCAGGTCGGGCAGGTCCCCGGGCTCTGCATGCGCAGGGGCACCGTGACCCCCAGCACCGCCTCGTCGAACGCGAGCGTCGCCTCGGTCTCGACGTCCTGGCCGCGGGCCGGACCGGAGGCCGCCTGCTGCCGGCTCCTGGTGCTGCTTCCGGGGGCGCCGCCGGTGAACAGCCCACCGAAGAGGTCGCCCAACCCGCCGGCGCGGCCACCCGGACCGGGAGCGCCCGCGCCACCGAACAGGTCCCCGAGGTCGAAGGGCTGCCCCGCGCCACCGGCGCCACCCGGGAACCCGCCGGGGAAGCCCGCGCCACCGCCGCCGGCGCCGGGCCGGAAGCCGCCGGAGCCGAACAGCCGCCGGGCGTCGTCGTACTCGGCCCGCCGCTTGGGGTCCGACAGCACGTCGTAGGCCTCGGAGACCTCCTTGAAGCGGGCCTCGGTCTGGGCGTTGCCGGGGTTCTTGTCCGGGTGCAGCTCCCGGGCCAACTGGCGGTACGCCTTCTTGATCGCCGCCGCGTCGGCGTCCTTGGGGACGCCCAGGGCCGCGTAGTAGTCCTTCTCGATGAAGTCCCGGGTGCTGCTCATCGGGCGCCTCCTCTCTGCTGTGCTGCGGTCGGGCCGGCCCGGCGCCCGGGTCGTGGGCGCCGGACCGGCAGCGGGTGTGGGATCAGCGGTCGGCCGGGTCCGCGCCCGGCTGCCCGACGGCGTCGGGCTCCCCGGCTGCGGCCGTGTCCTCGCGCACCGGGGCCTCAGCCACCGGGGCCTCGGCCACCGGGGCCGGCGACTCCGGCTCGGTCACGCCGACCATCGCAGTGCGCAGCACGCGGTCGCCGCGGCGGAAGCCCGGGCGCAGCACCGTGGTGGCGGTCGGCTCGCTCACCTCCGGCGAGGTGTCGTGCAGCACGGCCTCGTGCAGCGCCGGGTCGAACGGGTCGCCGGGCTTGCCGAAGGACTCCACGCCCAGGCCGTCGAGCAGCCCCAGCACTCGGTCGGCGACGACCTTGAACGCCCCGGTCAGGTCGCCGTGGTCCCGTGCCCGCTCGATGTCGTCGACGATCGGGAACAGCTGACCGGCGAACCGCTCGGCCGCCTGGTCGACCACCAGGACCCGGTCCCGGTCCACGCGGCGCCGGTAGTTGGCGTACTCCGCGGTGACCCGCTGCAGGTCCTCGGTCCGCTCGGCCAGCTGGCGGGCGGTGTCCCCGCCCGGGTCCCCGCCCAGGTCACCGGCCGGGACGTCGGTGTGCTCGGCGACCGGGGCCGCCCCCTCGTTCTGCTCGCTCATCTGCTCTCCCTGGGCGGCCGCGGAGCCGGCCGGCTGCTCGCCGGCCGGCTCGCGGACCGCGCCGCTGGTCGGGTCGATGCGCCGCCGGTCACGGATGACGACCCGCGGCGCCTGCTCGTCCTGCTGGCTCATGGCTCCCTCCCGTGCCCGCCGGCCCGGTTCCCCGGGCCGGCGGGCCGGCACGCAGCCGGTGCGGTCACCGCTTGTCGGTGTCCTCGTCCACGATCTCGGCGTCGACGACGTCGTCGTCCGCGGCCGTTGCACCCGAGGCACCGGCGTCACCGGTCGCACCGGCGAAGCCCGCGTCGGCGTCACCGGCCGGCGCGCCGTCGGCCTGCGCCTGGGCGTAGAGCGCGCCACCGACCTCCTGGGAGACCCGGGCGACCTTCTCCTGGGCGGTCTTGATCGCCGCGACGTCCGAGCCGCCGAGGGCGGAGCGGAGCTCGGTCAGCGCCTCACCCAGCTCCTCCTTCTTGTCGGCCGGGATCTTGTCGCCGTTCTCGGCCAGGAACTTCTCGGTCTGGTACTGCAGCGACTCGGCCAGGTTGCGGGTCTCGGCCTCGTCGCGGCGGCGCTTGTCCTCCTCGGCGTGGGCCTCGGCGTCGCGCATCATCCGCTCGATGTCGTCCTTGGGCAGGGCCGACCCGCCGGTGATCGTCATCGACTGCTCCTTGCCCGTGCCCAGGTCCTTGGCGGACACGTGCACGATGCCGTTCGCGTCGATGTCGAAGGCCACCTCGATCTGCGGGACACCGCGGGGTGCCGGCGGCAGACCGGTCAGCTCGAACATGCCGAGCTTCTTGTTGTAGGCGGCCATCTCGCGCTCGCCCTGGAAGACCTGGATCTGCACGGACGGCTGGTTGTCGTCGGCCGTCGTGAAGATCTCGCTGCGCTTGGTCGGGATCGTGGTGTTGCGCTCGATGAGCTTGGTCATGATCCCGCCCTTGGTCTCGATGCCCAGGGACAGCGGGGTGACGTCGAGCAGCAGGACGTCCTTGACCTCACCGCGGAGGACACCGGCCTGCAGGGCAGCGCCGACGGCGACGACCTCGTCGGGGTTGACGCCCTTGTTGGGCTCCTTGCCGCCGGTCAGCTCACGGACGAGCTCGGTCACGGCCGGCATCCGGGTCGAGCCACCGACGAGGACGACGTGGTCGATGTCGGAGACGGAGACGCCGGCGTCCCGGATGGCCTGGTTGAACGGGGCCTTGGTGCGGTCGAGCAGGTCCTGCGTCAGCCGCTGGAACTCCGCCCGGGTGATCGTGACGTCCAGGTGCAGCGGGCCCTCGGCCCCGGCGGTGATGTAGGGCAGGTTCACGTTCGTCGACTGCGCGCCGGACAGCTCGATCTTGGCCTTCTCCGCGGCCTCGCGGAGCCGCTGCATGGCCAGCTTGTCCTTGGCCAGGTCGATGCCGGACTGCGCGTTGAAGGTCTGCACCAGGTGCTTGACGATCCGCTCGTCCCAGTCGTCACCACCGAGCTTGTTGTCACCGGCGGTGGACTTGACCTCGATGACGCCGTCGCCGATCTCCAGCAGCGAGACGTCGAAGGTGCCACCACCGAGGTCGAAGACCAGGATCGTCTGCTCGGTCTCGCCCTTGTCCAGGCCGTAGGCCAGCGCGGCCGCGGTGGGCTCGTTGACGATGCGCAGCACGTTGAGGCCGGCGATCTCCCCGGCCTCCTTGGTGGCCTGGCGCTGGGCGTCCTCGAAGTACGCCGGGACGGTGATGACCGCCTCGGTGACCGGCTCGCCCAGGTAGGTCTCGGCATCGCGCTTCAGCTTCTGCAGCACCCGCGCGCTGATCTCCTGCGGGGTGTACTGCTTGCCGTCGATGTCGCCGGTCTTCCAGTTGGTGCCGATCTCGCGCTTGACGCTGCGGATCGTGCGGTCGACGTTGGTGACCGCCTGGTTCTTGGCCGACTGCCCGACCAGGACCTCGCCGTTCTTGGCGAACGCGACGACCGACGGGGTGGTGCGGGAGCCCTCGGAGTTCGCGATGACGGTGGGCTCGCCGCCCTCGAGGACCGAGACGACGGAGTTGGTGGTGCCCAGGTCGATACCGACCGCTCGTGCCATGGGGGCTTCTCCTCTGTGCTGGTGGGTGGTGCAGGTCCGGAGAGAGCCGAGGGACCGGCGACGCCGGGTCGCCCACTGCCGGGCACGCCTTGCGCCTGGTCCGCTCAACTTTCCTGCCCACCGTAACGGCAGGCCCCGCCGCCGTGTTCCCGGGGGGGCGGAGCCTGCCGTCGCGCGCGCCTCGGCCGCCCCGTGTCACGGACGATCATCCGGGGATCAGGTGACCTGATCGTGCGTGCTCCTGGCTCACCACCGGGTGTGAGCCAGGAGCGACGACGGTGAGCCCGGACGGCGTGGATGCCGTACGCGGTCAGGCCCGGGCGCGACGGCCGGCCGATGCCCGCACGACACGGAAACGCCGCTCCCCGGGCACCCGGGTCGCGAGCAGCAAGCGGAGTCGCTCGGCGACCGGAGGCCACCCGGCACCGAGGTCGGCCTGGGCGATGCGCACGAACCGGACACCGAGGTCGCGCACGGCGTCCTCACGGCGCTTCTCCTCCCACAGCACCTGCGCCGGCGTCCGGCCACGGCGCGGGTCCTCGTACTTCACCCGACCGTCGAACTCGATCGCCACTGCAGCGTCCTCGTACCAGGCGTCGACGCGGGCCACGAAGCCCCGCGGCCCGCGCAGCTCGACCTGCAGCTCCGGCGCGGGGAGGCCGCTGCCCAGCAACGCCAGCCGGCCACGTGTCTCCAGTGGCGACTCCGCGCGGCCGTCAGCGAGCCCCGCGGCGCGCGCGGCCCCACTGATCCCGTACCAGTGGGTGGCGTCCAGCACCGCCGCCCGCAGCTCTGCCGCGGTGACGACGTCGGCGTGCAGGGCGGCGTCCATCGCCACGACGGCGTCCTCCAGAGCCCACTCGCGGGCGCAGTCCACCAGCGTCCGGGCGGGTCCGGTCAGCCGGAAGGGTCCCTCCGTACGGAGGTGGTGGGCCGGCAGCCGGGCGCGCATGACCGCATACCCCCGCCCCCGACGCCACTGTTCCTCGTCGGTGAGCTGCACGAGGGGCGGCAGACCGGCCGGGACGACCAACGACGCGAGGCGCGCGGCCGAGGCGTGGCTCACCGCCGGCCGACCACCCAGGCACAGCAGGACGGCGGCGCAGTCGAGCCGGTGCCGGGCGGCGTCGCCCCACCGTTGGGCGTCCTGGAGGACTGCCCGCTCCACGTACACGCCGCGGCGGAGGCGGTCCCACTCCCCGCGACGCAGGGCGGACTGGACGTCGATCGGGTCGAGGCCGGCACGGCGGATGTCAGCGGCGGTGAACGCGCCCCACTGGCGACCGGCGGCGTCACGGAGGACCGGGTGCATGGCCGAGAGCCTGGCAACGAACCGCCGGTTCGTGGCCTCCACCGCCGTCCGACTGTGGACAACCACCGTCCTGGCTCACCGCGCGTGCTCCTGGCTCACCGCGGAGGGTGAGCCAGGAGCACGCATGATCAGGTCACCTGATCCCGGGCCGACACCGGGGTGGGTCAGTCGGCGGCGGGGGTCTCCGGCGCCGACGACGCCGGGAACTCCGGCAGCGGCACCTCGGGGCGCTGGACGGTGGCATCGCAGGTGCCCAGCGGCACCGGCACCCCGTAGAGGTCGGTGCCGGAGCCGTCCAGGACGTACTGCTGGGGGAACACGTTCGGCACCGGCACCCCGTCGGCGGCCAGCGGCTGGCGCAGCTCCCGGGTGCAGCCGTCGGCCCACCACTCCTGGAAGCCGACCTCCAGCGGGCGGCCGTCCTGGTCGTAGAGCAGCACGCCCTCCAGCGGGGTGCCGTCCGCGGCGTAGGGCAGGACGTCGGTCACCGGGCCGTACCGGGACACCAGCGGGTACTGCCCGACGGCCTGGTCGGTCACCGGGGTCGGGTAGCCGTACTCGGCGGCGTACCCGTAGTCGACCGAGTCCGCCGGCGAGGCGTCCACCACCGCGAAGAACGCGACCAGGGCGAGCAGGGCACCGCCGGCCAGCACGGGCACCCGCAGCCGGGGCGACAGCTCGCGGCGGCCGAGCCAGACCGACCCGGCGACCGCGGCCGGGACGAGCAGGACGCCGAGCGCCTCACTGCCCAGCGGGGCCGGGAAGGGGAAGTCCCAGTCGCCGGAGAGGGCGGCGGGCACCGCGATCAGCAGGTAGCCCCGCAGCACCCACCAGGCCGGCCGCAGTTCCCGCTGCAGCCGGTGCACCTCCCGACCCAGCGGGTGCGCCTGCGCGCGGGCCACCCAGCGGCGCAGCTCGGCCGTCCGGTCCCGCGACGGGCGCGCACCGTCGCGCGGCGGCAGCCCGGCGGCGGCGCGCAGCTCGGCCGCGTAGGCGACCGGTGAACCCAGCCGGACGTCGATCGGCCGGTCGTCGTCCTCCTCGGCCAGCGACGCCAGGTGGGTCTCCAGGTCCTCGAGCAGGTCGCCGCGCTCCTCGGCGGGCAGGTCGCTGAGCTCGCACTCCACCGCCACCAGGTAGTTCTGCACCTGCCGGGCGAGATCGGGCGCCGTCGGCGCGGTCACGCGGCCGCCATCCGGCCCAGCACGCCGTCGACGGCGTCGACGAACGTCCCCCACGTCTTGGTCGAGTCCTCGAGCACCGAGCGCCCCCTGTCGTTGATCGCGTAGTACTTCCGGTGCGGCCCCTCGTCGCTGGGGACGACGTAGGAGGTCAGCGCGCCGGCCTGGTACAGCCGGCGGAGCGTGCCGTAGACCGAGGCGTCACCGACGTCCTCCAGGCCGGCGTTGCGCAGCCGGCGGACCACGTCGTAGCCGTAGCCGTCGGCGTCGCGGACGACCGCGAGCACCGCGACGTCCAGCACGCCCTTGAGCAGCTGACTGGCGTCCACGCGCCACCTCCCCCACCGCCCCAGTGACGGCACGGGGCTAGTGCACCATGCGGAGTAGTGCGCGGAGAAGAGCAACACGCGTACGGATCGTCGCGACGCGGCCCCCTGGGGTCACCGGTTACCGGCCGGTAGCGTGACCTCGCCCGGTCAACGTCGGTCCCGGGTGGGCGGCGACGCCCGCACGCGCGCACGAGAGGGAGCCCATGGGCCCGCTGCAGATCGTCCTCGGCACGCTCGCCGTGCTCCTGCTCGTCGTCTCGGTGGTCTATGCCACCAAGGCGGTCCGCGCGATGCTCGCGATCTTCCGCACCGGCCAGCCCGATCCGCACCGCACCGGCCCGGTCGGCCCGCGGCTGAAGACGCTGGCGATCGAGTCGCTGGGCCACACCCGGATGCTGAAGTGGTCGGCGATCGGAGCCGCCCACTGGTTCGTCTTCGTCGGTTTCTACGGCCTGTTCCTCACCCTGGTGGAGGCCTTCGGCGAGGTCTGGAACCCGGCGTGGCACCTGCCGCTGATCGGCGAGTGGGCCCTGTGGAACCTCTTCGTCGACCTGATCGGCGCCGCCACGGTGCTCGGCATCCTCTACCTGATCATCCGGCGCCAGCTCGACCACCCGCGCCGCAAGGGCCGGCAGAGCCGGTTCGCCGGGTCGAACGAGGGCCGCGGCTACTTCGTCGAGGCCGTCGTCCTGGTCATCGGCGTCTGCATCCTGCTGATCCGGGCGATCAAGGTCGCCGCCGGCCTCACCGACGCCCCGGCCTGGTCGCACCCGGTCTCCGGCGCGCTGGCGAACCTGGTCCCCGCCAACCCGGACCTGCTCTCGATCGTCGCCTTCGTCAAGATCGTCGTCAGCCTGGTCTGGCTGATCACCATCTCCCGGGTGCTCAACATGGGCGTGGCCTGGCACCGGTTCAGCGCCTTCTTCAACATCTACCTCAAGCGCGAGGCCGACGGCTCCCAGGCGCTCGGCCCGCTGCCGGCGATGACCAGCGGCGGCAAGCCGATCGACTTCGAGGACCCCGGCGAGGACGACGTCTTCGGCCGCGGCAAGATCGAGGACTTCACCTGGAAGGGGATGCTCGACTTCACCACCTGCACCGAGTGCGGGCGGTGCCAGAGCCAGTGCCCGGCGTGGAACACCGGCAAGCCGCTGTCTCCCAAGATGGTGATCATGGACCTGCGGGACCACCTCTACGCCAAGGCCCCGTACCTGACCGGCGCGACGAAGGCGTCGGACAACGCCCCCGACTTCGCCGACTACTCCACGCTCCAGGCCAGTGACGAGCAGGTCTGGGCCTCCGGGTACGCCCGCATCGAGGGCACCAACGACGCGCAGGCGCACCGCCCGCTGGTCGGCACGCTGGAGGAGGGCGGGGTCATCGACCCCGACGTCCTGTGGAGCTGCACCAGCTGCGGCGCCTGCGTCGAGCAGTGCCCGGTGGACATCGAGCACGTCGACCACATCATGGACATGCGCCGCTACCAGACGCTGATCGAGTCGAGCTTCCCCTCCGAGGCCGGCGTGATGATGCGCAACCTGGAGAACCGCGGGAACCCGTGGGGCGTGGGCGGCAACGTCCGCGAGGACTGGATGAAGGACCTGGACTTCGAGGTCCGGCAGGTCGACGGCGCGATCCCCGACGACGTCGAGTACCTGTTCTGGGTCGGCTGCGCCGGCGCCATCGACGACCGGGCCAAGAAGGTCACCAGGGCCGTCGCCGAGCTGCTGCACATCGCCGGCGTGGAGTTCGCCGTCCTCGGCAACGGGGAGACCTGCTCGGGCGACCCGGCCCGCCGGATGGGCAACGAGTTCCTCTTCCAGCAACTGGCCGCCGAGAACGTCGAGACGCTCGACACCGTCTTCGAGGGCCGCGAGCCGGGCCGGCGGAAGATCGTCGCCACCTGCCCGCACTGCTTCAACTCGATCGGCCGGGAGTACCCGCAGCTGGGCGGCGACTACGACGTCGTCCACCACACCCAGCTGCTCGGCCAGCTGGTCGAGGACGGCCGGCTCACCCCGGTCACCCCGGTCGACCGCAAGGTCACCTACCACGACCCGTGCTTCCTGGGCCGGCACAACAAGGTCTACACGCCGCCGCGCGAGGTGCTCGGCGCCGTGCAGGGGCTGTCCACCCAGGAGATGCACCGCTGCAAGGACCGCGGCTTCTGCTGCGGCGCCGGCGGCGCGCGGATGTGGATGGAGGAGAAGATCGGCAAGCGGATCAACGTCGAGCGCACCGAGGAGGCGCTGGACCTGGACCCGGACGTCATCTCCACCGCCTGCCCGTTCTGCATCACCATGCTGAGCGACGCGGTGACCAGCAAGAAGCAGGCCGGCCAGGCCAAGGAGCACGTCGAGGTGCTCGACGTCAGCCAGATCCTGCTGCGCTCGATGGCACCGGCCGGCGCACCCGGCACCGGCTCGGGGCCGGAGGTCGGCACCGAGCCCGACGACCCGGCCGGCACCGGTTCGCCGGCCACCCGGAACTAGAAGGACCCCGGTGCCCCTCACCACTCGCAGGCCCGCGGCGGGCCCCTGCACCGGCGCCGCTCCAGCCCGTCACCAGGGACACTGACGGGGTGAGCTTCATCTTCGGGGGCGTCCGCGGGCACGAGGACCCCGAGCTGGCCGCGGGCAACCGCCGCAGCCGGCTGCACTACGCGCGCGACGTCAACGACGAGCGCACCCTGGCCGACGACCGGCCGCCGGTGCGCCGCAACCGGGGCTGGGTCTGGCTGGCCGTGACGGCGGTGGTGCTCGCGGTGCTGGGCCTGGCGGGCACCGGCGGGGCCGAGGACGTTCCACTCCCCGCCGACTGCGACACCCCGGCCATCGGGGTGGCCAGCAGCGTCGTCGCCCCCGGCGCGGTGCTGCGCTACCGGCTCACCGGCCCGGACGGCGCGTGGTACGTGGCGACGCTGGACGGCGCTCCGGTCCAGGGGGACGCCGGCAGCACGGTCAGCTACACCCAGACCGGCGCCGGGCCGGCGCTGGAACTGCGCCAGTGCCTGAGCCCGACGCTGGCGATCGCCGCCCCGGCCGGGGAGGGCCCGCACGAGCTGGCGTTGCTCCGGGTGGGCGCCGACGGCACCGCCGAGCAGGTCGCGTCGGTGCTGGTCACCGTCTCCCGGTAGGCCCCCCTCCCGGCCGTCCGGGCCCAGGAGGATGATCCGGGCACGTGACCCGCTCCACCCCCGACACCGCGGCCGCGCCCGCCGGTCCCGCCTCCTCCGGCGCCGTCCTGGTCGGCACCGCGATCGTGCTGACCGGCTTCAACCTGCGCACCGCGGTCAACAGCGTCGGCCCGGTGCTGGAGGAGATCGAGCGCGGCCTGGGCATCTCCTCCGGACTGGCCGGGCTGATCACGAGCATGCCCCTGATCTGCTTCGCGCTGATCGGCTTCGCCGGGCCGCCGCTCGCCGCCCGCTACCGGGACGGGCACGTGCTGGCCGCGGCCCTGCTGGTGATGACCCTGGGGCTGCTGGCCCGGGTCGCCACCGACAGCGTGTGGGTCTTCCTCGCCGGCACGGTGGCCACGATGGTCGGCGGGGCGCTGGGCAACGTGCTGCTGCCGGGCCTGGTCAAGCGCTGGTTCCCCGGGCGCACCGGGCTGCTGGTCGGCGCCTACAGCACGGCCCTGGCGGTCGGCGGCGCCGTCGCCAGCGTCACGGCGGCCCCGATCGCCGCGGCAGCCGGCGCCGACGGGTGGCGCTGGGCGTTGGGCATCTGGGCGGTGTTCGCCCTGGTCGCCGCGCTGCCCTGGCTCTTCGTGCCGGTGCGGCCGGGGGCGTCGCGGAGCACGCACACCGCCATCCGGATCCGGACACTCACCCGCAGCCCGCTGGCCTGGACGATGGCCGCCTTCTTCGGCCTGCAGTCGATGCAGGCCTACGTGATCGTCGGGTGGACCGCCCAGTACCTGCGCGACCAGGGGATGGCCGCCGCGGCTGCGGGGTCGCTGGTCGGGCTGAACGCGCTCATCGTCATCCCGCTCAACGCCGTCGTCCCGCTCGTGGCGGTGCGCCAGCAGCTGCAGCGGCCGATGCTGCTGGTCTTCGTCGCCTGCTACCTGGCCGGCTGGACCGGCCTGCTGCTTGCCCCGCTCACCCTCTCGTGGCTGTGGGTCTCGCTGCTGGGCCTGGGGATGGGCTCCTTCGCCATGGTGCTGGCGCTCTTCGGCCTGCGGGGGCGGACCCCGGAGTCGGTCGCGGCGCTGTCGACCGTGGCGCAGGGCTGGGGCTATGCACTGGCCGGCGTCGGCCCGCTGCTGGTCGGGCTGCTGCGCGGGATCACCGGCGGGTACACCGGCATGTTCGTGCTGGTCTACACCGGCGTCGTGCTGCTCGGCGTCACCGGGTGGGCGATCTGCCGGGAGCGGTACGTCGACGACGAGCTGCCCGGCCCGACGCCGCGCAGCACGCTGCCCGTGGCGGCGGTGGAGGTGGCCGGCGCCGAGGCGCCGATCGCCGTCCCCCCGGCCGACCGCACCGAACGCTAGGGCTCAGACCGACAGCTGCAGGGCGCGCAGCAGCTCGACCGACCGGTCCCGGCGGATCTGCGGGGACCGCGTGAGCAGCGCGACGGCGACGACGTACTCGTCCTCGCCGGCCCAGCCACGACCCTCCGCGGTGAGCCGCGCGACGTGCTCGCGGACCTTCGGCTCGCGGCTGTAGGCGCCGAACTCCAGGCCCATCGCCAGGAAGTTGGCCACCCGGAACCCGTGTTCCCGGGCCACGGCCAGCGTGCCGGCCGGGTCGGAGTAGCTGGGCAGGGCGACCAGCACGTGGTCGAAGCCCGCCTTGAGCAGCCGCAGCGCGAGGTCGTTGCCGTACCAGCCGCCCCAGAGCTCGGGCATGAGCAGCTCGCCGTCGGGGGCGGGGAGGTAGGGCGGGTTGGCGATCACCGTGCTCACCCGCTCACCGCCGGCGGAGTCGGCCCAGGCGAAGAAGTCGCCGTGCTCGACGGTGTAGCGGTCGCTGACGCCGAGCTCGGCGATGGTCCGCCGGGCCCGGGTCACCGAGGTCTCGCTGATGTCGGTGCCGTGCACCCGCAGGCCCGGCACGGCGCGGACGACGTGCGCGATCGCCCGGGCGTCGCCGCTGCCCAGCTCGGCCACGCCCTCCTGCTCCCAGGGCATCACGGAGGCGTACTGGGTCAGCAGCAGCTGGACCCCGAAGGCGTAGTGCGCCGACTCCTCGGCGCAGTCGAAGAAGCCGTCCGCCACGGAGTCGCCGGTGGCGGCGGGCAGCAGAACGGCGGTGTCCCGGGGGTCCATGGCGGCGTCCCTACCCAGCACGGCGGCCCGTCACCCGGCCATGCACGACTGTTCGCCCACCCGTCGCGCGGCGCCGGGTCGGGCGGCGGTCACGCGAGGGGCGTGGCGGCGTCGGGGCGCCGGGTCTCCGCCCGGCTGAAGTTGCGGAAGGACCGGGACGGCGTGGGGCCGCGCTGGTCCTGGTAGCGGGAGCCGTAGACCGACGAGCCGTAGGGGTGCTCGGCCGCCGAGGTCAGCTGGAACAGGCACAGCTGACCGATCTTCATCCCCGGCCACAGCGTGATCGGCAGGTTCGCCACGTTGGAGAGCTCGAGGGTGATGTGCCCGGAGAAGCCCGGGTCCACGAAGCCGGCGGTGGAGTGGGTGAGCAGGCCCAGCCGGCCCAGCGAGGACTTGCCCTCCAGCCGGGCGGCCAGGTCATCGGGGATGCTCACCACCTCCAGCGTCGAGCCGAGCACGAACTCCCCGGGGTGCAGCACGAACGGGTCGTCACCGGTGGGCTCGACCAGCGTGGTCAGGTCGTCCTGCTGCTGGGCCGGGTCGATGTGGGTGTACCGGGCGTTGTTGAAGACCCGGAAGAACCGGTCCAGCCGGACGTCGATGCTGGAGGGCTGCACCATCGCGTCCTCGTAGGGCTCGATGCCGAGCCGGCCGTCGGCCAGCGCGGCCCGGATGTCGCGGTCGGACAGCAGCATGCCGCGGAGTCTAGGGACCCGGCGATGGACGGGACCTCGGTCCCTGCTCCGAGCGACGCGGGCCGGGGAGCTCGGCAAGGGGTCGGAGACGACCGGCTTCCTCGGCGTGATGCGCGGCTGACCGGGGGGCTGACGCCTCGCCGGGAGTGCTTGGTAGGCTCTCCGGCGCAGGGGCTGACGCCTCTCCGCGGGTGTAGTTCAATGGTAGAACATCAGCTTCCCAAGCTGACAGTGCGAGTTCGATTCTCGTCACCCGCTCTCCTCATCCTCCCGGGCTGCGCCTCCCGGGCCGGTCCGCTTGGCTGAGCGGGTGATCTCCTCCGACGTCCAGCTGCGCACCCTGCCGACGGCGGACCTCTCCCCCGCCGAGCTGCACGACCTCCGCCGCTTCCTCGACACCGCGTTCGACTCCTTCAGCGACGAGGACTGGGGCCACGCGCTGGGCGGGGTGCACGTGCTGGCCACGGTCGACGGCGAGCTCGCCGGTCACACCGCCGTCGTCGGCCGCCAGCTGATCGCCGCGGGCACGACCCTGCGCACCGGCTACGTCGAGGCGGTCGCCACCGCGGCGGCGGTCCGCCGCCGGGGCGTGGGCACCGCGCTGATGGCCGAGGCCGAGCGGCTGGTCACCGGCGGGTTCGAGCTGGGCGCGCTGTCGGCCAGCACCGCCGGCGCCGCGCTGTACACCGCCCGCGGCTGGCTGCGGTGGACCGGGCCGACCGCCGCGCTCACCCCCGACGGCCTCCAGGAGACCTCCGGCGAGGACGTGTTCGTGCTGTCCACGCCGGCGACGCCGGCCGACCTGGACCCGGCCGGCCGGCTGATCTGCGACTGGCGGCGCGGCGACCTCTGGTGAGTCAGGCGGGCAGCAGCAGCGTGGCGTAGAGGGTCAGCCCGGGCCCGAACGCCATCGCGACCACCGGGCCGTCGACGTCGCCCAGCTCCTCGAGCACCAGCAGCACGGTGGCCGACGAGCAGTTGCCGTGCTCGGCGAGCACCCGCCGGGACGCGCTCATCTGCTCCTCGGCGAGCCCGAGCTGGTCGCGGACGACGTCGAGGATCCGCGGCCCGCCGGGGTGCACCGCCCAGCCGGCGACGTCCTCCACCCGCAGCCCCGCGCCGGTCAGCAGCTCGTCGACGACGCCGGCGACGTGCCGGGAGAGCACGTCGGGGACCCGCGGGGAGAGCCCCATCCGGAAGCCGAGGTCGGTGACGTCCCAGGTCATGTGGTCGGCGGTGGCGTAGTCGGTGCGGGCCACCGTGGCCGCGACCCGGCGGCCACGCCGGGCACCGGGCTCCACGACCACCGCCGCGGCGGCGTCGCTGAACAGCGAGTGGTTGACCACCTGCTCCAGCTCGGGGACGGCCGGCTGGACGTGCAGGCTGGTCAGCTCCAGGCACAGCAGCACCGCGGGCTTCGACCGGGCGGTCACGTAGTCGCCCACCGCGCCCAGCCCCGGGATGGCCGCATAGCAGCCCATGTGCCCGACCAGCAGCCGCTGCAGGTCGGCCGGCATGCCGAGGTCGTTGGCCAGCCGGATGTCCAGCCCCGGGGTGACGTAGCCGGTGCAGGAGGCGACGGCGAACAGCCCGACGTCGCCGGGTGCCAGCCCGGCGGCGTCCAGCGCACCGGCCACCGCCTGCTTGCCCAGCGGCATCGCCTCGGCGACGTAGCGGAGCATCCGGGTCTCCGTGCCCGCCGCGGAGAGGTCCTCGTCGCCGGGGTAGACGACCGCGTGCCGGGTGCGCACGCCGGCGGCCATGAACACCCGCTCGGCGGCCCGCAGCCCGGCGTACCGGGGGGCGAAGTAGTCGCGCCAGACGGAGGACTGCTCGTAGCTGGCCGGCAGCGCCCGCCCGGCGCCGGTGACGACCGCGCTCACGGCCGGGGACGGCTTCCGTCGGACCTGCTCATGACCCGACCGTACGTCCGGGCACCGGCCCCCGCCCGCCGCGCTTGACCCCGTAGCCGGCGAACAGCACCGCGGTGGAGCGCATCGGCCGCATCCGGACGACGTCCCGCCGGCCGCGGCGCCAGGCCAGCACGTCGCGCACCGACGGGCGCAACCCGACCAGCCGCAGGTCCAGCCCGGCCGCCTCGGCGGCCGCGCACAGCCGCTCCCGGTCGACGAAGAGCGCGGGGTCGTGGATGCCCGGTGGCGGCCCGCCGGGCACCCGCTCCCCGATCCGCACCGCGACCAGATCGGCCAGCCGGGTGCGGGCGAGCGCGTCGATGACCAGCGTTCCGCCGGGGCGCAGCAGCCGGGCGCACTCGGCGATCACCGCGGCGTCGTCCTCGACGTGCTCGAGGATCTCCCCCGCGGTCACCACGTCGGCGCACCCGTCGGCCAGCGGCACCGCCAGCACCGAGCCGCGCACCGGGACGACGCCGTGGTCGCGGGCGATGCGCAGCCCGGCCAGGCCCAGGTCGACGCCGACGTGCCGGTAGCCGAGCCGGGCCACGTGCGGCGCCATCAGCCCGCCCCCGCAGGCGAGGTCGACCAGCAGCGCCCCGGGCCGGGCCGCGGGCGGGACGTGCTCGGCGCGGGCGGCGGCCAACCAGTGCAGCATCGCGAACCCGCCGGCCGGCTCCCACCACTGGTCGGCGAGCTCGTCGTACTGGGCCGGGTCGTTGCGCTCCAGCGGGCTCACTCCTTCAGCGGGTCGTGGCCCCAGTTCATCAGGCTGTACCGCCACCTCGACGTCTCGACGTCCTCCTTCTCCGGCCGCTGCGCCAGGTGCCGCTGTACGTAGCCGTGCACCTTCCGCATGTGCGCGAGGTCCTCGTCGGTCAGATCGGCCTTCTTCGTGTGCAGCAGCGCGACGATCCGCCGGCCGGACTCGTGCCCGGTCGACTCACCCGAGCCGCCGTCCTGCTGGCCCACCGACTGCGACTGCCCGGTCGCCAGCCAGCGCTCGAGCTCACCCGCGGTCATGTTCACCGCCTCGCCGAACTCGCGGCGGATCGTGTCGGCGTCCTCGACCTGGCGCTGGGCCACGGCACCTCCCGGGTGTTGATCGACTCCGCCTGAGGTACCGCCGGGAGGTGGCAGAGAAACCGACCGACGCCGAGCGGGCGGACGCCGAGCGGACGGCCCAGGCGCGCGGCGAGAGCCCCGACAAGGTGCTGGACCGCAACGTGAACGAGGTCCTGCAGGAGATCCGCGTAACCATCACCGCGGTCCAGGTGCTCTTCGCCTTCCTGCTGACCCTGCCGTTCCAGTCCCGCTTCACCGACCTGGGCACCTTCGGGACGACGGTCTACTCGGTGACGATGATCAGCACCGCCCTGTCCACCGTGGTCCTGGTCGCGCCGGTCTCCTTCCACCGGATGCTCTTCCGGCGGCGGCAGAAGTCGGCGATCGTCGCGTTCGCCGACCGGGCGCTGGTGGGCGGGCTGACCCTCCTCCTGGTCGGCATCGGCAGCGCGGTGCTGCTGGTGCTGGACGTGGTGCTCGGCCGGGGGCCGGCCATCGCGGTGTGCGCGGTGATCGGCGCCCTCGGGCTGGTGACCTGGTACCTCCTGCCGCTGCGCCAGCGGCGGTCCCCCGACCGGGACTCCTAGGCTGCTCCCGTGGCGATCACCGGGAGGCCCGCGTGTCCGTGACCGTCGTCGGCAGCCTGAACGAGGACCTCGTGGTGACCGTCGACCGGCTCCCCGGGCGTGGCGAGACCGTCGTCGGCTCGGCGGTGGCACTGCTGCCCGGGGGCAAGGGCGCCAACCAGGCCGCCGCGGCCGGGCGGCTGGGGCGCGGCGTGCACATGGTCGGGCGGGTGGGCGACGACCCCGCCGCCGGCCGCCAGCTCGCCGCGCTGGCCGACGCCGGGGTGAACGTCGGGCGGGTGCGGCGCACGCCCGGCACCCCGACCGGGTCGGCGACGATCCCGGTGGAGGCCCGCGGCGGGGAGAACCTGATCGTCGTCGTACCCGGGGCCAACGCCGCGCTCACCCCGGCCGACGTCGACGTCGAGTCGGTGCACCGCGCCGGCGTGCTGCTGCTCCAGCTGGAGACCCCGCCGGAGACGGTGCAGGCCGCCGCGGCGGCCACCCGCGGCACGGTCGTGCTCAACCCGGCACCACCCCGGCCGCTGAGCCCCGAACTGCTCGCCGACGTCGACGTGCTGGTGCCCAACGAGCCGGAGCTGCGGGCGCTGGCCGGCGCCCCGGGCGGGGACGACTCCCCGGCCGCCCTGGCCGCGCTGGCCCGGCGGGTGGCCACCGGCGACGTCGTGGTGACCCTCGGCGAGCGGGGTGCGCTGGTGGTGCCGACCGGGGGGCCGGTGCTGCTGCAGGCGCCGCCACCGGTGGACGCCGTGGACACCACCGGCGCCGGCGACTGCTTCTGCGGTGCGCTGAGCAGCGCGCTGGACCGGGGCGCCGGCCTGGCCGAGGCGGTCCGGTACGCGGTCACCGCCGCAGCGCTGTCGACCACCGGCGCCGGCGCCCGGGGGGCGCTGCCGGACGACGACGCCGTCCAGGCGCTGCTGCCCCGCACGCCCCCGGCCGGGCCGGTCGCCTGAGCGGCGGGTTTCCGGACCGGCCGGCCGGGCATCCGCCCAGGCATGACCGAGAGCGCGCAGCAGCACACCAGTGAGCCCGCCGAGGGCGGCGACCCCGCCGTCGACCAGGAGGGCGGTCGCACGCCGCACCCCGACGAGCCCGCCGAGGGCTCGGAGGCGGCGGCCGAGGAGGGCCTGGACCCCGAGAACCGCGTCACCGGCGCCTGACCCGGGCGCGACTGGCCCGGCGACCGCCGGGTCAGTCGCGCGTCGGCCGGTCCCCGGCCGGGTCCCCACCCTCGGGAGAGGGTGCCCCGGGCTCGCGGAGCGGCTCTCCCGGCGCGGGGGACGGCGCCGGGTCCGGCGCCCGCGGCGCGCGGCGCGGCGGCGCGGTCGGCGGACGGACGGACGAGGTGCGGTCCCGGGACACCGGCACGGCGACCTCCTCGGGCACGGCCGCCCGGCGGGTCCGGACGACGCCGGGTCCATGATCCCCGCCACCTCCGGGGCACCGAGCTCGACCGTGATCAGCACGTGGGTGATACTGGGTCTGAGATTCATTCCCATCAGGCATCCACGTGAGGACCCGTCGTGCCCCGCCCTGCCCTGTTCCGCCGCCCCGCACTCGCCGCGCTGGCCGCCACCGCGACGCTGACCCTGGCCGCCTGCGGCAGCTCCGGTGGCGCCGGCACCACGACCAGCGAGGCGGACGCGGACAACTGCCCCGGCGAGGTGCTCGACGTCGTCGTCTCGGTGAGCCAGTGGGGTGACATCGTCGAGCAGCTGGGCGGCGACTGCACCACCGTCACCACCGTGCTCGCCTCCGCGGCCGTCGACCCGCACGACTACGAGGCCACCTCCGCCGACATCGCGGCGTTCACCGACGCCGAGCTCGTGGTGCTCAACGGCGCCGACTACGACCACTGGGCCGCCGACGCCGTCGCCGCCCTCGACTCCGACCCGGCGATCGTCGACGCGGCCGAGGTCGTGGGGATCGAGACCGAGGAACACGCGGCGGACGAGCACGCCGAGGACGAGCACGCCGCTGGCGAGGAGCACGCGGGCGAGGAGGGCCACGGCCACGGCGGGGTCAACCCGCACCTCTGGTACTCCCCGGAGCACGTGCAGGACGTCGCCGCCGCGGTGACCGAGGAGCTCAGCGCGCTGTCGCCCGACGCCGCCGACCACTTCGCCGAGCAGGCCGCGGCCTGGGAGGCCGAGCTGCAGCCCTACCTGGACGAGATCACCGCCCTGCAGTCCGCCGCCGCCGGGCGCAGCTACGCCGCCACGGAGAGCGTCTTCGAGTACACCGCCGAGGCGGTCGGCCTGACCGACGCCACCCCCGAGGGCTACCGGGCCGCGGCCAGCAACGAGGCCGAGCCGGCGCCCGGCGACGTCGCCGCCTTCGAGTCCGCGCTGTCGGACGGGTCGGTCGACGTGCTGGTCTACAACACCCAGACCGAGGGCAGCGTCCCCGAGCAGCTCCGCGCCACGGCCGAGGCGGCTGACGTGCCGGTCGTCGAGGTGACAGAGTCGGCACCGGACGGCGAGTCGTCGTTCGTCGACTGGCAGCTCTCCCAGCTGCAGCAGTTGTCCGACGCACTCGGTGGGGGTCAGTGACCGACATCCAGACAGCTGCCCCGGCCGTCGCGCCGCCACCGGCGCTCGTCCTCGACGACGTCTCGGTGGCGCGCGGCGGCCGGACGGTGTGGTCCGAGGGCTCGCTGACCGTGCCCACCGGCGCCGTCGTCGGGGTCATCGGCCCCAACGGCGCGGGCAAGACGACCCTGTTCCAGCTCGTCCTCGGGCTCCTGCCCCCGGCCACCGGCCGGGTCGAGGTGCTCGGCCGCACCCCGCGCCGGGGTGACCGCCGGATCGGCTACGTGCCGCAGAACTACACCGCCGCGCTGGGCGAGACCGTCCGCGCGCGGGACCTGGTCATGCTGGGCCTGACCGGCGGGCGCTTCGGGCTGCGCCGCGCCTCGGCCGCCGAGCGGGCGCGGGTGGACGAGGCCCTGGAGCGGGTCGGCGCCACCGGCTATGCGGACCGGCGGATGTCGGAGCTCTCCGGCGGCCAGCAGCAGCGGGTCGCCATCGCCCAGGCGATCGTCGACGACGCCCGGCTGCTGCTGCTCGACGAGCCGCTGGCCAACCTGGACCTGCGCAACCAGCACGAGGTCGTGACGCTGCTCGGCGAGCTCACCCGCTCCCGGCAGGTCACGATCATGGTGGTCGTGCACGACCTCAACCCGCTGCTCCCCGTGCTGACCGACGCCGTCTACCTGCTCGACGGGCATCCGCACCACGACCCGATCGACGCCGTCGTCACCGAGGACCTGCTCACCCACCTGTACGGCACCCCGGTCCGGGTGGTGCGCACCGCGCAGGGCGATCTCTTCACCCGGGGCGGTTGAACCGTGGTCACCTTCCAGGAGAACTGGCTGCAGGTGCTGCAGACCTCGTTCATGCAGCACGCGCTGATCGGCGGGTCGATGGTCGCCCTCACCGCGGGGCTGATGGGCTGGTTCGTCGTCACCCGGCAGAACGCCTTCGCCGCGCACGCGCTGGCCCACATCGGCTTCCCCGGCGCGACCGGCGCGATCCTCGTCGGCGCGCCGGTGACCCTGGGCCTGGCGGTGTTCTGCGTCGGCGGCGGGCTGCTGATCGGCCTGTTCGGCAAGCGCGTGGCCGAGCGGGAGGTCGCGACCGGCACGATCCTGGCCTTCGCCACCGGCCTCGGCGTGCTGTTCGCCTCGCTCGCCACCGCCAACGCCAGCCGCACCACCGCCGTCCTGTTCGGCAACCTGCTGGCGATCTCCGACGACCAGCTGTGGGTCTTCGGCGGCTTCACGCTCGTCGTCGTGGGCACGCTCGCGGCCATCGCCCGCCCGCTGGTGTTCTCCTCGGTCGACCCGGCGGTGGCCGAGGCGCGCGGGGTGCCGGTGCGCGCGCTGGGCGTGGCCTTCGTCGTCCTGCTCGCCCTCACCATCACCATGGCCGTGCAGGTGGTGGGCACCCTGCTGCTGTTCGCGCTCGTGGTCACCCCGGCCGCCGCAGCGCTGCGGATCACCGCGCGCCCCGGGATGGTCGCCACCCTCGCCGTGGCGATCGCGCTGGGCAGCGTCTGGCTGGGCCTGGTGCTCTCGGCGATGGTCAACCTGCCGCCGAGCTTCTTCGTCACCAGCCTCGCCGTCCTCACCTGGGCGGTCACCCTGCTCCTCACCCGGGACCGGACGCCCCGCCGGGCCACCGAGCCCCTGGTCGACCAGCCCCCGCTGGTCGTCGACCGCGCCGGCTGACCGGGCCCGCCCGCACCGGGCGGGTGATCGACATCTCAGCGCCTGAACGGGTTCTCCTCCCCCGCGGGCTGTTTTCCGCGGGCGGCTGCGGGGGAAGCTCGTGGTCATGCCGACCAACGACACCGACCAGCAGCGGATGGACCAGAACGCTCCCTCCGGAGCCGACGACGCGCGCGCCGAGCAGCAGCCGCTGGCCCGCATGCTGGCCAACCCACGCCGGGTCCGCCGCGCCTGACCGACCCGCCGCCGCGAACGGCGACGCCGTCGTCCCAGGAGCCTCACGGGACCCCTGACGTCCCGGCTGGTGCCCTGTGCCACGATGGCACTGCGTGAGCGCCTGAACACGTCGGCGTGCCGCGAACTGCTCCGTCACGAGGTGCTGCACGATCGCTGACGTGACTGCCG
Source organism: Modestobacter sp. SYSU DS0290 (assembly GCF_054050955.1). Taxonomy (NCBI): domain Bacteria; kingdom Bacillati; phylum Actinomycetota; class Actinomycetes; order Geodermatophilales; family Geodermatophilaceae; genus Modestobacter; species Modestobacter sp. SYSU DS0290. Next base: position 66,394 of record NZ_JBJHAI010000007.1, read on the forward strand.
CAGCCCTCCCCCTGCACACGGCCGACGACGGTCCGACACCGGTCCGTCGTTCCCGCGCGGAGCGCGAGGAGATCGTCCTGGACACCGCCGAGCGCCTGTTCTCGGCGCGCAGCTCGCGCAGCGTGGGCATGGACGAGCTGGTCCGCGAGACCGGGCTGGGCAAGATGACGGTCTACCGGCTCTTCAAGAGCAAGGACGACCTGGTCGGGGCCTACCTGGCGCGCAAGGCGGCCACGGTGCTGTCCTACATCGACGCCGAGCTCATCCGGCTCGAGCACGACCCCCGGGCAGCGCTGCTGTCGGTGGTCGACGCGGTGGAGAAGGACGTCACCCGCACCGGCTTCCGCGGCTGCCCGTTCACCAACGTCAGCAGCGAGTACGACGACCCGCAGCACCCGGCCCGCAGCGCCGCCGCCGACTACAAGTTCGAGCTGCACATGCGCCTGGAGCGGCTGGCCGCGGAGGTGGTGCCCGGCGGTGGCGAGGACCTGGCCGCCCAGGTGCACCTGATCATCGACGGCATGTACCTCTCCGGCGGACTGCTGGGCCCCGACGGCCCGGCCTCGCACGGCCGCCGGCTCGCCGAGAAGCTGATCGACACCGCCGTCGGCGACGCCAGCGCCTGACGAGGTCCCCCACCCTGCCGCGGGGCCAGCGGGCGGGGTGGCGCGGGGACCCGCAGGATCGGTGCATGACCGACCGCACGCGCCCCGACCTCGACGACGACACCGTCACCGCGGTGGGCAAGCTCTCCGAGGCCCTCGAGGCCGTGGAGCACGCCCGCGGCATGCTCTACGGCTTCCACCAGCTCACCGGCCGCGCCGACCTGCTGCTGCAGGACGCCGTCGACCTCTTCCGCCAGGCCGGCCACGGCGAGTTCGCCGACGCCCTGGACCGCGACCTGGTGGGCCGCAACGTCATCGCCGACCGGTGGACCTTCCAGATCGTCGAGGACTACGACGCCAACTACTGGTCGTCCTTCCGCGACTTCGACCGGCAGGCCCGCGACCGGTTCACCGACGGCGACCGGCACGTCTTCGAGGCGCGGATGAAGCAGCGCGAGCGCACCCACGGGCACCCGCGGCACGAGGCCGGCCCGGTCCTCGACGCCGACCCGGCGGAGTCGTCGTGAGCAGCACCCCGGACGAGCCCACCCGCGACGTCGGCCCCCTCGGCAGCGCCGTCTCGCCGTCCCCGGGCGACGACGACGCCGACGGCATGGCCGGGCCGGTGAGCCCGCCACCGGAGACCGAACCCGACGCCCACCGGGACGACGCCGCAGGGGACGACTGACCCGAGCCCTCGCCCCGGGGCGAGGTCCTTGTGCTGGTCACCGGTCGGCCATAGCGTTTGTTACCCGCGGGTAGACCGCCCGTGCCGCCGGCCCTGCCCCCAGGAGCGCGTCACCGATGAGCCACTACACGGCCAACCTCCGCGACCTCGAGTTCAACCTCTTCGAGTTCCAGAGCACCAAGGACCGCTTCGGCACCGGGCCGTTCGAGCAGATGGACGCCGAGACCGCCCGAGGGGTGCTGGCGGAGGTCCGCCGGCTCGCCGAGGGGCCGCTCGCGGCCTCCTTCGCCGACGCCGACCGCAACCCGCCGGTCTTCGACCCGGCCACGCACTCGGTGACGCTGCCCGAGTCGTTCACGGAGTCGGTCCGCGCGCTGGAGGCCGGCGAGTGGTGGCGGCTGGACCTGCCGGAGGAGCTCGGCGGGTTCGGCGCACCGTTCAGCCTGCGCTGGGCCGCGTTCGAGATGATCCTCGGCGCCAACCCGGCGGTGTTCATGTACGGCTCGGGCGCGACGTTCGCGGCGATCCTGCACTCCCTCGGCACCCCGGACCAGCAGCGTCTCGCCGAGCTGATGATCGAGCACCTCTGGGGCGCCACGATGGTACTCACCGAGCCCGACGCGGGCTCCGACGTCGGCGCCGGGCGGGCCCGGGCGGTCGAGCAGCCCGACGGGTCCTGGCACATCACCGGCGTGAAGCGGTTCATCTCCTCGGCCGAGCACGACCTCAGCGACAACATCGTCCACCTGGTGCTGGCCCGCCCGGAGGGCGCCGGTCCGGGCACCAAGGGGCTGTCGCTGTTCGTCGTCCCCAAGTTCCACGTCGACCTGGCCACCGGTGAGCTGGGTGAGCGCAACGGCGTGTACGTCACCAACCTCGAGAAGAAGATGGGGCTGAAGGTCTCCACCACCTGCGAGCTGACCTTCGGGGAGGGCCCGGTCCCGGCCCAGGGCTGGCTGGTCGGCGGGGTGCACGACGGGATCGCCCAGATGTTCCGGGTCATCGAGTACGCCCGGATGTTCGTCGGCACCAAGGCGATCGCCACCCTGTCGGCGGGATACCAGGTGGCCCTCGCGTACGCCAAGGAGCGGGTGCAGGGGGCCGACCTCACCGCCACCTCCAAGGACGCCCCGCGGGTGCCCATCACCCACCACCCCGACGTCCGGCGCTCACTGATGCTGCAGAAGGCCCACGCCGAGGGCATGCGCGCGCTGTACCTGTACACCGCCACCTTCCGCGACCAGGTCATGGAGGCCCAGGCCGCCGGCACCACGGACAGCCCGGAGGCCGTGCTGGCGGCGAAGGTGAACGACCTGCTGCTGCCGGTGGTGAAGGGCTACGGCTCCGAGCGGGCCACCCAGCTGCTCACCAGCGAGTCGCTGCAGACCCTGGGCGGCTCGGGCTACCTGCAGGACTACCCGGTCGAGCAGTACATCCGGGACGCCAAGATCGACACCCTGTACGAGGGGACGACGGCGATCCAGGGCCAGGACTTGTTCTTCCGGAAGATCGTCCGGGACGGCGGGGTGGCGCTGACCTGGCTGGCCGAGCAGATCCAGGGCACCGTCACCGCCGAGGCCGGCAACGGCCGGCTCAAGGTGGAGCGGGCGCTGCTCGGCACCGCCCTGGGCGACGTGCAGGGCATGCTGACGGCGATGTTCGGCCAGCTCACCGCGGCGGACGAGGACCGCACGAAGCTGTACGAGGTCGGCCAGAACACCAGCCGGCTGCTGCTGGCGGTCGGCGACCTGGTCACCGGGTGGCTGCTGGTCCGGCAGTCGGAGGTGGCGCTGGCCGCGCTGGCCGGCGACGTGGGCGAGCGGGACCGGCACTTCTACGAGGGCAAGCTCGCCGCCACCCGGTTCTTCTGCACCCAGGTGCTGCCCAGGCTGAGCAGCGAGCGGTACGTCGTCGAGCAGACCGACAACGCGCTGATGGAGGTCGACGAGGCCGCGTTCTGAGCGGCGCGGTCGCGCACGAGAGCACCGGGCCCGAGTCCGGGATCGGCGCTTTCCCGCGCAACCGCATGGGCGGGGGGAGCGCTGGGCATGGCCGCAGGGACGACGCACCGAGGAGGACAGCGATGAGCCAGCCGCAGGGCAGCGACCGCATCCAGCAGGACGTGCCGACCGCATCGGGCACCGGCGACAACAGCAGCACCGGCACCGACTCCTTCGCCGACGTGCCACTGACGGCGGACGAGGCGATCGCCCGGGACTCCGCCTCCGACGACGAGCAGCCCGCGCGGACGCCGACCGAGCCGTCGCTGGCCCAGCGCGCCGACCCGTCCTGACCCGACCCGAGGAGACCCCATGACCGAGCCCAGCAACAGCGGTTACCACGACTCCCCCGCCACCTCCGACCCCGACGGCGACCTCGTCGACGGCACCCCCGGTCACGACCGCGGGGACGGCGGGGAGAAGGACACCGTGCTGCTCACCGACGACGCGGCCCAGCGGAACGACGAGCTGACCCGCCCGGGCAACTCCGCCGGCTAGGGCCCCCTGCCGCCGACCCCTCGCAGGGGCCCGCGCCGAGCCTGCGAGGCGGGGGGCCTTTCTCAGATCCAGCCGTGCCGGCGCGCGGCCTCCACGGCCGCGTGCCGGTTCGCCGCCCCCAGCTTGGCGGCGGCCGCCGACAGGTAGTTGCGCACCGTGCCCGGCGACAGGTGGGCCCGAACGGCGATCTCCTCGACGGGTGCGCCCCCGGCGGCGAGTTCGAGCACGTCGGCCTCCCGCGGGGTCAGCGGGCTGTCCCCGGCGCTGATCGCCTCCGCGGCGAGCTCCGGGTCGACGTAGCGGCCGCCCCGGTGGACGGTGCGCACCACCTCCAGCAGCACCGGGGCGCTCACCGTCTTGGGCAGGAACCCCCGGACGCCGGCCTCCAGGGCCCGCTTGAGGTGCCCCGGCCGCCCGTGCCCGGTCACGATCACCAGCCCGCAGCCGGGCACCACGGTGCGCAGCTCACCGGCCACGCTGATGCCGTCCCGGTCGGGCATCTGCAGGTCCAGCACTGCGACGTCCGGCGAGTGCGCCCGCGCCATGGCCACCGCCTCCGCGCCGGAGGAGGCCTGCGCGACCACCTCGACGTCGTCCTCCAGCCCCAGCAGCGCCGCGAACGCGGAGCGGACCAGGTTCTCGTCGTCGGCCAGCAGCACCCGGATCACGCGGCACCCCCGGTGGGCAGGGTGGCGGTGAGGGTGAAGCGGTCGCCGTCCCGCCCGGCCTGCAGCGCGCCGCCGGCGCCGGCCAGCCGCTCGCGCAGGCCCGTCAGGCCGTTGCCCGTGCCCGGCTCGCCGGAGACGCCGTCGTTGGTCACGGTCAGCCGCACCTCCCCGTCCCCTCGCTCCAGCGTGATCGTGCACTCAGCGGCGTCGCTGTGCCGCAGCACGTTGGTGACCGCCTCCCGCACCACCCAGCCCAGCGCGACCTGCACCGGCTCGGGCAGGCTCCCGGCGCCGTCCTCACCCTGCACGGCGCAGCCGACGCCGGCCGCGCGCAGCACCGACCGGGCCCCGGCGAGCTCGCCGGTGAGGTCGGTGCTGCGATAGCCGCGCACCACCTCCCGGACCTCCTTGAGCGACTCCTCGGCGATCCGGCTGATGTCGGCCACCTCCGCGGCGGCCTCCGGCCGGGAGCGGCGGACCAGCTCCCCGGCCAGCTGGCTCTTCACCGCGATCGCCGAGAGGTTGCGGCCCATGACGTCGTGCAGGTCGCGGGCGAACCGCAGCCGCTCCTCCGCGACCGCCAGCTGTAGCTGCACGCCGCGGGTGCGCTCCATCTCGAGCACCACGTCGAGCACCCACACGGAGAAGCGGAAGGCCAGGACGATGGCGTAGACCGTCAGGCCGAGCACGGCGGCCAGCGCGGCCGACGGGCCGATCGGCGCCCCCTCGACGAGCGCTGCGACACCGCCCAGCACCCCGATCACCGCGGCCGGGGCCGCGAGCCGGCGGGTGACCCAGATCGTCGAGCAGGCGGTGAGCACCATGCCGAGGGGCATCGCCAGCGACCACGGCGCCCCTTGGGTGTACTCCCCGTCGCCTGCGGACACCCAGAGCCCGGCGGCGCCGGCCGCCAGGGCAGCGCCGAAGGTGGCCAGGACGAGGAGCGGCGAGACCGCGCTGCCGTGCTGGTGTGCGCGCAGCCCGCGTGCGGCGAGCACGACGGCGAGGCCGGTCGTGAGCGCCGTGCCGGCGAGGTAGGCGACGACCGCGGCCCGGGAAGCCACCTCGGTCACCGAGCCCAGGACCGCGAAGGCGAACAGCGGCAGCCCGCCGCCGAGCCACGCGTGGAACGACCACCGGGTGTAGAGGTCGATCCGCTGGGGCGCCGTCCGGCTGCCCCACCAGCGCGAGACGGTCGGCACGGCGGTCATGCTGCCGTACCGGCCGATCCGCGCACCGCTCAACGGCACGGTGCTCAACGGCGAGGTGCTCAACGGCGAGGTGCTCACCGGCGAGGTGCCCACCGGAACCCCCGGGTGGCGGCCACCGTTCCGATCAGGAGCCAGCCGGCCAGCACGGCCAGCGGCAGCGGCGCGGCCGCCCAGGCGCCCGCGGCGTCCACGCGGTCGCCGTCCCAGGTGACGCCGGCCAGCCCCAGCTGCAGCAGCTCGATCACCGGGGTGACCGGCATCAGCCGGGCCACCAGGGCGACCGGCTCGGGGAAGACGCTGAGCGGGGTGATCAGGCCGGACAGCGCGGAGGTGACGACGACCAGCGGCAGGGTGGTGACCTGGGCGCTCTCGGCCGTGCGGGTGAAGCTGGTGCTCGCCGCCGCCAGCACGGTCATCAGCAGCGCACCGCCGAGCAGCGCGATCACGGGGAGGAGGAACTCGACCGGCGCGCTCCACTCGCCCAGCACCACCACGCCGACGGCGACCAGCGCGACCTGGCCGACCGTGACCAGCAGGGTGGGGACGGCGGTGCCGACGAGCACCTCCAGCCCGGTCAGCTCCCCGGTGCGCATGCGCTGCAGCACCATCTCCTCGCGCCGCGCGACGTAGGTGATCACCAGGTTGTAGTAGGTGACGAAGACCAGGGTCACGCCGACGGCGGTGACCAGCAGCTGGGGTCCCAGTGGGAGGTCGCCGTCGATGCCGAGCGCCGGGACAGCGGCCACCAGGAGCAGCGGCAGCAGGCCCGAGTTGGCGACGGCGGTCCGGTTGCGCAGGAACAGCCGCAGCTCACCGCGGGCCAGGGCGGCGACCCGACGCAGCCGGCTCGGGGCCGTCGCGGTCGGCGGTGCAGGGGCGTGGGTGGTGGTCATGGCGGGGGTCCTCTCGGCTGGGTGGGTCACGCGGACGGGGTGCGGGCCTCGGCGGCCACGGCCAGGAAGGCCTGCTCCAGCGAGGCGGCCCGGGCCTCCAGCGCGCGCAGCACGACGCCGTGCCCGGCGGCCCAGGCCAGCAGCTCGACCAGCACCGGCTGCAGCGCGCGGGTGTGCCACTCGACCCGCGGCCGCTCCGTGATGACGTGGGCGGCGGCCGGCCGGGGCGGCTCGGGGGCGTCGTCGTCGAGGGTGAACCGGATGGTGGCCGGCTGGGTCTCGGCGATCTCCTCCTGGGTGCCGGAGAGCACGATCCGGCCGGCGCGCAGGATCGCGATCCGGTCGGCGAGCTCCTCGGCCTCCTCCAGGTGATGGGTGGTGAGCACGACCGCGGCGCCGTCGGCGACCAGACCGCGGACCAGCCCCCACACCTGGCGCCGGCTCTCCGGGTCCAGCCCGGTGGTCGGCTCGTCGAGGACGACGACCCGTGGTCGGCCCAGCAGCGCGAGCGCCAGGTCCAGCCGCCGTCGCTCCCCGCCGGAGAGGCTGCGCACCCGGACGTCGGCACGGTCGCTCAGCTGCACCTGGGCGAGCGCTTCGGACACCGGCCGCGGAGCGCTGAGCGTGCCCGCCCAGGTGCGCAGCGTCTCGGCCACGGTCAGGTCGCCGGGCAGGCCGCTGGACTGGAGCAGCACGCCCAGGTGCGGCCGGACCCGGGCCCGCTCGCGCATCGGGTCGGCGCCCAGCACCCGCACCGCACCGCCGCCGGGCGGGGCCAGGCCCTCGAGCACCTCCAGCGCGGAGGTCTTGCCCGCGCCGTTGACGCCGAGCAGGGCGAACACCTCGCCGGGCTGCACCTCGAAGGAGATGCCGCGCACCGCCTCGAAGTCGCCGTAGCTGCGGCGCAGGTCGGTGACCTCGATGGCCGGGGCCGCCGTCGGTGCGGTGGACGGGGACCGGGTTGTGGTGGCGTGCACGTCGACCTCCTCGGTGCGCCGCCGGCCACCGTCGGGCCGGGCTCTCGGACGCACCCCTGACGGTGCCGCCGGGAACGGCCGCGCACAGGTGCGTGCCGTCACCGGCTGCGGCCGCCGGCTCACCGGCCACCCATGACACGTGTCAGGGGTGGCCGGTGGGCCGACCTACCCTGGGCCGGTGCCCCCGCTGCTCGACACCGCGCCGACGGTGCTGCCCGAGCAGGAGTGGCGCGCCCGGGAGGCGGCGCACCGGGCACGGCTGGACACCTGGCTGGCGCCGCACGCCGAGCGCCGGCGGGCCGGGGTCGCGCACCCGGTGCTGGACTTCCTCTTCACCTACTACTCCGAGCCACCCGGCCGGCTGCGCCGCTGGCACCCCGGCGTGGGCACGGTGCTCAGCGGGGAGGCCGCGCGCGAACGGCTGGCCTGGCCGTTCTACGCGGCGACCGCCGACGGCGTCGGGCTGGACCTGCCGGCGTTCCTGGCCAAGCGGCGCACCGCGGTGGGGTGGATCGAGGGGCTGCTCGGCGGCACCGCCTCCCGCCCCGGCCAGTTCGGCTGCTTCGGGCTGCACGAGTGGGCGATGCTCTACCGCCCCGAGGACGGCGAGGTGCGCCACCCGCTGCCCCTGCGGCTGGGCCAGGCGGGCACCGACGCGGTGGTCGACTCGCACCGGGTGCAGTGCAGCCACATCGACGCCTACCGCTTCTTCACCCGCGCCGGGGCGCCGCGGAACACCCTGCGGCCCACCCGCGAGACCCAGCCCGCGATGGACCAGCCCGGCTGCCTGCACGCGACGATGGACCTCTACAAGTGGGCGTACAAGCTCAGCCCCGCCGTCCCGGGGGAGCTGCTGGCCGACTGCTTCGCGCTCGCCGCCGACGTGCGGGAGCTGGACATGCGTGCCTCGCCCTACGACCTGACCGCGCACGGGTACCCCCCGGTGACGATCGAGACGCCGGAGGGCAAGGCCGAGTACGTCGCCGCCCAGCGCGGCTTCGCCGCCCGCGGCGCGGTGCTGCGCGAGCGACTGCTGGCCGTCTGCCGGGAGCTGCTGGACGCGGCGTGACGTCGTACGGTCGGCGGGTGACCTCCACTCGCACCGACCGCTGGCTGCACCTGGACGGGACGACGAACACCCGTGACCTCGGTGGCCTGCCCACCGTCGACGGCGGGACGACGGCGTTCGGCCGGGTGCTGCGCAGCGACAACCTGCAGACCCTCAGCGAGGCCGACGTCCGCACCCTGGTGGAGGAGGTGGGGCTGACCGAGGTGATCGACCTGCGGACCACCGCGGAGATCCTGATGGAGGGCCGCGGCCCGCTGCGCGACGTCGACGCGGTCACCCACCGGCACTTCACGCTGCTGCCCGAGCGCGGTGTGCGCACCGACGTCTTCGCCGCCGAGGAGGACGACGCGGAGATCCGCGCCCAGCTGCCGGCCGACTGGGCGGAGTCGGTGCTGCCCCGCCAGGCAGCGCCCGGCGACGAGGGTGAGCCGCCCGCCGTCCGCTCCTACCTGGGCTACCTGACCGACAGCGCCGACAACGTGCTGGCCGCGCTGCGGGCGCTGACCGCCGGCCGGGGCGCGGCGGTGGTGCACTGCGCGGCCGGCAAGGACCGCACCGGGGTGGTGTCAGCGCTGGCGCTGGCGGTCGCCGGGGTCACCCGGGAGGCGATCATCGCCGACTACGCGCAGACCGCGGAGATCATCGAGGCGCTGGTCGCCAAGCTGCGGCAGAGCCCGACCTACCAGGTGGACATGAGCACCCGCGACGTCGCCAGCCACACCCCGCGGGCCGAGACGATGCGCCGGGTGCTGGAGCTGGTCGACCAGCGGTGGGGCGGCCCGATCGGCTGGCTGGAGCAGCACGGCTTCGGCGCCGAGGAACAAGCCGCTCTCCGCGCCCGCCTCCGCGACTAGGGACGGCGACCGGCCCGGACAGCAGACGACCCCGGCTCCGACGACGGAGTCCGGGGTCTGCTGCGTTCCTGCGTCCGGCCCCCTCACAGGGCCCCGCCGCGAGCTCGCGAGTGGTGGGGGGTGAGGGGGTCCTTCGTCAGCGGAGGTTGCTGAACTGGCTGCTGTTGGCCAGGGTCAGCAGCTCATCGCGCATCGCCGGGCTGCTGGTGCGGGCGACGGCGGCGTCGAGGGCGCGTCGCGTACGCGCCGCCTGCCGACGCTGCCGCCAGCTGGAGGTCACGCTGCTCATGGTGCTGCCTTCTCTCAGTGGTGTTCCGTGGGTGTTACGCCCGTATTAAAGCAGGCGGACTGCCGTGTATTCCATCGGAAACAAGGCCGTGTCGCCGAAGTCGCCGACGATTCACTCATCCGTAGGGGGGAGGGCCGTAGATCCGTCACTCTCCGGCCATCTCGCGACCGGTCACTGAACGCACAGAGGCCCCGCCGGTCAGTGACCGACGGGGCCCGTGAGCGACGTTGGGCGCTATGCGGAGGCGAGGACCTCGCGCACCGCGGCCCGCGCCGACTGCGGGTCGGCGGCGGCGAGCGCCACCTCGGCCGCCCGCTGACAGGTGGCCAGGTCGACCGTCGCCAGCCGGCCGCCCACCCCCGCGATGGACGAGGAGGCGCAGGACAGCGAGGAGATCCCCATCCCGACCAGGACGCACGCCAGCACGGCGTCGGCGGCGGCCTCGCCGCACACCCCGACCGGCTTGCCGGCGCGCTGCCCGGCGGCGGCCGTGGCCTGCACCAGGGCCAGCAGCGCGGGCTGCCACGGGTCGGTCAGGTCGGCCAGGTCGGCGGAGAGCCGGTCGGCGGCCAGCGTGTACTGGGACAGGTCGTTGGTGCCGATGGACAGGAAGTCCAGGTGCTCGAGGAACCGGTCGGCCAGCACGGCGACCGAGGGGACCTCGACCATCACGCCGGGCGACATGCCCCGCTCCCGCACCTGGGCGGCGAAGTCCGCGGCCTCGGCGACGGTGGCCACCATGGGTGCCATCACCCACGGGCTGGTGCCGGTGCGCTGGGCCGCCTGGGCGATCGCGTCGAGCTGCCGGGTGAGCATGCCCGGGTCGCGCCGGGCGGTGCGCACGCCGCGGACACCGAGCGCCGGGTTCGCCTCGTCCGGCGGGGTGGCGAAGGGCAGCGGCTTGTCCGAGCCGGCGTCGAGCGTTCGGATGACCACCTTGCCGCCGGGGAAGGCCTCGAGCACGCCGGCGTAGATGTCGGCCTGCTCCTCGACGCTGGGCTCCTCGGTGCGGCCGAAGAAGGCCAGCTCGGTGCGGAGCAGCCCGACGCCCTCGGCGTGGGCCCCGAGAGCGGTACGGGCGCCGGCGCCGTCCTGCACGTTGGCGAGCACCTGCACCCGGTGCCCGTCCCGGGTGGCGCCCGGGCCGCGGTAGCCGGCCAGCGCGGCCGCGACCTGCTGGGCCTCGTGCACCCGGGCCTCGGCCTCAGCCGGGTCCGGCGCGACGGTCACCGTCCCCTGGTCGCCGTCGACCAGGACGGTGGCCCCCTCGGGCACGTCGCCGAGCCCGCCCACGGCCACGACGCAGGGCAGCCCGAGCTGCCGGGCGATGATCGCGGTGTGGCTGGTCGCGCCGCCCAGGCGGGTGGCCAGCGCGATGATCCTGCTGGTGTCCAGCCCGGCGGTGTCGGCCGGGGCGAGGTCGTCGGCGAGCAGCACCGACGGCGTCTCCGGCGCGGGCACCCCCGGCTCCCCCTGGCCGGTCAGCTCGGCCACGATGCGGTTGCGGACGTCGCGGATGTCGGTGACCCGCTCGGCCATGATCCCGCCGAGGCCGGTGAACAGCTCGATGAACTGCTCGGCCGCACCGACGGTGGCCACCGGCGCGGTGGCGCCGTCGCCGATGCGCTGCTCGACGGCAGAGAGCAGGCCGCGGTCCCGGGCCAGCTGCGCGGTCGTGTTGAGCACCTCGGCGCTCACGCCGGTCGCCGCGGCGGCGCGCGCGGCCAGCCGCTCGGCCACCGCCTCGGCTGCCGCGCTGAACCGGTCCTTCTCGGCCGCGCGCCGGTCCTCGGCCACCCAGGGCCCCGCCGTCTCCGGCAGCTGCACCTCCCCGACCGGGCGCACCACGGGCCCGACGGCGACCCCGGGCACCACGGGGGTGCCCGTCAGCACGGCCGGCGCCGTCAGGTCGGCCGGGTGGATCCCGGTTCCGGTGGGGGAGGAGGACATCGGGGCCTACCTGTCTGCTCGGGCCTGTGGGCGCGGGGTGGGGGTCCGGCGCGCAGCAACACTGGTGCGTCCGGTGACCAGGGTCACCACAAAGCCTTGACTTGTCAACTAATCCCACGTAGAACAACACGAACAAAGCACGGTTCCCACGCAATCGGACATCCGAGGCTGTCGGACCCGGACCCGCAGGACCCAGAGCAGCGCTGCCCCGGGAGGTGGACGTGTACGCCGAGGAACGACAGCAGGCCATCGCCGGGCTCGTCACCCAGCGCGGCCGCGTGGCGGTCACCGCGGTCGCCGAGCACTTCGGGGTGACCACCGAGACCGTCCGCCGGGACCTCGCCGTCCTCGAACGCGCGGGGATGCTACGCCGGGTCCACGGCGGGGCCGTGCCCGTGGGCGCCCTCGCCGTCGTCGAGCCGGGTCTGGGCGAGCGGCGGAGCACCCGCACCGACGCCAAGCGCCGGATCGCCACCGCCGCGCTCTCCCTCCTGCCGCCCGCCAACGGCAGCGCGATCCTCGACGGCGGCAGCTCCACCGCCGCCCTCGCCGAGCTGCTGCCGCCCGACCGTGCGCTGGTGGTGGCCACCAACTCGGTCCCGATCGCCGCCCGGCTGGCCGCCGCTCCAGCGGTCACCCTGCACGTGCTGGGCGGCCGGGTCCGCGGCATCACCCAGTCGGCCGTCGGGGAGTCGACCGTGGGCGCCCTCACCGACCTGCGCGCCGACGTCGTCTTCCTCGGCACCAACGGGATCAGCGCCGGGCACGGCTTCTCCACCCCCGACGAGGCCGAGGCGGCCGTCAAGCGCGCGATGACCCGCGCAGCCCAGCGGGTGGTCGTGCTCGGCGACAGCAGCAAGCTCGGCCGCGAGCACCTGGTTCGCTTCGCGGCCGTCGAGGACGTCGACGTCCTGGTCACCGACGACGAGGCCGACCCGGCCGTCGTCGCCGAACTCGAGGTGCAGGGAGTCGAGGTGCTCGTCGCATGAGGACGCACGCCACACCGGGCGGGCGAGTGGTCACGCTGACCGCCAACCCCAGCCTGGACCGGACGCTCGCCCTGCCCGGCCCGCTGGAGCGCAGCACGGTGACGCGGCTGGGCGGCAGCTCCACCGAGCCCGGCGGCAAGGGGGTGAACGTCGCCCGCGCGGTCGCCGCCGCGGGGGCCGACGTCGTCGCGGTGCTCCCCGCGGCCGACGACGACCCGCTGGTCGGCGCACTGCAGGCGCTGGGCCTGCCGCTGGCGACCGTGCCGGTCAGCGCCCCGGTGCGCACCAACTACACGCTCACCGAGCCCGACGGCACGACCACGAAGCTCAACGAGCGGGGCGCCCCGCTCGACGACGCGGCGCTGGCCGCCCTGCAGGCCGCGCTGCTCGAGCACGCCCGCACGGCCAGCTGGGTCGTGCTCTCCGGGTCGGTGCCGCCCGGCGTGCCGGTGGACTGGTACGCCACCCTGGTCCGCATGCTGCGCGGCACCGGCGCACGGATCGCCGTCGACACCTCCGAGGCGCCGCTGCTGGCGCTGCTCGCCGCCGGCCCGGACGCCGCCCCCGACCTGCTCAAGCCCAACACCGAGGAGCTGGCCCAGCTCGCCGGCCTCCCCGAGGCCGCGGTCGCGGACGACCCGGACGCCGCCCTGGCCGCCGTCGCCACGCTCCACCGGCGCGGCGTCGCCGAGGTGCTGCTCACCCTCGGCGCCGACGGCGCGGTGCTCTCCACCGCCGACGGGGCGCTGTGGTCGGCGCGTCCGCCGCGGGTCGCCGTCCGCAGCACGGTCGGCGCCGGCGACTGCAGCCTGGCCGGCTACGTGCTGGCCGACCTGGCCGGCGAGGAGCCGGCCGAGCGGTTGCGCACCGCGGTCGCCTACGGCACGGCCAGCGCGGCACTGCCCGGCTCGGCGGTGCCGGCGCCGGCGCAGGTCGACCGCGCGGCCGTCTCCGTCACACCCGGCCTGCCCGGCCACCCAGACCCTGCCGCGGCCGCTCCGGCCACCGGCGCCCACTGACCCGGGGAACGACCATGCCGCCACTTGGAGAAGCACCATGCCCGCACTGATCACGACCGACCTGGTGGCGCTCGACGCCGACCTCGGTCCCGACAAGAGCGCCGTCGTGCACCGCCTGGCCGAGCTCGTCGCCGCGGCCGGCCGGGCCACCGGCGCCGACGCACTGGCCGGCGATGCGCTGGCCCGGGAGGCCAAGGCGGCCACCGGGCTGCCCGGCGGCATCGCCATCCCGCACTGCCGCTCCGCGGCCGTCACCCAGGCGTCGCTGGCGTTCGCCCGGCTCTCCCCGCCGGTCGACTTCGGCGCCCCGGACGGGCCGGCCGACCTGGCCTTCCTCATCGCGGCACCCGAGCACGGCGACGCCGACCACCTGACGCTGCTCACCGCGCTGGCCCGGGCCCTGGTGCGCCCGGAGTTCACCGCGGCGCTGCGCGCGGCCCGGACGCCGGAGGAGGTGGTCGGGCTGGTGCAGGACGTCGTCTCCCCCGCCGAGACCCCGGCCGCCGCCGCGCCCGCGCCGCAGACCCCGGCACCGGCCGCGCCGCAGGGGGCCCGGCGCAGCATCGTGGCCGTCAGCGCCTGCCCGACCGGCATCGCGCACACCTACATGGCCGCCGACAAGCTGACCACTGCCGCCCGCGAGCTCGGCGTCGACCTGCACGTGGAGACCCAGGGCTCGTCGGGCTCGACCCCGCTGGACCCGGCGGTCATCCGGGACGCCGATGCCGCCATCTTCGCCGTCGACGTGGGCGTCAAGGACCGGGACCGCTTCGCCGGCAAGCCGCTGGTGCAGTCGGGCACCAAGCGGGCGATCAACGAGCCCGAGGCGATGATCCGCGAGGCGCTGGCCGCCGCCGACGACCCGAACGCCCGCCGGGTGCCGGGCACCGCCGCCGACGGCGCCACCCCCGCCTCGACGGGGGACCGGCCGGGCGTGGGGTCGGAGATCCGCCGCTGGCTGCTGACCGGCGTCAGCTACATGATCCCGTTCGTCGCGGCCGGCGGCCTGCTGATCGCGCTGGGCTTCCTGTTCGGCGGCTACCAGATCGTCAACGCCGACCCGGCCACCGACGGCGCGCAGAGCTACGCGCTGAACTGGGCGCTGAACAACACCTTCTTCGACCTGCCCACCGCCGCACCGCTCGAGGGCCTCAACGACGGGCTGCTCGGGTACCTGGGCGCGTTGTGCACGGTGCTCGGCCAGGCGGCGTTCGGCTTCCTGGTCCCGGCGCTGGCCGGCTACATCGCGTACGCCATCGCCGACCGGCCGGGCATCGTCCCCGGCTTCGTCGTCGGCGCGGTCTCGCTGACCGTGGGCGCCGGCTTCCTCGGGGGCCTGGTCGGCGGCATCATCGCCGGCTTCGCCGCGCTGTGGATCAGCCGCTGGAGGCTCCCGGCCTTCGCCCGCGGCCTCCAGCCGGTGGTGATCATCCCGCTGCTGGCCACGCTCATCTCCAGCGGGCTGATGCTGGTGGTGCTCGGGCAGCCCCTGGCCTGGGCGCTGGAGTCGCTGGGCGACTTCCTCAACGGCCTGACCGGCGCCGCGACCATCGTGCTGGGGATCATCCTCGGCCTGATGATGTGCTTCGACCTCGGTGGCCCGGTGAACAAGGCGGCCTACGTCTTCGCCACCACCGGGCTGACCGCGGCCATCGCCGGCGAGGGCGGCCAGCAGCAGCTGGTCATCATGGCCACCGTAATGGCCGCCGGGATGGTGCCGCCGCTGGCGATGGCGCTGTCCAGCACGGTCCTGCGCCCGCGGCTGTACACCCCGGCCGAGCGGGACAACGGGAAGGCGGCGTGGCTGCTGGGGGCGTCGTTCATCTCCGAGGGGGCCATCCCGTTCGCCGCGGTCGACCCGCTGCGGGTGATCCCGTCGATGATGCTCGGTGGCGCCACCACCGGCGCGATCGTCGCCGGCCTCGGCCTGGAGCTGCAGGCCCCGCACGGCGGGTTCTTCGTCTGGTTCGCGATGAGCAACTTCTGGCTGTTCCTGCTCGCGGTCGTCGCGGGCGCGATCGTCGGCGGCGTCGCGGTCACCATCGCCAAGAGCATCGGCCGGAAGCCCACCGAGGGTGCGCCCGGCGCCGACCTGACGTCCGACGTGGCCGGTGGCCCCGGTGCCGGGAACGCCCCGGCGCAGCCCGCGGTCACCCGACCGGCACACTGACCACCAGGACCCCGACCTCAGAAGGCAGGCACCGATGCCCTCCAAGACAGTGACCGTCGGCTCCGCCGTCGGCCTGCACGCCCGCCCGGCGGCGCTCATCGCCGAGGCCGTCACCAAGTCCGGGGTGCCGGTCACCCTGGCCGGCCCCGGGGGCAACCCCGTCGACGCCGGGTCGCCGCTGATGATCATGACCCTCGGCGCCAAGCAGGGCACCGAGGTCACCGTCAGCAGCGACGACGAGGCGGTGCTCGACCGGATCGCCGGCATGGTCGCCAGCGACCTCGACGCCGACTGAAGGACCCCTCTGCACGTCACGACGGCGCCCGCCCCCTCGACCGAGGGGGCGGGCGCCGTCGTCGTCCCGGCTCGCAGCCGGGTTCCGTCCGTCAGCCCTCGCGCGGGACATCACCGCGCCAGGCACCGGTCTCGGTGCCACGGCTCTCGATGAACTCCTTGAAGCGCTTCACGTCGGCGGTGATCTGCCGGTCGTCGACGCCGACCGCGGCACCGACCTTCTCCACGACGCCCTGCGGCTCCCAGTCCAGCTGGACCATCACCCGGGTCGTGTTGTCGCTGATCTTGTGGAAGGTGACCACGCCGGCGTGCTTGGCCTCGCCGTCGGTGCTCTTCCAGGCCACCCGCTCGTCGGGGTGCTGCTCGGTGATCTCGGCGTCGAACTCCCGCTCCACGCCACCGATCTTGGTGACCCAGTGGGTGTGCCGGTCGTCGAGCTGGGTGATCCGCTCGACCCCGTTCATGAACTGCGGGAAGGACTCGAACTGCGTCCACTGGTCGTAGGCCTGCCGGATCGGCACGTCCACGTCGATCGACTTCTCCACGTTCGCCATGGGGAGCCTCCTCTGCTCGGGGGTCTCGTACGTCCAGCAGCCCCCTACCCGACGGCGCCCGCCGGGTACACGCCCGGTGACCGGGCGCACCCGTTCCGCTGGACTCCTGCGGTGATCACCTCGGGCTGGTGGGTGCCACGCGAGGCCGGAGACCCCGGCCAGCCCGATCTCGCGACGCCGCCTACGCGCGAGGCAGGAGCAGCCCGACCGCCGCGCCTGCCTCGTCCCGGGTGACCAGCACGGCCAGCCCGGTCAGGACGCAGAGCACCGCCCCGGCACCCGCGGCCGGTCCGATGCGGCGCCACAGGAGCAGGGTCGGCACCCCCAGCGGCTCCCGCAGCTCCTCGACCCGAGCGGCACCACCGCTCCCCGTCCTGCTCATCGTCCAGTTCCTCCCGGGCCGGTCACCGCGACACCGGCCGGCGCCGCTGTCCGGGCGCACCGAAGCAGCACAGCGGGGTCTTGTCCAGGATCAGCGGGACGCGAGGACGGCGGCGGCGACGCTGCCGGCGACCGGGGCCTCGCGCAGCAGCAGCATCTGCGCGAGGTGGTAGGCGTCGGGCTTGCCGGCCCAGGTGACCTCGGCGACCACGCCCTCGGGGGTCAGTTCGTGGTGCCAGCTGCCCACCGCCTCGTCCAGGAACAGCCGCTCGCCCAGCTCCTCCCAGCGGTGCTGCAGGGTCGCCGTCCGCGGATCGCCGGTGACGGCGAACCGGACCGCCGCCGCCGCGATCGCCTCGCAGAGCACCCAGTGCATCCGGGCGACCACCACCGGCCGGTCGGACCAGTCGAGCGTGTACGGGAAGCCCGGGTGCCCGTCGGCGGCCCAGCCGCGCTCGACCGCCGCGGTGAACAGCCCGTCGGCGTCGGTGCGCAGCCAGCCCGGGGCGTGCTCGCCGAGCGCGGCCGCCAGGTGCCAGCAGAGCCGGGCCCACTCGAACTGGTGCCCGATCGTCACCCCGTACGGCCGGAACGGGTCGGCCGGCCGGTCCCGGTTCAGCTCCGGCAGCGGCTCCCAGTCCGCCGTGAAGTGCTCGGGCAGCCGCCAGTCCCGCTCCCGCGTCCAGCCGTGCACGACCCGCTCGGTCGCCCGCAGCGCGTGCGTGCGCAGCCGGGCGGTGGCGCCCGGGTCGCTGCCGGCCAGCGCGTCGGCGGCGGCGAGCATCGCCTCCACCCCGTGCATGTTGGCGTTGGCGCCCCGGTAGTCCTCGGCCGAGGCCCAGGTCCGGTCGAAGGACTCCCGGGCCAGGCCCGCCTCGTCGTCCCAGAACCGCTGCTCCCAGACGCCCAGCGCCTCGTCGAGCAGCTCGCGGCCGCCGGCGATCCCCGCGGTGCTGGCCGTCGCCCCGGCGAGCACCGCGAAAGCGTGCACGTAGGCGGCCTTGGTGTCGTCGTCGGCGGCGGAGAGCCAGCCGCCGTGCTCGGCGTCGTGCAGCGGCCCGGTCCGCAACGCGGCGACGCCGTGGGCCGCCAGCTCGTCCGCGCCGGCGTGCCCGAGCAGCGAGGCGAGCGCGAAGACGTGGGTCATCCGGGCGGTGATCCAGGTCTGCAGCGGGCGGTCGGGCAGGACGGCGCCGTCCCCGCCCTGCCACCCGAACCCGCCGGGCACGCGGGAACGCGCCGCGAAGGACAGCAACCGGTCCAGTGAGGTCACTGGTGCACGCTATCGCTGCCGAGCGGCCCGGCCGGAGTTCAGAAGGTGAGGGCGGTGCCGGGGTCGTGCAGCAGCGCGCCGACGTCGGCGAGGAACCGCGACCCCAGCTCGCCGTCGATCACCCGGTGGTCGAACGACAGCGCCAGCGTGGTCACCTGCCGTGGCACGACCTTGCCCTTGTGCACCCAGGGCATGGCCCGGACGGCACCGAACGCGAGGATCGCCGACTCGCCGGGGTTGAGGATCGGGGTGCCGGTGTCGACGCCGAACACCCCGACGTTGGTGATGGTGATGGTGCCGCCGGTCATGTCCGCCGGGGGCGTGCGGCCGGCGCGCGCGGTGGCGGTGAGCTCGCTCAGCGCCCCGGCCAGCTCCGGCAGCGACAGCCGGCCGGCGTCCTTGATGTTGGGGACGACCAGCCCACGCGGCGTCGCGGCGGCGATGCCCAGGTTGACCTGGGACTTCACCACGATCTCCTGCGCCGCCTCGTCCCAGCTGCTGTTCACCATCGGGTGCCGGCCGACGGCCAGCAGCAGCGCCTTCGCGACGAACAGCAGCGGGCTGACCTTCACCCCGGCGAGCTCCGGGCGGGCGGCCAGCCGCTCGCGCAGCTTCATCGTGCGGGTGACGTCGACGGTGAGGAACTCGGTGACGTGCGGCGCGGTGAACGCGCTGCTCACCATGGCCGCCGCGGTGGCCTTGCGCACGCCCTTGATCGGGATCCGGGTCTCCGCCAGCACCGTCTCGGTGCGCGCGGTGGCCACGCCGGCCGGCCGGTCGGCGGCGGCGCGCGCCGCGTCGACGTCGGCGCGGGTGATCACCCCGCCGTCCCCGGTGCCGGTGATCGAGGCCAGGTCGATACCCAGGTCCTTGGCGTACTTGCGGACCGGCGGCTTGGCCAGCGGCCGGAGCGCGCCGGCACCCGGCGTGGCCGCGAGCGCGGGGGCCGCGGCGGCGGCACGGTCGGCCTGCGCCTCGGCGGCCCGGCCGGCCTCCAGCCCGCCGTGCCGCACCGGCTTGACGGTGGTGTCGGGAGCGGTGGCGAGCAGCGGCGGGCGGTCCGCACCGGAGCCGTGGTCGGCCTCCGCCGGGACGGCGCTCCGGCGGGGGCGCCGGCGCGGCTCGGTGGTGCGCGGGCCGTAGCCCACCAGGACGGCGGTGCGCTCCTCGGCGGCCGGGGCGGCCGCAGTGGCGCCGTCCGCGGGGGCGCCGGTGTCGATGGTGATGATCGGCGCGCCGACGTCGACCGTCGTCCCGACCTCGTGCAGCAGCTCGACGACGGTGCCGGCGAAGGGCGAGGGCAGCTCGACGGCGGCCTTGGCCGTCTCGACCTCGCACAGCGGCTGGTTGACCGCCACGGTGTCGCCCACCGCGACCAGCCAGGACAGGATCTCGCCCTCGGTGAGCCCTTCGCCGACGTCGGGCAGCCGGAACTGACGCAGCTCGGCCATCAGAACCCCATCGCCCGGTCGACCGCGTCCAGCACCCGGTCGAGGTCGGGGAGGTAGTCCTCCTCGAGCTTCGACGGCGGGTAGGGGGTGTCGTAACCGCCCACCCGCAGCACCGGCGCCTCCAGGGAGTGGAAGCAGGTCTCGGTGACCCGGGCGGCGATCTCCGCGCCGAGACCCAGCGTCAGCGGCGCCTCGTGCACGACGACGCACCGCCCGGTGCGGCGCACGGAGGCGTACACCGGCTCCAGGTCCAGCGGGGACAGGGTGCGCAGGTCGACCACCTCCAGCGAGCGGCCCTCCTCGGCGGCGGCGTCCGCGGCCTGCAGCGCCGTCTTCACCATCGGCCCGTAGGCCAGCACCGTGACGTCGTCGCCGCCGCGGACGACGCGGGAGGCGAACAGCGGCGCCGGCGCCCCGTCGAGGTCGACCTGCCCCTTCTCCCAGTACCGCCGCTTGGGCTCGAGGAAGACGATCGGGTCGGGGTGGGCGACCGCCTGCTGGATGCCCCAGTAGGCGTCGGCCGGGGTGCTGATGCTGACGACCTTCAGCCCGGCGGTGTGCGCGAAGTACGCCTCGGGGCTCTCGCTGTGGTGCTCCACCGCGCCGATGCCACCGCCGAACGGGATCCGGATGACGATCGGCATCGGGAGCCGGCCCTTCGAGCGGGCGTGCAGCTTGGCGACCTGGGTGACGATCTGGTTGTAGGCCGGGAAGACGAACCCGTCGAACTGGATCTCGCAGACCGGCCGGTAGCCGCGCATCGCCAGCCCCACCGCGGTGCCGAGGATGCCGGCCTCGGCCAGCGGGGTGTCGACGACCCGGTCCTCGCCGAAGTCCTTCTGCAGGCCGTCGGTGATCCGGAAGACCCCGCCCAGGCGGCCGATGTCCTCGCCCATGAGCACGACCTTCGCGTCGTCCTCCATCGCCCGGCGCAGACCGAGGTTGAGCGCCTTGCCGATGGTCAGCGTCTCGCTCATCTCAGCGCCCCTGGGTGTCGAAGCCGGCGTGGTACTCGACGAACTCCGCGCGCTGCCGGGCCAGCTCGGGCGGCATCTCGGCGTAGACGTGGTCGAAGATCTCGGTGGGCGCCGGCGGGGCCAGCTCCCGGGTGCCGCTGCGGATCCGCTCGGCCAGTGCGTCGGCCTCGGCCTCGACCGCGGCGAAGAAGTCCGCGTCGGCGGCGCCGCTGCGCGACAGGTGCGCCTTGACCCGGGCGATCGGGTCGCGCAGCTTCCACTCCTCCAGCTCGCTGGCCAGCCGGTACCGGGTCGGGTCGTCGGAGGTGGTGTGCGCGCCCATCCGGTACGTGAACGCCTCGATGAAGGTGGGGCCCTGGCCGTCGCGGGCGGCGGCCAGGGCCGCCCGGGTGACCGCCAGCACGGCCAGGACGTCGTTGCCGTCGACCCGGACGCCGGGGAAGCCGAAGCCGCCGGCCCGGTGGAACAGCGGCACCCGGGACTGCCGCTCGATCGGGGCGCTGATCGCGTACTGGTTGTTCTGGCAGAAGAAGACCACGGGTGCGGCGAAGGTGGCGGCCCAGATCATCGCCTCGTTGACCTCGCCCTGGCTGGTGGCGCCGTCGCCGAGGAAGGCCAGGGTGGCGTTCTCCGCGCCGTCGCGCTGCAGCCCCATCGCGTAGCCGGTGGCGTGCAGGGTCTGCGCGCCGATGACGACGGTGTAGAGGTTGAAACCGGTGGCCACCGGGTCCCAGCCGCCCTGGTCGACCCCGCGGAACAGGCTGAGCACGTGCAGTGGGTCGACCCCGCGGGTCCAGGCCACGCCGTGTTCACGGTAGGTCGGGAAGGCCATGTCGTCGGCGGCCAGCGCCCGGCCGGCGCCCACCTGGGCCGCCTCCTGGCCGAGCAGCGACGCCCACAGCCCCAGCTCACCCTGCCGTTGCAGGGCGGTGGCCTCGGAGTCCCAGCGGCGGACGAGCACCAGGTCGCGGTAGAGACCGCGCAGCTCCTCGTCGCTCACCTCGAGCGCGTAGTCGGGGTGCTCGACCCGCTCGCCCTCGGGCGTGAGCAGCTGGACGAGCCCCGGCTGCCCGGGCAGATGGGGAGCACCGGCTCCCGGTACGGGGTCGACCACCTCGGTGGTGTGCGACAGCGCGGTCATGCGCGTCCCTCCTCGCCGTCTCGCGGGGCCCCCGGGGTCTCCGGGAGTCCCGCGCTGGACGTCCTCGCGGCGCCCGGGTGTGGCGTCGCTCACACATCGTGGCACGCCAGAGCGCCGTTCAGCAGATCACCACGGAGCCGATCTGCGCAAGATCCGTCCCACTGGCTGCGCACGATGACCGGTAGTAGGACGTCCTCGCATGTCAGACTGCACATCGTGACCGCCGGCACCGCCCGACTCGACACCACCGACGCACGGCTGCTGCTGGCCCTGTCGGAGGACCCCCGGGCCACCGTCTCCTCGCTGGCCCAGACCCTCGGCCTGGCACGCAACACCGTCCAGTCCCGGCTCGCCCGGCTGGAGTCCACCGGCATCCTCGACCCCTTCGAGCGGCGGGTCCGCCCCGAAGCACTGGGCTACCGGCTGGGCGCCTACGTGACGGTGCAGGTGGTGCAGCGCAGCCTGGCCGACGTCGCCGAGGCGCTGGCGGGGATCCCGGAGGTGTTGGAGGTCACCGGCCTCTCCGGCGCCGCCGACCTGCTGGTCCAGGTCGTCGCCGTCGACGCCGACGACCTCTGGCGGATCAGCGAGCAGGTGCTGGCGATCCCCGGCGTGCAGCGCACCGACACCAACCTCGCGCTGCGCCGGTTCATCGACCACCGGATGGCCCCGCTGCTGGAGCGCGCCGCCGGCGCCACCCGCGACGCCGAGGACGGGGCCACCGCCGGCTGAGCACCGGCGGCCGCCGGGGCTGGCGGGCCGGGCCGGGCGCGAGCACGCTGCCGCTGTGCACCGCTGGCCGACGACCCTGCTGCTCGGCGGGGCCCTGCTGGTCGCCGGCTGGGTCACGCCCTCCCCCGCGTCGGCCTGCAGCTGCACGACGGCGGACACCGCCGAGCAGTTCGACCGGGCCGACGCCGTCTTCACCGGCACGCTGGTCTCCCGCGAGGTGCTGCGGCCGGGAGGCAGCAGCGGCGACCCCGCGCTGCACGTGTTCGCCGTCGACACCCTGCACAAGGGCGTGGCGAGCGCACGGCAGCAGGTGGTCTCCGCCTGCTCGGGGGCCAGTTGCGGCCTGGAGCTGACGGGTGACGGACCGTTCCTGATCTTCGCGACCGACCCACCGGACCTCCCGGAGGGTCAGCTCGCCGCCGACCTCTGCGGCGGCACCGCCCCGCTCACCCCCCAGCTGGCGGCGGAGGCCCGGGGCATCGCCGCGGTGGCGGATCCGCCGACCCCGGGCCCCCCGGTCGGCGCGCAGGCCGAGGAGGCGGACGGGACGAAGGCGCTGGCACTGGTGGCCGGCGCCGCGGGCGCCGCGGTCCTGATGGGTGCCCTCGTGGTCGTCCGCGACCGCCGGGCCGCCCGCCGGGCGACGGTCCTGGTGCTCACCCGCGACTGAGCCCGTTTCACCCGCCGCCCGGGCCGGGTAGCCCGCGATCATGGCGAAGCGGACCCCTCTGGGCACCATCGGCACGGGCAAGCGCGGGATCGGCACGCTGGGCTGGGTGCTGCGCGGCGCCGCCGCCGGTGCGGCCGGCACCACGGCGCTGAACGCCGTCACCTACCTGGACATGGTGGTGCGCGGGAGGGGCAGCAGCTCGACCCCGGAGCAGACCGTCGAGGCGCTGGCCGACAAGGTGCACGTGCAGATCCCCGGTGACGAGGAGACCCGGCAGAACCGGGTGCAGGGGCTCGGCCCGATGACCGGGCTGGCCGCCGGGATCGGCGTCGGCGTCCTCGCCGGGCTGGCCCGCGCCGCCGGGTTCCGCTCCCGGCCGCTGATCGGGACGGCGCTGACGACGGTCGGCGTGCTGATCGGCTCGAACGGCCCGATGACCGTCCTGGGCATCACCGACCCGCGCACCTGGTCGACCACCGACTGGGTCAGCGACGTCGTCCCGCACCTGGCCTACGGCGCGGTGGTGAAGACGACGATGGACGCGTTCGACCGGTGAAGGGCCCCGCCGCCCCCCACCACTCGCGAGGTCACGGCGGGACCCAGCAGCGGGGCCGTTCCGTCACGCTCGCCCCTGCCAGCCCTCCGCGTCGACCCCGCCGGGCACCGGCGCCGCCGGGTCGTAGGGCGTGCGGGTGAAGACGAAGGTCGCCAGGTCCAGGTGGTCGGGGGCGATCCGCAGCGTCTCCCCGGCGTAGTAGCCGTCCAGGCCCACCCAGGTGCCGTCCGCCCGCGCGGTGAACCGGCTGGCCCGCCCGGGACGCCCGGGCAGCGGACCCAGGTGCAGCAGCCGTTCGCCCTGCGCCCGCAGCACGTACGGGGCCGGCCCCCAGAACCAGACGCCGAGGACGTCCAGCGGCACCGGCGGGGGCGCCGGCGTCCAGGCGTCGACGATACGCGGCTCGGCCGCCCGGAGATCGGCGAGCAACCCGGGGACGAGCGGGTCCAGCCCGCTGGTGGTGTTGGCCAGCATCACCGCGCCGGCCTGCTCGGCCCGGTCGACGAAGACCCCGGCGAGGAAGCCGGGCATCGAGCCGCCGTGGCCGACCAGGGTCACGCCGTCGGCGCGCACCACCTGCAGCCCCAGGCCGTAGGCCGACCAGCCGGCCGCCGAGGAGTCGACCCCGGCCGGCACGGTCATCTCCTCCAGCGTCGCCGGGGAGAGCACCTCGGCGGTGTCGCCGAGCAGGAACGCGGCGAACCTGCCCAGGTCGGCCAGCGTCGCCCACAGCTGACCGGCCGCGGCCATCACCCCGGCGTCGTGCTCGGGCTCACGCAGCACGACGTCGGCCCACGGGTGCACCGCGCGGCCCTCGGCGGCGGCGCCGCTGGGGCGCGGCGTGGTGCGCGTCATGCCCAGGGGCAGCAGCACCTCGTCGCGGACGACGTCCGACCACGGTCGGCCGCGGTGTCGGGCGACCAGCTCACCGAGCAGACCGAAGCCCAGGTTGGAGTAGTGGAACCGTCGCGCGGCGCCCAGCACCACGTCGTCGTCGCTGAGCGGCAGCTGGGCCAGCGTGCCGCCGGGCACGCGCTCCCACCAGCCGCCCGGGCTCTCCGCGCCCGCCCCGGCGAGGTGGGAGAGGAGCTGCCCGACCGTGCGGTCGCCCAGCGGGGTGTCCGGCAGGTGGTCGCCCAGCAGGTCGTCCAGGTCCAGGGCGCCCTCGTCGCGCAGCCGCATCACCACCAGGGCGGTGACCGTCTTGCTGATCGAACCGAGGCGGTACTGGACGTCGGTGTGCGGGTCGGCGACGTCGCCACGCGCGGCCGACCAGGCCAGCCCGCCGTCGCGGACCACGCCGGCGACCAGGCCGGGCGCCCGGCCGTCGCGTTGCACGCGGGCGGTGCGCGCCAGCAGGGTGCGGGCGGTGGAGGGCAGCACGGGCTCGGCCATCCCCGGAGGCTAGCCAGCCCGGACGGCGGCGGTCTCGCTCACCGGCAGCCGGCCGGTGCGGCGGGCCCAGTGCTCGAACCAGAGGGTGGCCAGCGGGGGCACCGAGGCGGCCAGCGCGAGGACGGTGGTGCCGAGCGACCAGCGCAGCACCCGCCAGGCGACCAGGGTCACCAGGACGTAGGCGATGAAGACGGCGCCGTGGACCGGGCCGAACACCTGGACGCCGACCTCGGAGGTCTTCGGCACGTACTTGACGAACATCCCGGCGAGGAGGAGCACCCAGGACACCGCCTCGGCGACGGCGACGACACGGAAGACGCGGGCCACGGGGGCGGGGGCGAGGAGACGGGCAGCCACGACCGGGGACAACGAACCACCGGCGCCGCGGTCTCCCCGATGTGATGAAGCCCCCTCCTCCCGACCCTTCGCAGGCGCAGGGCGGGACCCGGGAGGGGGCCCTGCCAGGGCACCCGGACACGCCGGTGCCCCGGCCGCCGTGAGGCGACCGGGGCACCGGCGTTCGTGCTGGAGCGCTGGCGTCAGCCGGCGATCCGGCGCATCGCGGTGATGCTCCCCATCACGTCGATGCTGGCGACCTTGACCACGTCGCCGGAGGTCGGCGCGTGCACCATCTGCCCGTTGCCGATGTAGATGCCGATGTGGGTGACCGGCGAGTAGAAGGCGATGAGGTCGCCCGGCTGCAGCTCCCCGCGGGAGACCGCACGGCCCATGCTCGCCTGCGCCCGGCTGGAGTGCGGCAGCGAGATGCCGGCTGCGGCGTAGGCGTACTGCACCAGGCCGGAGCAGTCGAAGGAGCCCGGACCGGCGGCGGCCCAGACGTAGGGCTTGCCGCGCTGGGCCATGGCGGTGCTGACCGCGGTCGCTGCAGCGCCGCTGGAGGCGACGACCGGCGCAGACGGGGCCGGTGCGGCCGGCGCGGCCGGAGCCGCGGCGCGGGCGTTGCCGCCCCCACCCGAGCGGGAACCGGAGCTCGAGCTCGAGCTCGAGGCGGAGCTCTGCTCGGCCGCAGCGGCCTCGGCAGCCTCGGCGGCGTGCCGCCGCTCGGCCTCGGCCCGGGAGGCGGCCTGCTCCGCGGCGGAGAGCCGCTCGTACATCGCCTGGTACTCGGCGATCTGCTTGTTCAGGTCGGCGCGCTGCTTCTCGACCTGGTCCAGCTGGGCCTGCGCCTCGGTGGCGGCGGCCTCGGCGGCGGCCTTGGCCTCGGTGGCCTGCTCGTCGGCCGTGACGGCCTCGCCCAGGATGCCGTTGTTGTGGTCGGCGATGGAGTCCAGCGTGCCGACGCGGTCCATCAGCTCGTCGGCGGACTCGCTGGTGAGCATCGCCTGCAGGGTGCTCAGCTGGTCGCCGGTGTAGGCGCTGCGGGCGACCTCACGGACGCGGTCCCGAGCGCCGGACAGGGCAGCCTCGGCGGCCTCGACCTGGGCGGCAGCGGCGTCGACCTCGGCCTGCTTGGCCTCGAGCTCGACCCGGGCGTCGTTGAACTGCTCGGTGACGACCTCGAGGTCGTGGGCCCGCTCGGCGACCAGCGTGGCGGCCTCGGCGGACGTGGTGGGCTCGGCCGCCGCGGGCGCGGGGTTCAGCAGCGGGACGGCCACGAGGGCCCCGGCGGCGAGGAGGGTGACGACGGCC
Organism: Modestobacter sp. SYSU DS0290; assembly: GCF_054050955.1. Taxonomy (NCBI): domain Bacteria; kingdom Bacillati; phylum Actinomycetota; class Actinomycetes; order Geodermatophilales; family Geodermatophilaceae; genus Modestobacter; species Modestobacter sp. SYSU DS0290. Next base: position 93,348 of record NZ_JBJHAI010000007.1, read on the forward strand.
CGACGGGAGGTGGACCCACGGCGGGCAGGATTGAGCGAACTCGCCATGTTCGGCGGGTGGTCCTTTCTTCCAACGTGCCGCCTACCGAGTTAGCTGACGGGTTCGGATGGGAAGACACCCGGCACGTGCGGCCCGGCTCGGCCGCGCAGTGCTTCACCCCAGTGCTGCGGTGGGTCCCCGGTCCCCTGGCCCGCCGGAGTGCACGGGCCGCGGAGTTCGGCGGCGGTCTGGTCGGTCGCCACCGATGGGTGGCTGAGGTGCCCGTCCGGACCGTCGCCCACCGTAAGTGCGTTATGGGCTCGTGACAAACGCCCTTTGCGATTTTGTTGAGAAACTCCGGTGGTGTGCTCCGACACGCTCACCGAGGGTGACAGGCACGCCGAATCGTCCGGCCAGTGCGTCCTGCGGACCCGGATCGTCTCCCGGCCAGAGCGCCGACACGCGGCCTGAGCTGGGCAGCCGGACCCGGCGGGACCACTGCGCCCTCCGGTGGAGGGTGGGGTCTGCGCCACCACCGCCGGCCGATCCGTCGTCACGCTCCGCAAGCGGCTGGTGAAGCTGCCGCTGTCGCCACGCTCGCGGCCCGCAGGTGCCCCGGCGCGGCACTCCCCGGCTTCCTCGCCGGGACCTGGTAGGTGGCCTCGTGGAGGAGCCGCACCCCCGCAGGCCAGGATGACCCGGTGCCGACCCTCGCCGCCGTCCCCTGGGACGACCCCGCCGTCGCTGCGCTCACCGCTGCCCAGCAGGTCGAGCTGCGCGCCCGCTACGACGGCGCGAGCGAACCGGGCGTGCCGCCGTCCGCCACCGACGTCGCCGTGGTGCTGCTCGCCCGGGACGACGACGGCACGCCGGTCGGCTGCGGCGCGCTCCGCCCGCTGGGGCCACGCGAGGCGGAGATCAAGCGGATGTACGTCGTCCCGGCCGCCCGCGGGCGGGGGGTGTCCCGGCAGCTGCTCGCCGGCCTGGAGGCCGAGGCCCTCCGCCGCGGCTGGTCGACGCTGAAGCTGGAGACCGGCCCTCGCCAGCCGGAGGCGGTCGGGCTGTACACGTCGGCCGGCTACCGGCCGATCCCGACGTTCGGGCACTACGTCGACGACCCGTTCTCGCTCTGCTTCGCCCGGGAGCTGGGATGACCGCCGCCCGGTACGACGCGGTCGTCGTCGGCGGTGGGCACAACGGGCTGGTCGCCGCCGCATACCTGGCGCGCGCCGGGTGGTCGGTGCTGGTGCTCGAACGGCGCGAGGTGCTCGGCGGCGCCGCGGTCAGCCAGCAGGTGTTCCCCGGCGTCGACGTCCGGCTCTCGGCGTACTCCTACCTGGTCAGCCTGCTGCCCGACCGGATCGTCACCGACCTGGGGCTGCGGCTGGAGCTGCGCGACCGTGCGGTGGCCTCCTGGACGCCGCTGCGCCGTGACGGCCGGCACCGGAGCCTGCTGGTCGAGCGGGACGAGGGGCCCGCGACGGCGGCGTCCTTCCGGGCGCTCACCGGCGGGGACGCCGAGCTTGCCGGCTGGCAGCGCCTCTACGGCCGGCTGTCCACCCTGGCCGAGGACCTCGCGCCCACCCTCACCGAACCGCTGCCCAGCGAGAGGGAGCTCACCGGCCGGCTGCGCGACCCGGGCATCTGGCACGACCTGCGCGAGCGGCCGCTGGCCGACGTGGTGGCCGACCACCTGACCGACGACGACGTGCGCGGCATCGCCCTCACCGACGGCCTGATCGGCACCTTCGCCGACGTGCACGCCGCCGACGGGCTCGCCGGGCGCTGCTTCCTCTACCACCTGGTCGGCAACGGCACCGGCCGCTGGCGGGTGCCGGTCGGCGGCATGGGCGCGGTCAGCGGCGCGATCGCCACCGCCGCCCGCACCGCCGGGGCTCGGTTGCTGACCCGGGCCACGGTGACCGCACTGGAGCCCCGCGCCGACGGGGTCACCGTGCACTGGACCGACGACGACGGGACGGCGCATGCCGCCGACGCCGGGCACGTGGTGGGCGGCGCCGCGCCGACGGTGCTGGACGAGCTGCTCGGCGCGCCGCCGGCGTCGCGCCCGTCCGGGTCGCAGCTGAAGGTCAACATGGTGCTGCGGCGGCTGCCCGGGCTGCGCTCCGGGGACGACCCGCACCGGGTCTTCAGCGGCACCGTGCACGTCGACGAGTCGGCGTCGGCCATCGACGCCGCGTTCGCCCAGGCCGGCGCCGGCCGGCTGCCCGACGTCGTCCCGTTCGAGGTGTACTGCCACTCGCTGACCGACCCGTCGATCACCGGTGCCACCGGGCTGCACACCCTGACCCTGTTCGGGCTGCACACCCCGGCCGAGCTCTTCGCGGCCGACCCGGTGGGCACCCGGGAGGAGGCGGTGCGCCGGGTCGTCGCCCAGCTCGACGACCACCTCACCGAGCCGCTGGCCGACTGCCTGGCCACCGACGCCGAGGGGCGGCCCTGCCTGCAGGCGGCCTCGCCCCTGGACGTCGAGGGCGCGCTGGCCATGCCGGGCGGGCACATCTTCCACGGGGACCTGTCCTGGCCGGTGGCGACCGACCCGGGGCAGGCCGGCACCTGGGGCGTGGCGACCGCGCACCCGCGGGTCGTCGCAGCGTCGTCCGGGGGCACGGTCCGCGGCGGTGGGGTCAGCGGGCTCGGCGGCTTCGCCGCGGCCCGGCACCTGCTCGGCCGGTGAGGCCGCGGCATCCGTGCGTGATCAACCGCCTACGGGGAACGGAGGCACCAGAGCCCGGGACCGACCGGCCCCGACGACCACTGGAGACGCCATGAGCACCCCGCCGAACCGCTCCTCCGACCAGGGCCAGCCGCCGAAGTCGCGGCAGAACCGGAGCCGCGCCGTCTTCGCCGGCGTCATCGTGCTCATCCTGGTCGTGATCTTCGGTTACATGCTGCTGGTCGGCGGCCTCGTCGACTGACCCTCGGCCGACGGGCGCCAGGTGCCCCGCCCGTGGTCACATGTCGCGGTGCGGGCGGCGGACGAGGCGCGGGGCCTCGCGGCATCGGTGCGCCACCGGCTGCGCGGACGGGACACCTCGCTCATCGCCGCCGGGCTCACCTTCTACGCGGGCATCGCCGTCGTCCCGGGCCTGGTCCTCTCCCTCGCGCTGACCAGCTGGGTCACCGGCCGGGTGACCGTCGAACGGCTCACCGGCCGGCTGGCCGAGGTGCTGCCCGCCGAGCTCGGCGCCCCGGCAGCCCTCACCCGGCTGGCCGAGGCCGGCACCGGGCTCTCCGTGGTCGGCGCCCTGCTCACGCTGCTGCCCATCTCCCTGTACGGCGAGGGGCTGCGCCGGTCGCTGCTGCGGTTCAGCCCGGCGCACGACCGGTTCACCGCCTGGCGCGGCCGGCTGCTGGCGCTGCCGCTGCTGCTGGTCGCGCCGCTGCTGACCTGGCCGCTGCTGCGGGCCGGTCAGGCGCTGGCCGAGCTGTCCACCGAACCCGGGGTGAGCAACGGGCTGGCGGCCTTCGCGGTCGGCTACTACTCGGTGCTCGGCGTGCTCACCGTGCCGCTGGCCTGGGTGTTCGGGGTGGTCGCCGCCGGGCGGCTGCGGTGGGCGGCGGTGGGCGCCGGCGCACTGTTCACCGCGGCCTGCCTGTCGGGGTTCCTGCAGGGGTTCGTGCTCTTCCTGTCCCTGCCGCTGGACCTGGGCGCACCGTTCGGCGGGCTCACCGTGGTCGGCGGCGTGGTCGCCGTCGGCTTCTGGCTGTTCCTGCTGCACCTGGTGCTGATCGCCGGCTGGCTCTGCACGGAGGCGCTGGACGAGCGCCTGCGCCGGGGGCGCCCGCGGGTCAGCCGCTGAGCGGCTGCTCCTCGATCAGCCGGTCCCGCTGCTCGTCGACGTCCCAGGCCGGCTCGGGCAGGCGCGGCTGCAGGTCGGTGAGGGTCTCCAGCAGCAGCCGCCCGACGGCCCAGTTGCGGTACCACTTGCGGTCGGCCGGCACGACGTACCAGGGGGCGGTGTCGGTGTCGGTGCGCTCCATCGCCGCCGCGTACGCCTGCTGGTACTCCGGCCACAGCGCCCGCTCGTCGACGTCGGAGGGGTCGAACTTCCAGCGCTTGGTCGAGTCGTCGAGCCGCGCCAGCAGGCGCTGCTTCTGCTCCCACGGGGACAGGTGCAGGAAGACCTTGAGCACGGTGACGTCGTCGGCGACCAGCTGACGCTCGAACCGGGTGATCTCCCGGTAGCGGCGCTCGATCACCTCGGGGGTGGCCAGCTGCCGCACCCGGCCGATCAGCACGTCCTCGTAGTGCGAGCGGTCGAACACCCCCACCTTCCCCGGCCCGGGCAGGCAACGGCGCACCCGCCAGAGGAACGAGTGCCGCAGCTCCTCCGGCGTCGGCGTGCCGAAGGAGACCACCTGCACGCCGTGCGGCTCCATCGCCCCGACGACGTGCTTCACCACGCCACCCTTGCCGCTGGTGTCCATGCCCTGCAGCACCAGCAGCACCCGCCGCCGGCTGCCGCCGGTGCCCTCCGCGTAGAGCCGCTGCTGCAGCTCGGCCAGCCGCTCGGCGTCGACCCGCATCACGTCCCTGGTCTTCTCCTTGTCACCGGGGACGTGCGGGGTCGACCGGGGGTCGATCTCCCCCAGCCGGACCGGGGCAGGGGGCACGCGCAGGGCTCGGCGCAGGGAGGACATGCCCCGCAGCCTAGGGACGGCGCCTCAGCCGGCGAGCAGCTCGGGCAGCTCACCGCGGTGGAGGACGACCATGCTGCTCACCGCTCGGGTCAGGACGACGTAGAGCCGGTGCAGCCCACGCGGCTCGGCGGCCACGATCGCCGCCGGCTCCACCACGACGACGTGGTCGAACTCCAGCCCCTTGACCAGGGTCGCCGGCACCACGGAGACCCGGGCGGGTGCGCTGCCGTCGTCGGCCAGCGCCGTGACCTCCAGCCCGGCGGCGGTCAGCATCCCGACCACCTCGGCGACGTCCGCGTCGGCGCAGACGACCCCGGTCGACCCCTCGGCCGCGGCCAGCTCGGCGACCACCCCGGCCAGCGGCCCGGCCAGCGTCGCCACCGGGTGCAGTCGCAGCGAGCCCGGCTCCGAGCGCGCCGCCGTCGCCGCGGGCAGCCCGGGGGCGATCCGGGGCAGCAGCCGGTTGGCGAAGTCCAGCACCTCGCCGGGCACCCGGTAGCCACGGGTGAGCGGCCGGATCGTCGTCTCCGGCCGGCCGAGGCCGGCCAGCGTCTGCGCCCAGTCCGGCGCCGACCACGGGCTGGTGGCCTGGGCGAGGTCGCCGAGCACGGTCAGCGAGCCGGCGGCCAGCCGGCGGGCGATCGCCCGGCACTGCATCGGGGAGAGGTCCTGCGCCTCGTCGACGACGACGTGCCCGTAGCCGGGGGTGCGCTCCAGCAGGCCGGCCACCTCGTCGACCAGGACGGCGTCCGCCGCGGTCCAGGGCGCGCTCTTCACCGACCGCGGCGCCTTCGGCCAGTGCAGCAGCGCCTGCTCCTCCTCGGTGAGGACGCCGCGGGCCGCCCGGGCCAGCCGTCCGGGGTCGGTGAGCAGGTCGTGCACCAGCCCCGCGGCGTCGACCGCCGGCCAGACCGCGTCGCAGAAGGCGCGCACCTCCGCGCTGCGGGCGCACCGGCGGGTCTCGGCGTCCGTCGGGCTGCCGCCACCGGCCTCCTTCAGCCGCCGGGCGTACTCGGCCAGCCCCATGGCCAGCCGCTCCCGGCCGGCCGCGTAGTGCACCAGCTGCTGGTCGTCGACGCCGCTCGTGCCGGCCCGGCGCAGGTCGTCGACGAAGCGCTTGAGCCGGTCCTCGCCGATCCGGTACTTCCGCCCGGACAGCGTGACCTGGACCGAGTCGGCCGGCTTCCGGATGCCGCCCCACAGCGCCCGCCGCAGCACCTCGGCCATCCGCGGGTCGCCCTTGAGGACGGCGACGGCCGGCTCGTCCTGCGCCCGGACGGTCACCCGGGCGGTCAGGTCGGCGACGGTGGCCTGGTCGACCTCGACCTCCCCGAGAGCCGGCAGCACCTGCTCGATGTAGCGCAGGAAGGCGCGGTTCGGCCCGACCACGAGCACGCCGGTGCGGGCCAGCTGCTCGCCGTGGGTGTAGAGCAGGTAGGCCGCCCGGTGCAGCCCGACGGCGGTCTTCCCGGTGCCCGGCGCGCCCTGCACGCAGATCGACTCGGTGAGCGGTGCCCGCACGATGTCGTCCTGGTCGGGCTGAATGGTGGCCACGATGTCCCGCATCGGGCCGCTGCGGGGGCGTTCGATCTCCTGGCGCAGGAAGGCGCTGTCGTGCTCCTCCCCGGCCGCCAGCACCTCGTCCTCGTAGCCGGTCAGCTCGCCGGCGGCGAAGCCGAACCGGCGGCGGCGCACCAGGCCCTGGGGGTCGGCGGCGCTGGCCTGGTAGAACGGCCGGCTCATCGGCGCCCGCCAGTCGATGACGACCGGGTCACCGACGGCGTCGCGCACGTGCCGGCGCCCGATGTGGAACGTCTCGGCCTCCCCGTCGGTCCGGCCGAAGAACGGCGGGACCCCGGGGTCGGCGGCCAGCGAGCGCAGCCGCTCGGCGCGGGCGGCACCGAGCCGTTCGGAGGCCCAGGCGTCCACCCCGGCGTCGGTGACCGCGACGGCCGCGGTGCGCATCTGGGTCAGGCAGTCGGCCGCGCGGGCCAGGTGGGCGCGCTCGGCGGCGAGGACGGGGTCGGGGGCGGTCTCGGCGGGGGCGGGGGTCGGAGACACGGTCGGAGGACGGTACGCGCGCGGGGGGGGTGCGGCTCAACCGACTTCTGCCGCGCGGCGCGCCGGGGATGTGTAGCCGGGGCCACACCGGAGCACCCACCAGGGCATGACCAGTGACTCCGCGCCGCCTCCCGTCATCGGGGCGATCGTCGACGACCGGGACGGCACTGCCCTGGGCACCGTGACCGCGGTCTTCCTCGACGACGTGACCGGCCAACCGACCTGGATCGGCCTCGCCGACGGGCAGCACGCCGCACCCGACGACGAGGAGGTGCCGGTCATCGCGCCGATGGCCGGCGCCGAGTTCTCCGGCGGGCGGCTGCACCTGACGGTGCCCGCCACGGCGGTCCGCTCCGCCCCGCGCGTGGCCCGCCCGGACCACCTCAGCCCCGACGAGGAGGCCACGCTGCAGGAGCACTACCGCGTCGGCGCGGTCGCCGGGACCGCACCGGTGCTGGAGCACTCCGGCACCGGCCCGTTCCCGACCGCCGGCGGCTCGGCCGACACCGCGATGACCCGCTCGGAGGAGCAGCTGCAGGTCAGCACGGTGATCGAGCCGTGGACCCGGGCGGTGCTGCGGATCGAGGAGGTCACCGAGGAGGTCATGGTCCCGGTGACGGTGACCCGGCAGCGGGCCCGGATCGAGCACCTCCCGCTCCGCGCGGGCGACCGGTCGGCCGGCGACGCCCCGGACGGGGTCGGTGGTGACCGGACCGGCGAGTGGGTGACCCTCTACGGCGAGCGGCCGGTGGTCTCGGTCGAGCGGGAGCCGGTCGAGCGGGTGCGGCTGACGACGTCCTGGACGACGGAGGAGCACCGGGTCGCCGACCAGGTGCGGCGCGAGCAGGTCGAGCTGACCAGCACCGAGGCCCCGCGGGGCTGAGCCGGGTCAGGCTCCGGGGCCGTCCAGCCACCAGCCGAGGGCCCCGGAGACCAGCCCCGGCGTGACCACGTGGCCGCCGGCGAACTCGTCGTAGGTGACCTCGTAGCCGTCGGCGGCCAGCTCCGCCGCGACCCGCCGGCCGCAGCGCGCCACCGGCAGCACCCGGTCGTCGGTGCCGTGCGCGATCCAGAACCGCGGGCGCCCGTACCGGCCCGGTGGGGCGGCGAACCCCGGGGAGAAGGCCAGCACCGCCCCGGTGAGGTCGCCGTTGGCGATCCCCAGCGACAGGGCGTACGAGCCACCGTCGGAGAACCCGCCGATCGCCACCCGGGAGACCGCCGTGCGGGCGAAGACCTGGGCGAGGGCGGCGTCGATGGTGGCGACGTCGCGCCCCAGCCCGCCGGCGACGAGGTCCCAGGTGGACGCCACGGACGTCGGCGCGACGACGACCACCCCGCGGGCGGTGGCCAGCTCCCCCACCAGCGCGAGGGAATCGGCCGCCGAACCGCCCGCGCCGTGGCAGAACACCAGCAGCGGGCGGGGCCCCGGCTCCCCCGGGGGCACCGCGACCACCGCCTCCGCCGACGGCCCCAGGTCCAGGGTGGTCAGGCCCGGCGGGAGGGGTGCGGCGGCGGGCTCGAGGGCGGGACGGCTGTCGAGGCGGCCGTCGGCGGCGCGGCGGGGAACGGTCACCGGCCGGGGCTACCCCGCGGCCGGCCGGTCCGCACGGCCCGAGTGTGCACTTCTGGTCGCCGACACGCGAGGACATGCCGTGGCGAGCGACCGGAACTGCCCAGTCGGCCGGACGGCGCCGGCTCAGTCGGCCGGGCGCTCACCCGGCTCGACGATGTGCACCCGGACGGCGCGGAACTGGCCGGGGGTCTGCAGCAGCACCGCCTTGGTCGGCTCACCGACGTCCAGCGGGGGCAGCCGGGGCAGCTCGGCCAGCGGGCGCAGCCGCGGGTCGTCGAGCACCTCGGCGACCAGCCCCCGGTCCCCGCCGGGGGCGAGCGCCTGCAGGCCACCGGCGTGCGGCAGCAGCACCCGGGCCGCGGTGTCGGCGGCCGCGCCGACCACGGCGTCGGTCTGGTTGGCCCGCCGCCGGGCGAACCGCTGCTGCGACCAGCCGCCGGCGGCGGTGCGGCCCTGCACCTGCCGGGCGTCGACCTTGGAGACGACGAGCGCGGCGCCGTCGAACACCCCGACCGCCCAGCGGCCGCGCCGGACCAGCAGCACGGCGGTGCGCCGGGGTGCCTTCGCGGCCACGGTCAGGGAGGTGAGCACCGCGGGCCCCGGCGTCCAGCCCGGTGGGCCGCTCACCCGCAGCCAGGTGGCGTCCGCACAGGTGACGACGACGTCGCCGTCCTCGACCCGCACGTCGCTGAAGGTGCCGTGCCGGTCGGCGACGCCGTCCAGCCAGCGGCCCAGCCGCTCGGGGGCCACCCCGAGCACCCGGCCACCCCCGGCCGCCGGGCGGGGGGCCGTCACCGGGCCAGCGCGGGGCTGGCGGCGTGCTCGGCGGGCACGTGCAGCAGCCGTTGTCCCAGGGTGACGGCGGCGGCCGCGACGAGGGCGGCGACGGTGGCCACCAGCACGCTCGCGTTGGCGCCCACCGTGTCGACGATCTTGCCCGCCAGCGAGGCACCGACGGCCACCCCCAGCGCGAGGGCGGTGCCGATCCAGGTGAACGCCTCGGTGACGGCCGCCCGCGGGACGAGCACCTCGGCCAGGGTGAAGGCGCTGATCAGCGACGGGGAGACGGCGACCCCGGCGAGGACCACGAGCGGGAGCATCACCCAGAGGGAGTCGACGAGCAGCAGCGGGACGGTGCACACGCTCAGCACCAGCAGGGCGGCTCCCAGCCGGTGGCGCAACGGCTGCCGCCAGTGGACCGTGCCCCAGCCGATCCCCGAGGCCATCGACCCGGCGGCCAGCCCCGCGATGAGCAGCCCGGCCAGGGACCGCTGGTCCACCTCGTCGGCGAAGGCGACCAGCGCGATCTCCAGCGTGCCGAGGACCGCCCCGACGGCCGCGCCGACGACGAACAGCACGCGCAGCCCGCGGGTGCGCATCGCCGAGGGCCCGCCGCGGTGCTCGTGCTCGGCCGGCGGCGGCTCGGTGCGCCGCTGGGCGGCGAACAGCAGGCCGCCGACCGCGGCCAGGGTGAAGGCGGTGACCAGGCCGGAGGTGGTGTGCCCGGTCGTGGACAGGAAGGTGACCAGCACCGGCCCGACGATGAAGACGAACTCGTCGACCACCGACTCCATGGCCAGCGCGGTGGGCAGCCGCGGCGTCCCGCGCAGCAGGTGCGTCCAGCGCACCCGGATCATCGAGGCGACGGGCGGGATGGTGGCCCCGGCGGCGCCGGCGCTGAGGAACACCGTCCACAGCGGCCAGCCCTGGCGCACCGCGGCCAGGAAGAGCAGCCCGGAGGTGACGAAGGCGGCCAGCACGCCGAGCAGCACTCGCCGCTGGGCGTGGTTGTCGGCCAGCCGGCCGATGACCGGGCCGGCGACGGCGGTGGTGACCGCCCCGACGGCGGCCACGGCGCCGCCCAGCCCGTAGGACCCGGTCTCGTCCTGGACCAGCAGCACGCTGCCCAGGCCGAGCATCGACAGCGGCAGCCGGCCGATGAGGGCGGCCAGCACCATCGGCACCGCGTGCGGGGTCCGCAGCACGTGCAGGTACGGGTTGGGCACGAGCGGGACTGCCTCCGTCGCGGGGTGGTGCGTGCCGGCGCCACGGTAACCGACGGAACCGTCCGGCCCCGGACACGACGGAGCCCCGCCCCCGACCGCGTTGTCGGGAACGGGACTCCGTCCGGAGCCGGGCCGCGACGGCGACGCTGCCGCGCGGACCGGGGCCTTCGTTACGCCAGCCGGCTCTTGAGGATCTCCAGCTCGTCCCAGAGCGTGGTCGGCAGCTTGTCGCCGAACTTCTCGAACCACTCGGTGATCTGCGGGACCTCGGCGCGCCACTCCTCGGGGTCGACGCGCAGCGCCTGCTCCACCTGCTCCCGGGTCATGCCGAGCCCGGAGACGTCCAGCGAGTCCGGCGTCGGCACGTGACCGACCGGGGTCTCCTCGGCCGCGGCGGTGCCCTCCAGGCGCTCGACGACCCACTTGAGCACCCGGCTGTTCTCCCCGAAGCCCGGCCACAGGAAGCCGCCGTCGGCGTCCCGGCGGAACCAGTTGACGTAGAAGATGCGCGGCAGCTTCGTGGCGTCGTGGGCCTTGCCGGTCTCCACCCAGTGCCGGAAGTAGTCACCGGCGTTGTAGCCGATGAACGGCAGCATGGCGAACGGGTCGCGGCGGACGACGCCGACGGCACCGGTGGCCGCGGCGGTGGTCTCCGAGGAGAGCGTGGCCCCCATGAACACGCCGTGGTTCCAGTCCCGCGCCTCGCTGACCAGCGGGATGGTGGTCTTGCGCCGGCCGCCGAAGAGGATCGCCGAGATCGGCACGCCCTTCGGGTCCTCGTACTCCGGCGCGAGGATCGGGCACTGGGTGATCGGCGTGCAGAACCGGCTGTTCGGGTGGCTGGAGGGCTCGTCGCTCTCCGGCGTCCAGTCCCGGCCCTTCCAGTCGGTCAGGTGCGCCGGCGGCTCGTCGGTCATCCCCTCCCACCAGATGTCGCCGTCGTCGGTGAGGGCGACGTTGGTGAACACCGAGTTGCCCGCCTCGATGGTGCGCATCGCGTTGGGGTTGGTGTCCCAGCCGGTGCCCGGCGCCACGCCGAACAGGCCGTACTCGGGGTTGAGCGCGTAGAGCCGGCCGTCCTCGCCGAACCGCATCCAGGCGATGTCGTCGCCGAGGGTCTCGACCTCCCAGCCCGGGATGGTCGGCTCGAGCATGGCCAGGTTCGTCTTGCCGCAGGCGCTGGGGAAGGCCGCGGCGACGTAGTAGGTCTTCCGCTGCGGGCTGGTCAGCTTGAGGATCAGCATGTGCTCGGCGAGCCAGCCCTCGTCGCGGGCCATCACCGAGGCGATCCGCAGCGAGTAGCACTTTTTGCCCAGCAGCGCGTTGCCGCCGTACCCGGAGCCGTAGGACCAGATGGCCCGCTCCTCGGGGAAGTGCACGATGTACTTGGTCTGGCTGCACGGCCAGGGGACGTCGGCCTGCCCGGGCTCCAGGGGCGCGCCGAGGGAGTGCATCGCCGGCACGAAGTCACGGTCGGTGCCCATCGCCTGCAGCACCCGGCTGCCGATGCGGGCCATCACCCGCATCGAGACGACGACGTACTCCGAGTCGGTGAGCTCCACGCCGAACATCGGGTTCTCGGCCTCGACCGGGCCCATGCAGAACGGGATGACGTACATGGTGCGGCCGCGCATGGAGCCGCGGTACAGCTCGGTCATCACCGCCTTCATCTCGCCCGGGTCCATCCAGTTGTTGGTCGGGCCGGCGTCGGCCTCGTCGACCGAGCAGATGAAGGTGCGGTCCTCGACCCGGGCGACGTCGCTGGGGTCGGAGACGCAGTGGAAGGAGTTGGGCTTTGCCGCCAGCCGGGTGAAGGTGCCGGCGTCGACGAGCCTGGTCGTGAGCCGCTCCCACTCCTCGTCGCTGCCGTCGACCCACACCACCTGGTCCGGCGTCGTCAGCTCGGCCATCTCCTGCACCCAGGCGAGCAGCCGGGGGTGCGTGGTCGGGGCGTTGTCGAGGCCGGGGGTGGCAACAGAAGTCACGGCGTCTCCTCTGGGGTACGCCGGTGCGGGACCACACCGGCGCTGGAGCTGGACGGCTGGGGAGCGCCGTCCCGGCCACGTCGGTGGGGCCGGGGCGGATCGCACGAGACTAGCCGTTGGGTTGAGTACGTATAAGACGTCTACCTCAAGTGTGACCCAGCTCGCCCCGGGATGTACCGGGACGGATGTCCTGTTGTGCGAGCCGTGAGCGAATCGAGCACCCCCGCCCTCCTGCAGCCGCTGACCCTGCGCGGGGTGACCCTGCGCAACCGCCTGGCCGTCGCCCCGATGTGCCAGTACTGCGTCTCCGACGGCCTGGTCGGCGACTACCACCTGGTGCACCTCGGGCGGTTCGCCCTCGGCGGGTTCGGCCTGGTCATGGTGGAGGCCACCGGGGTCACCGCCGACGGTCGGATCAGCCCCGGCGACGTCGGCCTGTGGAACGACGACCAGGTGCCCGGCCTGGCCCGGGTGGCCGCGTTCCTGCGCGAGCACGGCAGCGTGCCGGCCATCCAGCTGGCGCACGCCGGCGGCAAGGCGAACACGCTGCGCCCGTGGGACGGCAACGGCCAGGTCACCACCGAGAACGCCCGCCCCGGCGACGAGCCGTGGACGCCGGTCGCCCCCAGCGCCGTGCCGATGGGCGAGGGGTGGACGGCGCCGCGCCCGCTGGGCACGGAGGAGCTGGGCGGGGTGCGCGACGCGTTCGTCGCCGCCGCCCGCCGCGCGCTGACCGCCGGCTTCCAGGTGGCCGAGGTGCACGCCGCGCACGGCTACCTGCTCAACCAGTTCCTCTCCCCGCTGACCAACCTGCGGGACGACGAGTACGGCGGCTCGCTGGAGAACCGGATGCGCTTCCCGCTGGAGGTGGTGGCCGCCGTCCGTGCGGTGTGGCCGGCCGACCTCCCGCTGGTGGTGCGGGTCTCCGCCGTCGACGCCACCCGCGAGGGGACGACGCTCGAGGACACCATCGCGTTCGCCCGCGAGCTGAAGGCGCTCGGCGTCGACGCGATCGACGTCTCCGGGGGTGGGATCGGCGCCGGCTGGGAGCACCCGATCGGCTACGGCTACCAGGTCCCCTTCGCCGCAGCGATCCGTGCGCAGGTCGGGATCCCGACGATGGCCGTGGGTCTGCTGGTCGACCCCGCGCAGGCCGACGCCGTCGTCGCCGGCGGCCAGGCCGATCTGGTCGCGGTCGCCCGCGAGGCCCAGGACGACCCGAACTTCGCCGTCCACGCCGCCCGGGCACTCACCGGCTCCCACGACGCCTACCCGGTGCAGGCCGGTCCCCGGCTGGCCTCCCGCGAGCGGCTGCTGCAGCGCCTGGGCCCGTGGACCGGCCCGGACCCGGTGCGGGTCGAGGCGCCGGCCGCCCAGGCCTGAGCCCAGCCACGCGCAACGGTTCGGACGGCGGCCGGACGGGAAAGCGCCGTCCATGACCGTCACCGACCCGGACACCCCGGACCCGCTCAACGACCCGCGCACCACCCAGGCCGACCCGGGCGCGCTCGGCGAGGGCGAGGACCTCGCCTCCGCCGAGGACGACGCCGTCGCCACCGGCGAGGACGAGCTCGCCACCTCACGCACCGAGGCCGACGAGGCCGGCGGTGGCGACGTCACCGGCGGGTTCGCCGGCGCGGTCGGCGAGGCCCCGACCGGCGACCGGACCTGAGGCGGACCGGTCCGTCCGCACGATTGGCCGGCGCACCCCCGGGTAAGTCGGGGAGCGCACACGCACGCCGGGCCCAGCCACGGCCCGGCCGCCGAGCGACCCACGAGGAGGACCCATGGCCACCGGTGAGACCGGATTCGCCGACGTCACCTTCGACCTGATCTCCGTCCAGTACCACTCCCTCAAGGCCGGGCACGACTACGGCCAGTACGTCCGGGACGCCGAGAACGCCGGCCTGGACGACGTCGCCTCGTTCTTCCGCGAGGTGATGGAGCAGGACTCCCAGCGCGCCGCGCGCTGCCACGAGCTGCTGCGCAACCTCTCCGGTACCGAGCAGGGCGGTCCGGCGGCCAGCTGACCGTCCCCCCGCCGCACCTCCCGGAGCCCCGGCCGCACGCAGCGGCCGGGGCTCCGGCGTCGGGACGTCGGAATTCGTTGGCCCGCGCACCGGGCCGCTGCGTAGCCTCCTGGGCCGGTTCGACCCGTCCCGCACCCCCAGGAGGCTCCCCGTGCAGGCCCTGTCCGAGGCCGCGATTCGCAGGTCGCTGGTCAACTGCTCCCGCAGTGAGGCCGCGGCGATGACGCTCCCCCGCGACATCGACCAGTTCGACTGGGCCGCGGCCGACGTGCTCGGCTGGCGCGACCCGAAGGCGGAACTGCGCGGCTGGCTGGTGCACGAGCACGAGGGGCGGACCGTCGGCCTGGCGCTGCGCGCGGCGGACACGAAGATGTCCAGCCGCCGCTCGGCGATGTGCCTGCTCTGCCACACCGTGCAGAGCGCCGACGCGATCTCGCTGTTCACCGCCCGGCGGGTGGGCGAGGCCGGGCGCAGCGGCAACACGGTCGGCACCTACGTCTGCGCCGACCTGCGGTGCGCCGGCCGGGTACGGGAGGTGCCGCCGTCGGCCCAGCACCTGAGCGAGGAGCTGCAGGCGCTCGCCGTCGAGGAGCAGGCCGAGGGGCTGCGCCAACGGCTGGCGGCGTTCACCGCCGACGTGCTGCGCCGCTGAGCTCCGGGGACGACGATGGGGCGATGATCAAGACCCCGCTGACCCGCTGGTTCGACCTCGACACACCCGTGTTCGGGGCGCCGATGGCCGGCGTCGCCGGAGGCGAGCTGGCCCGGGCGGTCTCGCTCGGCGGTGGGCTCGGGATGATCGGCGTCGGTGCGGCGACGACGCCGGAGTGGCTCACCGAGCAGGCCCGGGTGCCCGCCGAGGCCGACGTCTCCTTCGGCGTCGGGCTGATGGCCTGGGTGCTCGCCGACCGCCCCGAGCTGCTGGCGGCGGCGGTGACCACCGAGCCGGCGCTGGTGTCGGTCTCCTTCGGCGACCCGGCGCCGTTCGTCGGCCCGCTGCACGACGCCGGGATCGCCGTCGCCACGGCGGTCAACACGCTCGCCGACCTGGACCGGGCGCACGCGGCCGGCGTCGACGTGATCGTGGCCCAGGGCACCGAGGCCGGGGGGCACACCGGGCACCGGTCCACCCTGCCGCTGCTGCAGGAGGTGCTGGCCGCCACCGACCGGCCGGTGCTCGCCGCGGGCGGGGTGGCCACCGGCGCCGGGCTGGCCGCCGTGCTGGTGGCCGGGGCTGCCGGGGCGTGGCTCGGCACCCCGTTCCTCAGCTGCACCGAGGCGGTCAACGCGCCGGCGGCGCGGGAGCGGATCCGGGCCGCGAGTGGCGACGACACCGTGCTCACCCGGGCGTTCGACATCGCGCAGGGGCTCGCCTGGCCGGACCGCTGGCCCGGCCGGGCCCTGGCCAACGAGTTCACCGAGACCTGGCACGGCCGGGAGGCGGAGCTGCGCGGGGACACCCGGGCGGCCGACCGGGTGCGCCGGGCGCAGGCGGACGGCGACCTCACGGCCGCACCGGTCTACGCCGGGGAGTCCGTCGGGCTGGTCACCGCGGAGGAGTCGGCCACCGACGTCGTCCGGCGGCTGACCACCGACGCGCGGAAGGCACTGGAGCGCGCCCCCCGCCTGCTCGGTTAGACGGAGCAGCTGCCGTCGTCGCAGCCCTCGGCGGCGGGGACGGTGGTGAGCGGGTGGGTGTCGGCCCAGGCGCGCTCGAGCAGCTGCAGCAGCGTCTCGGCGGGCTGGGCACCGGCGGCGCCGTAGGTGCGGTCGACGACGAAGAACGGGACGCCGGTGGCGCCCAGTGCCCGGGCGGTCTCGATGTCGGAGCGGACCGCGGGCAGGAACCGGCGGTCGGCCAGCGCCGCGCGCACCTCCGCCTCGTCCAGCCCCACCTCGACGGCCAGCGGGACGAGCGCGTCGACGTCGAAGACCGACCGCTGCTCGGTGAAGTGGGCGTGCAGCAGCCGCTCCTTCATCTGGCTGCGCAGCCCGTGCTCGGCGGCCAGGTGGATCAGCTGGTGGGCCAGCAGCGTGTTGCCGCTGACGCCGTCGGCCAGGTGGTACTCCAGCCCCTCACCCGCGGCGATCTCCTCGACCCGGCGCATCTGGCCGGCCATCTCCTCGACGCTGCTGCCGTACTTCGCGGCCAGCGCGGGCAGGGTCGGCTCGGTGTGCCCCTCGGGGATGCTCGGGTCGAGCTGGAACGACCGCCAGACGACCTCCACCTGATCGGCGTGCGGGAAGCGGGAGAGCGCCGTCTCCAGCTTGCGCTTGCCGATGTAGCACCACGGGCACACGACGTCGGACCACACCTCGACCTGCATGACCCGCGCAACCAGCGCCATGGCCGGCTCATTCCGCCTGCGCCGCCACCGGCACGTACTGCGCGCCGATCCGGATGATCTCCTCGAGCCGCTCGCGGGCCCGGGTGAGCTCCTCGATCTGCCGGCTGATGCGGTCGCGCTGCTCGGTCAGGTGGGCCAGCATCGCCGGGGTCGCGACGCCGGTGTGCACGCACGGCAGCAGCTCCAGGACGTCCTTGCTCGACAGCCCGGCCGCGTAGAGCTGCTGCACGAACCGCACCCGGCCGACGGCGTCCTCGGGGTACCGGCGCTGCCCGCTCGGGCTGCGCTCGGCGGTCAGGAGCCCCTGCTCCTCGTAGTAGCGCAACGCCCGCACGCTCACGCCGGCCGCTGCGGCGACCTCACCGATCCGCACCCTGCCTCCCGTGGCTCAGGTCACTCTTGCCTCTGACGTCAACGTCAGGTCCTACCGTCCTCGGCAGCCCACCAGAACGCAAGGAGATCCACCATGGACATCACCGGATCGGTCGCCCTCGTCACCGGCGCGAACCGCGGCCTCGGCCGCCAGTTCGCCCAGCAGCTCGTCGAGCGCGGCGCCGCCAAGGTCTACGCCACCTCCCGCCGTCCCGAGCTGGTCGACGTCCCGGGCGTCGAGGTGCTCCGGGTCGACATCACCGACCCGGAGTCGGTCGCGGCGGCAGCTGCGGCTGCCGGCGACGTGACCCTGCTGGTCAACAACGCCGGCATCACCACCCGCTCGAACCTGGTCACCGGCGACCTGGCCGAGGTCCGGCGGGAGATGGACACGCACTTCTTCGGCACGCTCGGCGTCGTCCGGGCGTTCGCTCCGGTGCTGGCCCGCAACGGCGGCGGCGGGATCGTCAACGTGCTCTCGGCGCTGTCCTGGTTCTCCACCGACGGCGCGAACGCCTACGCCGCGGCCAAGGCGGCGGCGTGGAGCCTGACCAACGGCGTCCGGATCGAGCTCACCGGCCAGGGCACGCAGGTGACCGGCGTGGTGCTAGGCGCGGCCGACACCGACATGATGGCCGGCTACACCGGCCCGATGAGCGACCCGGCCGACGTCGTCCGGACCGCGCTCGACGGCGTCCAGGCCGGCGACTGGGAGGTGCTGGTCGACGACTGGAGCCGGGGCGTCAAGGCCTCGCTGGCGCGCGACCCGCGCGAGTTCTACGGCCAGCCCGTGGCCTGACGAAGGACCCCACTGCCCCCACCGCCCACGTCCGGGCGGCCCCGTTGCAGGGGCCCGCCGCGAGCTTGCGAGCGGTGGGGGGCAACGGGGCCCTCGTTCAGCGGACGCCGACGAGGTCGACGACGAAGACCAGGGTGGCGCCGGGCTTGATGACGCCCCCGGCGCCCCGCTCGCCGTAGGCCTTGTGCGGCGGGATGGTCAGCCGGCGCCGACCGCCGACCTTCATCCCCTGGATGCCCTCGTCCCAGCCCTGGATCACCATGCCGACGCCCAGCCGGAACTCCAGCGGGTCGCCGCGGTCCCAGGAGGCGTCGAACTGCTCGCCGCCGTCGTGGGTGACGCCGACGTAGTGGGCGCTCACCAGGCTGCCGGCGGTGGCCTCCGGGCCGTCGCCGACGACGAGGTCCTCCATCACCAGGTCGTCGGGGGCCGGACCGGTGGGCGGCTCGACGTCGGGGCGGGTCAGCTCTGCCACGGGGTCTCCTCGGGGTTCGGCGCCGGGACCTCCCGGCGCGGGCACTGCCCCCATCCAACCCGCCACCCACCCGGTCCCGCAGGCCGGGCCGCCCGCCTGGATGGCACATCACCGCCCGGCGGGAGGTAGGTTGCCCACGGTGGCCGGGTGTGCACAGCCGGCTGCGGTCCTGGGGCGCGCGTCACCCCCGTCGTCGTGCCGGCATCGGTCGGGAGGTGTGCAGGTGGCCCCTGGTCCCTCGTCGGACGCCGCGGGCGACCTGTTCTCCGGCGGCGGTGAGACGGGCCGGCTGATGGCCGCCCTGGACTGGTCGGCCACCCCGGTCGGCGCCGTCGCCTCCTGGTCGGCGGGCCTGCGCTACGCGGTGCGCACCGTCCTCGCCTCCCGCTACCCCATGGTGCTGACCTGGGGGCCGGAGTACACGCAGTTCTACAACGACGCGTACGCACCGTTCATCGGCGCCAAGCACCCGGCGATCGGCGAGGACATCCGGGTCACCCTCGCCGAGGGCTGGGCCGCGCTCGCCGGTCCGGTCGACCACGCGATCGCCACCCGGGAGGCGTCCTGGCTGCCCCGGCTGCCACTGCTGCTCGAGCGCGCCGGCTACCGCGAGGAGACCTACTTCACGGTCTCGCACGCTCCGGCGTTCGAGGACGACGGATCGGTCGGCGGCATGCTCGGGGTCTGCACCGAGGTCACCGGCGAGGTGCTCGGGGAACGCCGGCAGCGCCTGCTGCACGACCTGTCCAGCGCCGGCGCCTCCCTCGCCGACGAGGAGCAGCTCCTCGCCGCGCTGGGCACCGTCCTGGGCAGCGACCCGCTGGACCTGCCGTTCGCCGCGGTCTACCGGTACGGCGACGGGACCCTGCGGCGCGCCACGGTGACCGGCTGCCCGCCGGAGCAGCTGCCCGCGGAGGTGCCCGACCCGGGCGCGCTCCCCGGGCCGGTCGCCGGGCTCGGCCTGCGCGGCGGCGCCTGGTCCGACCCGGTCACCACCGCGGTGGTGCTGCCGCTGACCGCGCCGGGCGGTGAGCTCGTCGGCGAGCTGGTCGCCGGGGTGAGCCCCAACCTCGCCCTGGACGGGGAGTACCGCACCTTCCTGGAGCTGACCGCCGGCCAGGTCGCCACCGCGCTGGGCAACGCCCGGGCCTTCGAGGCCGAGCGGCAGCGGGCCGCGGCGCTGGCCGAGCTGGACCGGGCCAAGACCGCCTTCTTCTCCGACGTCAGCCACGAGTTCCGCACCCCGCTGACCCTGCTGCTGGGCCCGATCAGCGACGTCCTGGCCGACCCGGACGCAGCGCTGCCGGAGACCGCCCGCGAGCAGCTGACCCTGGCGCTGCGCAACGGGCAGCGGCTCCAGCGCCTGGTCAACGACCTGATGGACGTCGCGGCCATCGAGGCCGGCCGCGCCGCCGCCGTCCGGGTGGAGACCGACGTCGCCGCGTTCACCGCCGAGCTCGCCGGGGTGCTGCGCGCCGCCGCGGAACGGGCCGGCCTGGAGCTCACCGTCGACTGCCCGCCGCTGCCGCGCCCGGCCTTCGTCGACCCGCGGATGTGGGAGAAGGTGGTGCTCAACCTGCTGTCCAACGCGGTGAAGTACACCTTCGTCGGCAGCATCGCGCTCACCCTGCGCGCGGAGGGGGAGCAGCTGGTGCTCACCGTCCGCGACACCGGCATCGGCATCCCTGCCGCGGAGCTGCCGCTGGTCTTCGACCGCTTCCACCGGGTGCGGGGCTCCGCGGCCCGCACCCGGGAGGGCACCGGCATCGGGCTGGCGCTGGTCCGCGAGCTGGTCGCGCTGCACGACGGCACCGTCACGGTGGCCAGCGAGCCGGGGGTCGGGAGCACCTTCACCGTCTCCGTGCCGTTCGGCTCCCCCGACGCCGTCGCCGACGACGCCCCGCCGGCGCCCTCCGTGGCCGCGCACGGCACCGCGGCCAGCTGGGAGCAGGACGTCGCGGTGCTGCCGGACCCGGTCGCGCCGGCGGGCGCGACGGCGACGGTGCTGGTCGTCGACGACAACGCCGACATGCGCAGCTACCTGGTCCGCCTGCTCTCCCCGATCTGGGCGGTGCGCACCAGCCCCGACGGCGAGGACGCGCTGCGCAGCATCGCCGAGCACCGCCCCGACGTGGTGCTCACCGACGTGATGATGCCGCGGATCGACGGGTTCGAGCTGCTGCGCCGGCTGAAGGCCGACCCCGGCACCCGGTCGATCCCGGTGATCATGCTGACCGCCCGGGCCGGCCAGGAGGCCGCGGTCGAGGGCCTCGCCGCCGGCGCCGACGACCACCTGGCCAAGCCCTTCCAGGCCGCCGAGCTGGTCCACCGGGTCCGGGTCGCGGTGGAGCGCGCGGGGCAGGCCCGGCCGGTTCCCCCACCGCCGCCCACGGCGGCCGTCGGGCCTGCGCCGGACGTGCGCTCGCTGGTCCCGGCCAGCCGCCGGCCGGCCGTGCACGTCCCCACCCCTCCGCCGCCCCCGACCGCCGACGGGGTCTCCCGGGAGCGGTGGCGGTTCGCCTCCGTCCCGCAGTCGATCGCCGGGCTGCGCCGGGCGCTGCGGCGGTTCCTCGCCGCGGCGGAGCTCGACGAGGACCAGGCCTACGACCTGACGTTGGCCGCCTGCGAGGCGGCGACCAACGCGATCGAGCACGCCCAGGACCCCAGCGAGCCCTTCTTCGACGTCACCGCCGAGGCCGGCGCCGACGCGGTGGTCATCACCGTGCGCGACTACGGGCAGTGGCGCGAGCGGGTCCCGAGCATGGACCGTGGCCGCGGCGGGATGCTGATGAGCGCCTTCGCCGACGTCACCGCGACGCCCGGCCCCGAGGGCACCACCGTGACCATCCGCGCCGCCCGCAGCTGAGCGGCCCGCCCACCCGCGCTGGTCAGACCCGGACGACGACCCCGCGGCGGAGCAGCAGCACGCACAGCGCCCAGATGACCGCGACCGACGCGGCAGCGTAGAGCCAGGCCGCCGGCGTCGCGCCCACCAGGCCGGTGAGCCGGCCGTCGACGGCCGGCTGCACCGCGTCGCCCAGGGCAGCGCGGAAGACCAGCTCGGAGAAGACGAAGGCCACGATCGCGTTGGCGCCCAGCACCTCGGCCGGCCGCAGGGAGCGGCGCACGCCCCGCTGGTCGGCCAGCCAGTGCAGCGCCGCCAGCGCGAGCACCGCGATCCCGCCGGTGACCAGCACGAACGACGGCGACCACAGGCGCTTGTTCAGCGCGGTCAGCGGGGTCAGCGCCAGCCCGGTGACCAGCAGCGCCGTCCCCCCGCCGGCCAGCCGGACGAGCACGGTCCGCCCGGTGGCGGATTGCAGCGCCCGGCCCGCCAGCACGCCGATGAAGACGGTGACCGCGCTGCCGAGGTAGGAGTGGGGGGCCTCCGCGGAGAAGGGCAGCCCGAGGGCCCCGTCGACGGCCTGCCCCCAGGACCGCGCAGGGGCGGCCCCGGCCAGCTGCGTCGCCACGGTCAGCCCCGCGAGGACGGCGACCGCCGAGGCCGGCTGCACCGCCCGGGGGAGCCTGAGCAGGAGCCAGCACAGCAGGTAGGCGCCGGCGACGTGGCCGAGCACGCCGGCACCGGTGGCGCCCGGCCCGTACTTCGCGGTGACCACCAGCCAGCCCAGCAGGCCGAGCTTCAGCACCCGGCCCAGCACGTCGCGCGGCCGGGCGGCCCGGCGGGAGAACGGCATCGAGACGCCGACCACCACCAGGAAGACGGGGAAGACCACGTCGGCCAGGTGGAGCCCGTCCCACTCGGCGTGCTGCAGCTGGCGGGTGATGCTGTCGTTCCCGCGGTTGTCCACGGCGAGCATCCCGACGACGGCCAGCCCGCGCAGGGCGTCGACGCCACGCAGCCGCGGGGGCGCTCCCGCCGGGGGGCGCGCCGCCTCGACCGAGCTCGGTGGTGCCACCAGCCGGCTGGTCACGCGCTCACGCTAGGGCGGGCGGGCCCACCGCGCCTGCCGAGCCGGGCTGCGCGCTGCGCCCCTCCCCCGTCGGGGCGACACGCCCGGCCGGTGCACCGGCCGGGCCGCGCCGCCTGGGTTAGCGTCCGCCGACCGACCAGCCGCGCGCCTGCACCCGGCCGGGATCCGGGCCGGGAGCGAGCAGAGGAGCGACGGATGGCGGGGGCCACGAGCCGACGGCGGTTCCTGCTGGGCGCCGGCGCGACGGGGGTGGCCCTGGGGCTGGGCTCGGCCGCCACGGCCGATGCCGTCTCCGGCACGCTCGCCGCGGACCTCGTCCCGGCGCCCCGTCCGCCCGCCGACGGCACGTCCGGGCAGGGGGTCGGCGCCGCCTTCCCGGAGGTCTGGGAGGAGCCCGGCCGCTGGGGCGCGCCGCGGGTCGTCTGGTCGCTGCCCGTCCAGCAACCAGTGGCCGCCCTGACGTTCGACGACGGCCCGACCCCGGACTACACCCCGCGCGTGCTCGCCGCGCTGGCCGCGGCCGGGGTCACCGCCACCTTCCTCGTGATGGGGCACAACGCGGTCACCCACCCCCACCTGCTGCGCGAGATCGTCGCCGCCGGGCACGAGGTCGGCAACCACACCTGGAGCCACCTGGACCAGACCTCGAGCTCACCGGCGCAGGTCCGCGAGGAGATCGTCCGCTGCAAGGACGAGGTCGAGGCGCTCGTCCAGCAGCCGCTGACCGCCTTCCGCCCCGCCCGGGGCAAGCTGACCGGCTACGGGCTCCGGGTGTGCGCGGAGCTGGGCTCGGAGGTCTGGATCTGGTCCTGCAGCCGGGGCCCCGACGGCGTCGGCACCCCGGGGGTGGTCGCCGAGCACGTCGCCGGCACGGTCCGGGCCGGGGACGTGGTCTGCCTGCACGACGGGCTGGGCCGGGGGACCTTCCAGCCCGGCACCGCCTTCACCCGGGGCCTGGCCGCCCGCCGCGAGGTGGAGGTCCGGGCGTTGCCGGAGGTGCTGCGACGGGTGGCCGACCGTGGGATCACACTGACCAGCGCGGGGCGGCTGCTCGCCGCCGCGGACCGGGAAGCCGCCGTCCGCACCCTGGCGGCCACCGGCGAGGTGGCCGGCGCCTGAGCCGGGGACCGGCGACCGCGAGCCGGGTCAGTCGGCCCGGCAGGGCGGGCGTTCGGCGTGCCAGCTGGTCCGCTGCTGGTACCAGGCGCCGGCGTCCAGCAGCAGGTCCTCGCCACCGACCGCGGCGGTGAGCTGGGCGCCGACCGGCAGGCCGGAGACCGGGTGCCGGCCGACCGGCAGGGCCAGCGTGGGGCCGGCGTGCAGCGACCACGGCGCGGTGAGCTGGCCGAGCCGCCGGGTCAGGGTGAGCACGTCGTCGGCGGCGACCGCCGGGGGGACGTCGGCCGCGAGCGTGGGCGTGAGCAGCACGTCGACCTCGCCGAACACCTCCTCCAGCCCGCGCTGGTACTCCGCGCGGACCTGCAGCGCCTCGGCCCGGTCACCCTCGGAGACGCCCTCGCCCACCCGCAGCCGGGCGAGCGTGTCGGGCTGGAAGAGCTCCGGGGTGGCCAGCCGCTCGCGGTGCAGGTCGGCGATCCCGGAGTAGACGATCGTGTAGAGCACGTCCTGCGCGACGCTGATCGCGGGCACCGTCACCGGCACCAGCTCCGCGCCACCCTCGGCGAACACCCGGCCGGCGGCCGTGACCACCTCGGCGACGCCGGGGTCCAGGTCGTCGAACCACGGCTCGGGGAGCCCGATCCGCCGGGGCACGGCCGGCCGCAGGGCGCGCGGCTCCCGGCCGGCGAGCACGCCGAAGGCACGGGCCACGAGCTCCACGGTGCGGGCCAGCGGCCCCACGGTGTCGACCAGCTCGCACACCGGGAAGGTCCCGGCGTCCGGCACGACGGAGATGCCCGGCCGCAGCCCGGTGACCCCGCACGCCGCGGCGGGCAGCCGCACCGAGCCACCGGTGTCGGTGCCCAGCGCGAGGTCGACCAGGCCGGCGGCGACCGCCGCGCCGGAGCCGCCGCTGGAGCCACCGGGCAGCCGGTCCAGCGCCCAGGGGTTGCGGACCGGGCCGGCCACGGAGTTCTGGCTGGTCAGCCCGACGGCGAACTCCGACAGGTTCAGCTTGGCGACCATCTGCGCGCCCGCCTCGGCCAGCCGGGCGACGACGACGGCGTCGGCGTCGGGGACCCGGTCGGCGAAGAACGCCGAGGCGCAGGTGGTGGGCACCCCGGCGGTGTCGATGTTGTCCTTCAGCCCCACCCGGACCCCGGCGAGCGGGCCGTCGGGGGCGTGCGGCAGCGGCGGGTCGATCCAGCGCAGCACGGCGTTGGTGGCCGCGCGCACGTCCTCGTCCCGCCGAGCGCGCTCGGCGGCGTCCGGTGCCGTCACCGTCAGTGCCCGCCCCGCGGAGTGGTCAACGGCGGCGGGACGGCGGTCACGGGCGGTGAGCCTGCCACCTCACGGGCCGTCCGTCAGCACGCACCGTCACGGCGATCCGCCCTCGGCCGGGCGCGGGTCGTCGATGGAGTGCTCGTCGACGAACAGCGGCGGGAGGAAGCGGAGCATCAGCACCGACCAGGTGAGGTGGGTGAGCACCGGCGCCTGGATCCCCCCGCTGGCCCGGCGCTGCAGGGCGAAGAGCAGGCCCATCGGCACCGAGGCGAGCACCAGCGCGGGGTTGCGCGTGGCCACGGTGGCCAGCGAGTAGACGGCGGAGGACTTGAGCACCGGGTGCTCCACGCCGACCGCGGCGTACAGCGCGCCGCGGAAGAACACCTCCTCGGCGACGCCGTTGGCCAGCGTCGTCACCGTCACCATGCCCGGGTTGCCCTGCTGGGCGTAGCGCAGCACCCGGGTGATCGAGGCGTCCAGCGGCGGGATGCGCTTGGCCACCCGGGCGGCGCCGTAGAACAGCCCGAAGGCCCCGGCCCCGGCGAGCACCGGGGTGAGCAGCGGGCGGCGCAGCGTGGCCCGGGGCGTCTGCACCCAGCCCAGGTGCAGCGGGCCGGACGCCACCCCGCCGGCCACCCAGGTGGCGGCGACGCCGAGGGTCAGCCCGTAGAAGGACGGCGAGTTGGGCCGTCGGGACAGCGAGACGCCCAGCAGCCCGGCCCCGAACACCGAGACCGCGCCGGTGACCCGGCGTCGGCGCCGGAAGGCGGCGTCGGACTCCCGGTGGTCGCGGGGCACCTTGTCCACCAGCCAGGACGGCGCCCGGGCCAGCAGCCGGGCGCGGGTCACCGGCTCCGCCCCGCGCGGGCCGCCCGGCGCGCCCGGGCGCGTTCCCCCAGGGCGGTGAGCACCGCCTGGTCGTAGTCCATCGGCTCGAACGGCACGACCCGGCGGATCGAGTCGTCCCGGACGACCACCTCGTTGGTCATGGAGTCGATCAGCGACCGCCCGGTCTGCAGATCGACGTCGGTGACCAGCGACAGCCACCGGGACGACAGCTGCGGGCTCAGCAGCGGCACCGGCACGATCAGCAGCCGCCGCCCCTGGAGCTCCGCGACCCGGGTGAGCATCTCCAGGTACTCGAGCACCTCGGGTCCGCCGACCTCGTAGACCTGCCCCTCGGCCTCCGGCGCCTCCAGCACCCCGACCAGGTACCGGACGACGTCGGCGATGGCGATCGGCTGGGTGCGGGTGTGCACCCAGCGGGGGGTGACCATGGCCGGCAGGTGCGCGACCAGCTGGCGGGTCATCTCCCAGGAGACCCCGCCGTGGCCGACCACGATGCCGGCCCGCAGCACGGTGACCGGCACGCTGCCCTCGGCCAGCAGCCGCTCGACCTGGCGACGGCTGCGCAGGTGCGCGGAGAGGTCGTCGGCGTCGTTGCCCAGCCCGCCCAGGTAGACGATCCGGCCGAGCCCGGCATCCGCGGCCGCGCGGGCGAAGGCGCGGGCAGCTGCGGCGTCCTTCTCCTGGAAGTCCGCCGAGTCCAGCGAGTGCACCAGGTAGTAGGCGGCCGAGCAGCCGGCCAGCGCGGCACGCAGCGAGGCCTCGTCGCCGACGTCCCCGGCCACCGGGGCACCTGCCCCGGTGTAGGTGTCCGGGTGCCGGGTCATCGCCCGGACCTCGTGCCCGGCCTCCTCCAGGGCGACGCACAGCCTGCCGCCCACGAACCCCGACGCCCCGCTGACCAGTACCCGCACGGCCCCAGCCTCCCGGTGCGCCCGGTCCCGCGCGACTCAGGAGCGCACGGCCCACCCGGCGCTCCGGCTCCGGCGGCGCGATGATCGGCCCATGAGCGCCCCCGGCGAGGACCGCAACGTGCTGGGCGGTCCGTTGGAGCCGTGCGGCACCGACCCGATGACCGGCTTCACCCGGGACGGCTCGTGCCGCACCGGGCCGGCCGACCTGGGCAGCCACACGGTCTGCGCCGTGGTCTCCGCCGAGTTCCTGGAGATGCAGCGCCGGCTGGGCAACGACCTGGCCACCCCGCGCCCCGAGTACGGCTTCCCCGGGCTGCGCCCCGGCGACCGCTGGTGCGTCGTCGCCGTCCGCTGGTACCAGGCCCTGCAGGCGGGCGCCCCGGCCGGGGTCGTGTTGGCCGCGACCAACGCCCGCGCCCTCGAGGTGGTGCCGCTGGAGGTGCTGCGGTCCCAGGCCGTCGACGTCCCGGACGACCCGTCCTCGCTCTGACCGGTGTCAGCTGGGCACGGTCTCCGGCAGCGGCGCGGGCTCCGCCGTCCGGGCGGTCTGGGCCAGCACGATCCCGGCCAGGACGACGGCGCCGCCGGCGATCTGCCACCCGGTGAGCACCTGCTCGACCCAGAGCCAGGCGACGATCGAGGCCAGCACCGGCTCGGCGGTGGCCAGGATCCCGGCGGTGGTCGGCGGCAGGTGGCGCAGCGCGGCCAGCGAGAGCCAGAAGGGCAGGGCGGCCCCCAGCACGGCGATCCAGCCGACCAGCACCCACGCCGGCACCTCGACGTCGCCGAGGGAGACCGGCACCCGCTCGGCCAGGACCCCGGCGTCGAACCGCCACCACGGGGCGGCGACCGCCCAGAACACGGCGGCGGCACCGAAGCTCCAGGCCGTCAGCGCCACCGGGTCGCGGTCGACGGTGCCGCGCTCGCCCACCAGGTAGTACGTGGCCAGGCAGACCGCGGCGCTCAGGGCGACCGCCACGCCGACCGGGTCCAGCGAGCCGCCGCCCGCCCAGACCTCGGCCACCAGCACCAGGCCACCGAGGGACAGGCCGAGCGCCAGCCACATCCGGCGGCGCACCTGCTCGCGGCGGACCAGCCACACGTACAGCGCGATGAACACCGGCGCGGTCATCTCGAAGACCAGGGCGATGCCCACCGGCAGCCGGCCGTCGATGGCGACGTAGAAGAGGAACTGGGTCAGGGCGATGCCCACCACGCCGAGCACGGCGACGAAGGGGACCTCCCGCCGGCGCAGCCGCAGCCGCCCCGGGGCGAGGACCGCCAGGCCCGCGATCAGGGCGATCGCCGCCCCGGTGCAGCGCAGCGCGGTCAGGTTCGTCGGCGGGATCCCGGCCCGCAGCGCCAGCGTGGAGACCGTGCCGTTGATCGCGAAGACCCCGGCGGCGGCCAGGGTGAGCAGGGAGCCGACAGCGGGGCGGCGGGTGGGCACGACAGGCAATGTAGCGGGCGAACAGCCCGTTGCCGCCTACCCATCCGCCGGTGGTCAGCCCTCGAGAGCGGCCGGGTCCATCCAGGTCATCTCCCAGACGTTGCCGTCGGGGTCGGCGAAGCTGGTGCCGTACATGGAGCCGTGGTCCTGGGCCGGCTGCCAGGGCCTGCCCCCGGCGGCCAGCGCCCGGGCCAACAGGTCGTCGCACTCCGCCCGGTCGGCCGCCGAGAGGGCGTTGATCACCGACGTCACCTGCGCCGGGTCGCCGACCTGGCCGGGCACGAAGCCGGCGAACTTCTCCCGGGTCAGCAGCATGACCACGATGTTCTCCTCGACCACCATCGCGGCCGCCGTCTCGTCGGTGAACCGGGCGTCGTTCCGGAAGCCCAGGGCCGCGTAGAAGGCCGTGGCCCGCTCCAGGTCGGTGACCGGCAGGTTGACGAAGATCATGCGCACGGGGACTCCTCGGTTCGTGGGACCGCCGTCCGGTCCCGTCGCGAGCAGGGACCGGACGGCGCCGCAGAACTCATCGGCGGGCGGTCGCGGCGAGCACGAGGTCGACGGTCTCCGCGGGCACGTCCCACATCGGGAAGTGGCCGGAGCCGTCGAACCAGTGCAGCTCGGCGTCGGGGAAGGCCTCGACCGCCCGCGCCGCCTGGCGGGCGAGCGTGACCCGGTCCCGCCGTCCCCAGCCGATGGTCAGCCGGCCGGGCAGCGACCCGGCCGGGGCGCCCTGCTGGCGGGGCCCACGGGCCAGGTCGGTGAGGACCGCGCCGAAGGACGGCGACTGCGCATACCCGGTGAGCTCCCGGGTGACCACGCCGGCGTCCAGCGCCCACGGGTGGGCGGAGAACTGGGCCAGCAGCGCCGTCCGCCCGGCCGGGTTGCCCAGCACCGCGGGCAGGGCCGGCCGGATCCGGCGGACCAGCGCGATGGAGGCGCGCAGGCTGGCGAGGAAGACCGCGGCCTCCCGGTCGGTCCAGAACCCGCCCGGGTCGAGGGCCACGGCGTCCCCGCCGACCCCCCGCCGGGACAGCTCCAGCACCATCCGGGCGCCGAGCGAGCTGCCGACCAGCGGGGCGTCGGACAGCCCCTCGGCCCGCAGCCAGTCGGCCACCGCGTCGGTCAGCGAACCGAAGGTGGGGTCCGCCAGCGGCGGGGTGTCGCCGGCGAACCCGGGCAGGTCCACCGCCACCACCTCGCGCGCTGCGGCCAGGCCGGGGAGCACCGGGTCCCAGGAGCGCCAGGAGCCACCCAGCCCGTGCACGAGGACGAGGGGGTCGCCGGAGCCGGTCCGGTGCGCTGCGAGGTCCATGCCCGCGACTACCCACCTCGCCGCCGCTCATCCCGGGCCGCCGGTCAGGCGGTGGCGTCGGCCGCCGTCCCGTTGCTCGTGCTGCCGTCCGTGCTGCCGTCCGTGCTGCCGTCCGTGCTGCCGTCGGGGGCCTGGCCACCGAACCCGCCGGCGCCGCCCGGTGGCATGCCCCGGCCCCCCACTCCGCCGCCGGGCAGGGTGCCGTCCGGCGCGGTGCCGTAGCCCGGCGCGCCGTCGGGCACGGTCCGGCTGGTCGACGACCCGGTGTCGGCGGTCGCCGTCCCGGCGGTGGCCTGGCCGACCACGACGCCGACCACCACGCCCACGCCCAGCAGGCCCGCGCCGACCAGGCCGGTCAGCACCGCGCCCCTCCGGGGCCGTCGTCGGGTGGGCACCGGCCGGGCGCCGGCCGGCTCGGCTGCCGCGGCGAACTCCCGGGTCTCCTGCCGCGCGGGGTCGGACGCCGGCGGCTCGGCCCCACCGGGGCGCACGGGCTCGGTCATCGGTTCTCCTCCTGCTCGGGGGTGTACAGAGGAGACGGTCGGTGGCTCGGCTGTGCACGGCACCTCCCGCTCCTGGGGCGGGGCTGTGAGGATGTGCCGCAGGGCGGGTTCCGCGGGCCGGGTGTGTGGGCCGGGCCGCCGTCCGACAGCATGTGCGGGTCCGGCAGAGCGCGGCAGGAGGAGTGCAGACGGTGAGCACGTCGAGGAGCAACCGGGTGCGTGCGGCCATCGGCACCGTCAGCCTGACCGGCGCGGCCATGGGCTTCCTGTCCGCGTGCGGGACCGGCGGCTACGCCTCCGGCGAGGACGACGCGGAGGCCGAGCGGGTCTACTGCGTGGACGAGCAGGACCAGGTCGTCGACGACGAGCTCTGCGAGGAGGCCGAGACCAACGGTGGCTACGTCGGCGGTTTCCCCTACTTCTTCCTGCTCGGCGGGTTCGGCGGCAACCGGTACGCGGTGGGTCAGACGATCCCGCAGCAGTACACCGGGGCCGCCACCCGGGTGAACCCCTCCGACACCTCCGCCCGGACCCGCGCCGGCCTGCCCGGCTCCGGCCGGGTCAGCTCCGGCACCCGGGTCTCCGGCGGGATCGGCTCGGGCCGGGTCGGCAGCGGCAGCGTCGGTTCGTGAGGCGGCTGTACGGCAAGGCCCGGCTCGGCTGGGAGGCCGAGATCGAGAGCCAGGGCCTGGTCTACAACAAGACCACCGTGCCCGGTGAGGACCCGCGCTCGTACTGGCGGGAGGACGTCTTCTACGACTTCACCGAGGCCGAGGTCGACACCCTCGCCGACGTCACCGACCAGCTCTTCGCGGCCTGCGTCGAGGCCGGCGACGTGGCGCTGGCCGACGAGCGGCTGCTGGACCGGATGCGCATCCCGCGGGACGCCCGGGACGTCGTCCGGGCCACCTGGGAGGAGGAGCCGCCCAGCGTGTACGGCCGGTTCGACCTCTGGTGGGACGGGCAGGGCACGCCGCGGCTGCTGGAGTTCAACGCCGACACCCCGACCTCGCTGGTCGAGGCGGCGGTCGTGCAGTGGGCCTGGCACCTGGAGACCGGGCAGGGCCGCGACCAGTGGAACCAGCTCGACGACAAGCTGGTGGCCGCGTGGCAGCGCAACCTCTCCCGCTGGGAGGGCCAGCACCACCGCAAGCCGACCGTGCACCTGGCCTGGACCTCCGGTGACCGCAGCGGCGAGGACTGGATGACGGTGGCCTACCTGGCCGACACCGTGCAGCGGGCCGGCTACGAGGCCGTGGTGCTCACCACCGAGGAGATCGGTCTGGACACCGGCGATGCCCGGTTCTACGACCCCAAGGGCAACCGGATCGACGTCGTCTTCAAGCTCTACCCCTGGGAGTGGCTGCTCGAGGACGCCTACGGCCCCTCGGTGATCGCCGACCTCCGCGATCCGGGCGGGACGACGTGGGTCGAGCCGATCTGGAAGATGCTCTGGTCCAACAAGGGGCTGCTGCCGGTGCTGTGGCAGCGCTACGAGCACGACCCGGTGCTCTCCCGGTACCTGCTGCCGGCGTTCTTCGCCGACGACCCGCGCGCCCGCGAGCTGGAGGCGACCGGGTTCGCGCGCAAGCCGCTGTTCGGCCGGGAGGGCAACAACGTCGAGCTGGTCGCCCCCGGCGGCGAGGTGCTCGCCGCGCAGGGCGGGCAGTACGGCGCCGAGGGGTGGGTCGTGCAGCAGCTGTGCGCGCTGCCGGACTTCCCCGGCCCGGACGGCCCGCACCACCCGGTGCTGGGCGCCTGGGTGGTCGACGGCGAGGCCGCCGGGCTGGGCATCCGGGAGTCCGACGGGCTGATCACCGACGACCTGTCGTTCTTCGTCCCGCACACCATCGGCTACCAGCGCCCCCCGAACACCACCTGGTCGGCCTGACCCCGCCCGTCCCGTTCGCCGCCTCCCCTGCCGAGAACTGTGGGAGCAGGGAACTCGACGACGAGGAGCGGCACAGGTGACGACGGCGGCGACGACGGCCCGGGCCCAGCAGCGGGCGGTGCGCCCCACCGGGCAGGAACGCCTTCTGGAGCCCGATGACCTGATCGTCTCCAAGACCGACCCGCGCGGGGTGATCACCTACGCGAACGAGTCGTTCCTGCGCGTCTCGCGGTACGAGGAGGACGAGGTCCTCGGCCAGCCGCACAACCTGATCCGGCACCCCGACATGCCCAAAGCCGTGTTCAAGCTGCTGTGGGACACCGTCGCCGCCGGCCAGGAGGTGTTCGCCTACGTGAACAACCTGGCCGCCGACGGCGCGTACTACTGGGTGCTGGCGAACGTGACCCCCAGCTACGACGCCCGCGGCACGATCGTCGGCTACCACTCCAGCCGCCGCGCCCCCACCCGCCCCGCCATCGCCGCGGTGAGCGGGGTGTACGAGCAGCTGCGGGCGGCCGAGCGCGCCCAGCCCAACGGTCGCGCGGCGGTCGAGGCCTCCACGGCGCTGCTCGGCACGCTGCTGGCCGACCGCGGGCAGTCCTACGACGAGTTCGTGTGGTCGCTGATCTCCGAAGGGGGGTTCTGATGGGCCTCCGTCCCTCGAAGAGCACGGCGGAACAAGAGCTCGCGGTGTACCGCGCCTTCGTCCAGGAGCTGAGCCGGGTGTGCCGCGCCGCGGCCACCGGTGACCTGGAGGCGCGCAGCCGGGCGGTGGCCGGGTCCCGCGACGTTCCCGAGCTGCGTGAGCTGCAGGACGGCGTCAACCAGCTGCTGGACGTCTCCGACACCTTCGTGCGCGAGGCGGGCGCCGCGCTGACCTCCGCCGCCGACGGGCGGTTCCACCGCCGGGTGCTCGAACGCGGGCTGCCCGGGGCCTACCGGCGCAGCGCCGGGATCCTCAACCAGGCCGGCGAGGCGATGCGCGGCTCGGCCACCCGGGTCACCGAGGCGGCGGCTGCCCGGCTGGCGCTCGCCGACGAGTTCGAGTCGGTGGTGCTGGCGATGTCCGAGCAGGTGGCCACGGCGGCGACCGAGCTGAGCGCCTCGGCCGCCGGGCTGACCGGGGCGGCCGCGTCGGCCGGCACCGAGGTCGGCCGCGCCGAGGACAGCGTCGTCTCCCTCGACCGGTCCTCCACCGAGATCAAGGAGGTCATCGCGCTGATCGACTCGGTGGCCGCGCAGACCCGGCTGCTGGCGCTCAACGCGACGATCGAGGCCGCCCGGGCCGGGGAGGCCGGCAAGGGGTTCGCCGTCGTCGCCTCCGAGGTCAAGGACCTCGCCGACCAGACCGCCGGCGCCACGGAGCGCGTCACCGCCCAGGTGGCGTCCGTGCGCGCCGCCTGCGGTGACGTCTCCGAGGTGATGACCAACGTGGGGACGACGGTCGCGGACATGACCGGCCTGGTCGACGGCATCACCACCGCCGTCGACGGCTCGGCGTCCGACCCGCTGGGGACGACGTCGCCGGGGCTCTCCCAGCTGGCGGAGAAGCTGCGCGCGGAGATGACTGGCTTCCTGGCCCACATGCGGAGCTGACCTCGGGCCGCCGCCGTCCGCCTGTTGGGCTCGGCGGCTCAGGCCAGCGCTGCCGCGGCGGGGAGCCAGTCGATGCGGCCGCCGTGCGGGTCGGTGTACGCCAGCGGCTCGCCGTCCAGCGCCAGCAGGAACCGGCGCTCGTCCGCGGCCGGCGCCTCGGGCAGCCGCGCCGCCACGGCGGGCAGCACCCCGACGCCCTCCTGGGCGACCCACCGCACCGGCAGCCGGCCCACCAGCTCGGTGAACTCCTCCCTGGCCGCCGCGGGCAGGTAGGCGAGCACCGCGGTGTGGAACACGACGACGGTGGCGTCGGCGGGCATGCGGGCCACCAGCCCGGGCAGCTGCTCGACCAGGTCACCGCGGACCAGCTCGGCCGGCTCCCGGGCGGCGATGGCGGTCGCGGCGGTCAGCCGGTCGCGGCGGGCGTCCATGCCGGGCCAGACCAGCGCCTGCAGCCAGGCGACGTCGTCGGGGTCGGCCGGGTCGAGCGGGTTGAGGTCGATCCCGGCCCGCCGCACCACCTGGGGCACGTCCCGCGGCACCGGCCCCGCGCCGGTGGTGGCGCACGACAGGCGGATGGCGCTGGGCGGACCCACGGGCACGCCGTCGTACTCGTAGCCGTACCGGTCGGGGTACAGGCACAGCCCGGCCGAGGCGCCCACCTCGACCAGCGCCAGCGGCCCGGGCAGGCCGGCCAGCAGCGGCAGCAGGGCGGCGCACCGGGCGGCCTCGTTGGTCTGGGTGGCCCGGGCGAGCATGGTCGCCCGCAGCCGCTCGGCGTCGCCCAGCACCCGCTCGTGCAGCTGCGCGGCGTCGGCCGGCGGCCCGCCGTGCAGGTGCTGCAGCGCCGCCAGCAGCAGGTTGGCCTGCCGCTTCGCCGTCGGCAGGGTGCCGAGGAAGGCGAGCACGTCGGCGTCCCCGGCGACCGCGGCGGCCAGCTCGGCGTACCGCGGGGAGACCGGCGCGGCCTCCACCTCGGCGAACCACCGGTAGTGGTCGGCCAGGTCGGTGAGCTCCTCGTCGAGGGACCGCACGCCGGCTCCTCAGGTGGTGGTCAGGTCGCGCGCGGTGCCGGCGAACCGGGCCAGGTCGTCCCGGGTCGGTTCGACCAGCACCCGGCCGTCGGGGGTGAGCACCACCGGGGAGGTGGTCCCCTCCGCACCGGCCTCGGCGAGCAGCCGGCGCGCGGCGTCGTCGTCGGCCGGGTCGAGCCACTGGTGCGGCACCCCGTCCTCGGCCAGCTGCTCGCGCAGCGCGACGCTCGCCGGCCAGCGCCGGTCACCGACCACCCGCAGCCCGGTCGCCTGCCCGATCAGCATCGCCCGGCGCAGCAGGAACGACCGCGTGACGACGTCGGCCAGGCCGCGGTCGCGGGCGAACACGGCGCGCAGCTGCTCCAGCGTGAGCACGAGCACCTCGCCGTCCTCGGCGGCCACCAGCGACCGCACCGGCCGCTGTCCGGCGAGCATGTTCAGCCCGCCCAGGAACCGGCCCGGGCCGTGGACGGCCACGACCCGCTTGCCGCCGTCCGCGCCGTGCTCCAGCGACCCCTCGATGACCGCGACCGCGCCGGAGAGGACGACGAAGAAGTCGAACTCCGCCTGGCCCGAGCGCAGCAGCACCTGGCCCCGCACCGTCCTCATCCGCCGCCCCACCCGGCGGAACACGGCGATGTGCTCGTCGGAGAGACGCGGGGAGGAGCCGTCGTCCGGCGTCTCGGTGAACGGGCCGCCGGGCAGCACGTCGATCGCGGGCATCTGCGCGGGCGGGGAGAAGATCCGCAACGACGGCACCGGCGACACCGGCTCGGCCGCCGGCAGGAGCCCGCCGTGGCCGGGGCCCCGCGGGTCGGAGGCGACCAGCGCGGCGGCGAGGGACTCGGTGGTGGTCGGGCCCTCGTGCCGGACGCCGTTGACGAAGAAGGTCGGGGTGCCCTGCACGCCGCTGACCTCGGCGCCCACGACGTCGGCACGGACGCGCGCGGCGTGCACGCCGGACCCCAGCTCCTCGGCGAACCGGCCCAGGTCCAGCCCGAGGGCGGCGGCGTGGTCGAGCAGCTGGTCGGCCTCGAGCTGGTCCTGGTGGGCGTAGAGCCGGTCGTGCATCGCCCAGAACGCCCCCTGGGCGCCGGCGGCCTCGGTGGCCTCGGCGGCGAGCTCGGCGTGCGGGTGCACGTCGGGCAGCGGCAGGTGCCGGAACACGTAGCGCAGGTCGTCACCGAACCGGCGGCGCAGCTCCTCGACCACCCCGGTGGCGCGGCCGCAGAACGGGCACTCGACGTCGCCGTACTCCACCAGGGTCAGCGGCGCGTCGGCCCGGCCGCGCAGGTGGTCGACCTCCGGGTCGACCGGCGGGTCGAGCTCGCGGGGCCCCGGTTCGGTGACCCGCGGTGCACGGCGCCCCAGCACCCAGAACCAGGCCGCGCCCAGGACCGCGGCGACCACCCCGGCGGCGAGCACGCCGATCATCGCCTCCTCGCGGAGCACCGGGTCGTCGAAGGCCAGGTCGGCGACGAACAGCGAGACGGTGAACCCCAGCCCGGAGAAGGCGGCGCCACCCCAGACGCTGGGCAGGTTCACGCTGGGCGGCAGCGAGCCCATGCCGAACTTCACCGCCAGCGTGGAGACCAGCCCGATGCCGACGAACTTGCCGACCACCAGGCCGAGGAAGACACCGATCGTCACCGGCGAGGTGAGCGCCCGGTCCAGCACCTCGCCGCTGAACTGCACCCCGGCGTTGGCCAGGGCGAAGACCGGGACGACGACGTACCCGCTCCACGGCACCAGCAGCGCGCCGATCCGCTCGTTGGGCGAGATGGCCCGTTCCACCGAGAGCTTCGCCCGCCGGGCCAGGGCGACGTCCGGGGCCTGCCGGAAGGCGCGGGCCAGCGTGCCGGCGGACTCCACCTCGGCGCGGCGCGGGGTGTAGGCGCTGACCAGCAGGCCCAGCACCACCCCGCCGATGGTCGCGTGCACCCCGGAGGCGTGCATCGCCAGCCACATGACCACGCCGACGGCGAAGTAGGCCGGGCCGCGCCACACCTGCAGCCTGGTGAGCCACACGAAGGCGAGGACGCACAGCGCCGCGACGCCCAGGGCCAGCAGGTCGATGTCCTCGGAGTAGAAGACCGCGATCACCGTGAGCGCGCCGATGTCGTCGACGACGGACAGGGAGAGCAGGAAGACCCGCAGCTGCGTGGGGGCGCGGGAGCCGACCAGCGCGAGCGCGCCGAGCACGAAGGCGGTGTCGGTGGCCATCGGGATGCCCCAGCCGTGCGCGCCCGGACCGCCGGCGTTGATCGCCAGGTAGATGCCGGCGGGCACCACCAGGCCGGCGATCGCGCCGAGGGCGGGCACCGAGAGCCGGCTGCGCTGGGTCAGCTCGCCCATCGACAGCTCCCGGCGCACCTCCATGCCGATGAGGAAGAAGAAGAACACCATCAGGCCGTCGTTGACCCAGTGCCGCAGGTCCATGGCGACCTCGGTCGAGCCCAGCTGCACGGCGAACTCGGTGTGCCACACCCGCTCGTAGGAGTCGCCCCACGGGGAGTTGGCCCACAGCAGGGCCAGCAGCGTGCCGGCGACCAGCAGCACCGCGCTGGACGCCTCGGTGCGGAGGAACCGGCGGGCCGGGGTGGAGAGCTGGGCGAGCAGATGGCCGGTCCGGGAGGGCCGGCTCACGGTGCGGGACGGGGACGTCACCCGGACTTCCTACCGCGCCGATGTGACGGCAGGGAATCCGCCGGAGCCCCGGGTGGGCCGGACCCCGCCGTGACGGACCGGTCCACTGCGAGCAGCGGCGCCCTCTCGGGTCATGGGCGACCGGCACCGTCGGTCCCGAGAACGGGCCGCGCACCACAGGCGTGCCCCCCGACCGCTCCGGGTAGCTGGGCAACGTGACTGCCGAGCAGACAGCAGACCGGACCCGCGAGGTCGTCCTTCTCTTCGGCGCCTCCAGCGGGATCGGCCGCGCGTCGGCGGTGCAGTTCGCCGAGCGCGGCGCCGCGCTGGTGCTGGTCTCCCGCAGCCGGGCGACCCTCGAGCAGGCCGCCGCGGAGTGCCGGGCGGCCGGGGCCGCCGAGGTGCACGTCTGCCCGGCCGACGTGCTCGACACCGCCGCGGTGCAGGCCGCCGTCGACCACGCGGTGCGGACCTTCGGCCGGCTCGACGTCGTCGTCCACTCCGCCACCGTGATGGCCTACGGGTCGATCGAGGACCTCCCGCCCGAGGTGTTCGAGCGGGTGGTGGACACCGCGATCAAGGGCACCTTCCACGTCTTCCGTGCGGTGCTGCCGCAGTTCCGCAGCCAGCAGCGCGGCTCGCTGGTCGTCGTCAGCTCGCTGCTGGCGTCGGTGACCACGCCCACGATGGGCGCCTACAACACCGGCAAGTGGGGCCAGCTCGGCCTGATCCGCACCCTGCAGCAGGAGCTGCGCGACCTGCCCGACGTGCACGTCTCCGCCGTCGCCCCCGGCGGGACCACGACGCCGATCTACTCGCAGGCGGCCACCGTGCTGGGCAACACCGGCCACCCGCCGCCGCCGGTCTACACCCCCGAGCGGGTGGCCCGCGCCGTCGTCGCCCGGGTCGCGAACCCGCGCCGGCTCAAGCAGTCCGGCTTCGCGAACCCGGCGATCATCGCCGGGTTCCGGCTGCTGCCGCCGGTGTACGACGCGCTCGTCGGGCCGCTGCTGAAGGTCTTCGGCTACGCCCGGGACCAGGTGGCGGCGACCACCGGCAACGTCTTCGCCCCGGTGCCGGAGAAGGAGGCCACCCGCGGCCCGTTCACCGGCATCTGACCCACCCCGGGGAAGATGGGCCGGTGACCGACGTCCGCACCTCCTTCGCCACCGACGTCTCCGCCGCCGTTGCCCGGCTGGCCGGGGTCGCCGAGCGGACGCCGCTGCAGCGCAACGCCCGCCTCTCCGAGCTCACCGGCGCCGAGGTGTGGGTGAAGCGGGAGGACCTGCAGGTCGGCCGCTCCTACAAGGTGCGCGGCGCCTACAACACGATCAGCCAGCTGGACGACGCCGGCCGGGCCGCCGGCGCGGTCTGCGCCAGCGCCGGCAACCACGGGCAGGGCATGGCCTACGCCTGCCGGGTGCTCGGCGTCCGGGGCCGGGTGTTCGTACCGGGGACGACGCCCCGGCAGAAGCGGCAGCGGATCGCCGCGCTCGGCGGGGACATGGTCGAGCTGGTCGTCACCGGCGACACCTACGACGACGCGGCCGCCGCGGCCACCGCCTCGGCGGAGATGACCGGGGCGACCCTGGTGCCCGCCTTCGACGCGGTCTCCACCGTGGTCGGGCAGGCGACCGTGGCCGTGGAGGTGCTCGACCAGCTCGGGAGCGCCCCGGACGTCGTCGTCCTGCCGGTCGGTGGCGGTGGGCTGCTGGCCGGCTGCGGCACCTGGCTGCGCGAGCACGGCCC
Source organism: Modestobacter sp. SYSU DS0290 (assembly GCF_054050955.1). NCBI lineage: Bacteria > Bacillati > Actinomycetota > Actinomycetes > Geodermatophilales > Geodermatophilaceae > Modestobacter > Modestobacter sp. SYSU DS0290. The sequence goes on from NZ_JBJHAI010000007.1 coordinate 131,926, forward strand.
CGGCACCCGGCTGGTCGGCGTGGAGCCGGCCGGCGCGGCGAGCATGGCCGCGGCGCTGGCCGCCGGTGGGCCGGTGGAGCTGCCCTCGATCGACACCTTCGTCGACGGCGCCGCGGTGCGCCGGGTCGGGTCGGTCACGTACCCGCTGGTGCGCGACAGCGGTGCGGAGCTGGTCGCCGTCCCGGAGGGGCAGATCTGCACCGAGATGCTGGAGCTCTACCAGGTGGACGGCGTGATCGCCGAGCCCGCCGGGGCGCTGGCCACCGCCGCGCTGACCGGGGGTGCGGTCCGGGTCGAGCCCGGGCAGACCGTCGTCTGCCTGCTCTCCGGCGGCAACAACGACGTCAGCCGGTACGCCGAGATCGTCGAGCGTTCCCTGGTGCACCAGGGGCTCAAGCACTGGTTCCTGGTGGAGTTCCCGCAGGAGCCCGGCGCGCTGCGCCGCTTCCTCGACGAGGTGCTCGGCCCGGACGACGACATCGTGCGCTTCGAGTACGTCAAGCGCGACAACCGGGAGACCGGGGCGGCGCTGACCGGCATCGAGCTGGGCAGCCCCGAGGGCCTGGCCCCGCTGCTGGCCCGGATCGAGGCGGGCCCGCTGACGATCCAGCACCTGCAGCCGGGCACGACCGCCTACCGCTACCTGGTCAGCGGCCCCAGCTTCTAGCGCCCCCGGCGGGCCGCGGAGCGGGCGCGGGCCTGGGCGGCGAGCACCTCGCGGTCCTTGGGCGGTGCGGTGGTGACCAGGTCCGCGAGCAGGTGCTCGGTGGCGTGCGCGACCTCCTCCACCGCCCGGTCGAACGCCGCCTGGTTCGCCTGCGACGGCTTGGTCGACCCGCTGACCTTGCGCACGTACTGCAGCGCCGCCGCGCGGACCTCCTCGGAGGTGGTGGCGGGCTCCAGGTTGTGCAGGACGTGGATGTTCCGACACATGCCCGGCACCCTAGGGGCCGAAGTCGCGCCTTCGGCCCCTCCGGAACCCCGCACGAACTCCAGGCGGCTCCGAGTGACAGCTCAGCGGGCTTCCCGACGGGCGGATGCCCGCTCAGCTGTCACTCGACGACGCGGGGGGCCCGCTCAGGGGGCGACGACGGTGGTCCGGCCGGGGCCGCCGCGGGCCAGGGCCCGGCTGATCACCAGCCGCTGGATCTGGTTGGTGCCCTCGAAGATCTGCATGACCTTCGCCTCGCGCATGTACCGCTCGACCGGGAAGTCGCGCGTGTAGCCGTAGCCACCCAGCACCTGGACGGCGTCGGTGGTCACCTTCATCGCGTTGTCGGTGGCCACCAGCTTGGCGATCGAGGCCTGCCGCCCGTACGGCTGACCGGCGTCGCGCAGCCGGGCCGCAGACAGGTAGGTCGCCCGGGCGGTCTCCACCGCGGCGGCCATGTCGGCGAGCAGGAACCCCAGACCCTGGTGCTCGATGATCGGCTTGCCGAAGGTCTCCCGCTCCCTCGCGTAGGCGACGGCGTCGTCCAGCGCGCCCTGGGCCAGGCCGGTGGCGACGGCGGCGATCCCCAGCCGGCCGGCGTCCAGCCCGGCGAGGGCGATGGACAGCCCCTCGCCCTCCTCGCCCAGCCGGCGGTCGGCGTCGACCCGCACGCCGTCGAACCGCATGGTCGCCGTGGTCGAGCCGGTCAGGCCCATCTTGCGCTCGGCCGGGTCCGCGGAGAGCCCGTCGCTGTCGGCGGGCACCAGGAAGCAGGAGATGCCGCGGGCGCCGTCGTCGGAGGTGCGGGCCATCACCGTGTAGAAGTCCGCGTGCCCGCCGTGGGTGGTCCAGGCCTTCTCCCCGGTCAGCACGTACGAGTCGCCGTCCCGGACCGCCCGGGTGCGCATCGCGGCCGGATCGGAGCCGGCGTGCGGCTCGGAGAGGCAGTAGGCCCCCAGCAGCTCGCCGCCGAGCAGCTCGGGCAGCCACTGCTGCTGGGCGGGCGTGCCCCGGGTGGCCAGCCCGAAGCAGGACAGCCCGTGCACGCTCACGCCGACCCCGACGCTGGCCCAGGCGGCGGCGATCTCCTCGAGCACCTGCAGGTACACCTCGAGGGGCTGCCCCCCGCCGCCGAGCTCCTCGGGGTAGGGCAGGCCGAGCAGCCCCGCCCGGCCGAGGGTGCGGAACACCTCGCGCGGGAACTGCTCGTCGGCCTCCGCGGCGGCGGCCCGGGGCGCGAGCTCCGCGCGGGCCAGCTCCCGGGTCAGCTCGAGCAGGTCCGCGGCCTCCTGGGTGGGCACGAGACGGGCGACGGGCACGGGCCGGACCTCCGGGACGGCGGGACGTCGGTGTCCCGCTGGTAGTACTGGCGGACGGTACGCAGTACCCCTCGGCGTACTCAAGACCCTCGCCGTTGTTACTGTCCGGTACCTCGGAGGGAGGCCCCGTGACGTCGCTGGACACCCGCAGCCCCCGCGCCACCGCGCGGCGTGCGGAGCTGCTCGACGACCTGGTCGGGCTCATGCTGGCCGACGGGTTCGCGGCGGTCACCCTCGACGAGCTGGCCCGCCGGTTGCGCTGCTCCAAGAGCACGCTGTACGGCATCGCGGCCAGCAAGGAGCAGCTGGTCGTCGCCGGCGTGAAGCGGTTCTTCCAGCGCGCCACCGCTGTCGTGGATGAGCGCGCCGCCGCCCCCGCCGACCACCGCGAGCGGATCAGTGCCTACCTGCTCGCCGTCGCCGAGCAGCTGCAGCCGGCCTCCCCCGCGTTCTTCGCCGACGTCGCGGGGTTCGCACCGGCGCGGGAGATCTACCAGCACAACACCCGCAAGGCCGCCGTCCGGGTGCAGCAGCTGGTCGCCGACGGTGTCGCCGCGGGGACCATCCGGCCGGTGCACGCCTCGTTCGTGGGGACGGCGGTCGCGCAGGTGATGGCCGCGATCCACCGGGGCGACGTCCGCGCCGCCACCGGGCTGGACGACGCCGCCGCCTACCGGGAGCTCGCCGACCTGGTGACCGCCGGGATCGCCCCGCGCTGAGCCCCGGGACGGGACGACACGGGCGATGGTGCCAACGGGACCGTCGCTGGGTAAGGTGAGCCTTCCTTTCCCTGGCCGGGACGCCGGCCCGCCCCTCGTCCCCCAGGAGCAGCTCGTGGCGCAGCGCACGGCCACCGCGGCTCCGCAGACCGCGGCCGAGGAGCCCCGGCGGGGGCTGTTGCGCGGGGCGTTCACCCGGACCCTCGGCCTGTGGCTGCTGCTCGCGCTGGCGCTGGTCGCCTGCGTGCTCAGCATCACCGTCGGCACCCGCCCGATCGGGCTGGGCACCGTCTGGCAGGCGCTGACCGACGCCTCCACCCCGGGCGACGAGGCGCTCATCATCCGGGAGCTCCGGGTGCCGCGGACCCTGCTGGGCGTGCTCGCCGGGGTCGCCCTGGGCGTGTCCGGTGCGCTCATGCAGGGGCACACCCGCAACCCGCTGGGCGACCCGGGGCTGCTCGGGGTCACCGCCGGCGCCTCCTTCGCCGTCGTGCTCTCCATCTGGCTGCTGGGCATCAACAGCGCCGGCGGGTACGTCTGGTTCGCCCTCATCGGCGCGCTGCTGGGCAGCGTCGCGGTCTTCGCGATCGGCTCCGCCGGCCGCGGTGGAGCCACCCCGGTGACCCTGGCGCTCGCCGGTGCCGCGCTGACCGCGCTGCTCTACGCGCTGATCCAGGCGATCACCATCCGCGAGACCACTGCGCTGGACGCCTACCGCTTCTGGGTGGTGGGGGCCCTGGCCGGCCGGGACGCCACGGTGGCCGCGCAGGTCGCCCCCTTCATCGTCGTCGGCCTGGTGCTCGCCCTGGTCAACGCTCCGGCGCTGAACCTGCTCGGGCTCGGCGAGGACGTCGCTCGCGGGCTGGGCACCCGGATCTGGCTGGCCCGCAGCGTCGGGCTGGCGGCGATCACCCTGCTCGCCGGCGCCGCGACCGCCGCCTGCGGCCCGATCGTCTTCGTCGGGCTGGTCGTGCCGCACGTCGCCCGGGCCGTGACCGGGCCCGACCACCGCTGGCTGGTGCCGTACTCCGCCCTGCTGGGCGCGGTCTTCCTGCTCCTCGCCGACGTGCTGGGCCGGATCGTGGCCCGGCCCGGTGAACTGCAGGTGGGGATCGTGCTCGCCGTGATCGGTGCCCCCTTCTTCATCGCGCTGGTCCGCCGCCGGAGACTGGCGGCGCTGTGACGGTCGCTGCACCTCCCCGCGCCCCCGAGCGGCGCCCCGGCGCCCGGCGGGCGGTGCGGATCGGCCCGTTCTCCGCGGTCTACCGGCCCCGGCAGCTCGTCGTGCCGCTGGCGGTGCTGGCGGCGCTGGTCGTGGTCAGCGCGCTCAGCCTGGGCCGCGGCGACTACCCGATCAGCGTCCCGGAGGTGCTCGGCGCCCTGGTCGGCGCCGGGGACGACACCCAGCGGTTCATCGTGCTGGAGCTGCGTGCGCCCCGGATCGTCGTCGGCCTGCTCGTCGGGCTGGCCCTGGGGGTCTCCGGCGCGCTCTTCCAGACCTTCGCCCGCAACCCGCTGGCCAGCCCGGACATCCTGGGCGTCACCGGCGGGGCGGCGGTCGGTGCGGTCGCGGTGATCGTGCTGGGCGGCACGACCGGCGCCGGGGCGCTGCTGGGCGGCGCCGGCCTACCGGCCGCCGCGCTCGTCAGCGGACTGCTCACCGCCGTGCTGATCTTCGGCCTGGCCTGGCGCAAGGGGATCGACGGGTACCGGCTGGTGCTGGTCGGCGTCGGGCTGGCCGCCTTCGCCCAGGCGCTGATCGCCTACCTGCTCACCCGCAGCGACATCAACGACGCCGCGGCGGCGAACGTGTGGCTCACCGGCTCGCTCAACGGGCGGGGCTGGGGCCAGGCCGTGCCGCTGGCGCTGGCGCTGCTGGTGCTGCTGCCCGCCGCCCTCGCCCTGAGCCGGGCGCTGGGGGTGCTCCAGTTCGGCGACGACACCGCCCGCGCGCTCGGCGTGCGGCTCTCCGGCGCGCAGGGCGTCGTGGTGCTGGTCGCCGTGGCGCTGGCCGCCTTCGCCGTCTCCGCCGCCGGGCCGATCAACTTCGTCGCCCTGGTGGTGCCGCAGATCGCCGTCCGGCTCGCCGGTGGGTCGCGCCCCCCGGTGCTCGCCTCGGGACTGCTCGGTGCGCTGCTGCTGATCGGCAGCGACCTGGTGGCCCGCACCGTGCTGCCCGACTCGTTCCCCGTCGGGGTGGTGACCGCCGTGGTCGGCGCCCCGTACCTGCTCTGGCTCCTCGTCCGCGGAAGGCGGCGATCGACCCTGTGACTGCCTCACCCACGCTCGCCCACGACACGTCCCGCCCCGACGCGCCCCCGGTGCGGCTGGCCGCCGACGGCGTCCGGCTGGCCTACGGCGAGAAGGTCGTCGTCGACTCGCTGGACCTCGAGCTCACCGACGGCTCGTTCACCGCGATCGTCGGCCCGAACGGTTGCGGCAAGTCCACCCTGCTCAAGGCGCTGGGCCGGTTGCTGCGCCCCACCGGGGGCACGGTGCTGCTCGACGGCCGGGCGATCACCTCCACCCCCACCCGCGAGGTGGCCAAGGTCCTCGGGCTGCTGCCGCAGACCCCGCTGGCCCCCGAGGGGCTCACCGTCGCCGACCTGGTGGCGCGCGGCCGGCACCCGCACCAGAGCTGGCTGCGCCAGTGGTCCTCGGACGACGAGGCCGTGGTCGCCGAGGCCCTGCGCTGGACGGACATGGCCGAGCTGGCCGACTCCCCGGTCGACGCGCTGTCGGGCGGGCAGCGGCAGCGGGCCTGGATCTCCATGGCCCTGGCCCAGGGCACCGACCTGCTGCTGCTCGACGAGCCGACCACCTACCTCGACCTCGCCCACCAGGTCGACGTGCTGGAGCTGGTCGGCCGGCTGCACGCCGAGCGCGGCCGGACCGTGGTCGTCGTGCTGCACGACCTGAACCTGGCGGCGCGCTACGCGCAGCGGCTGGTGGCGATGAAGGACGGCGTGCTGGTCACGGCCGGCACGCCGGCGGAGGTGCTCACCGAGCAGCTGCTGGCCGACGTGTTCGAGCTGGAGGCCCGGGTGGTGCCCGACCCGGTCACCGGCACCCCGATGGTGGTCCCGGTCCGCCGCCTCCGCGCGACCTGACGGCCTGGAACGGCCCCCTCGCAGGGGCCCGCGCCGAGCGGAGCGAGGCGTGGGGGGCGAGGCGTGGGGGGCGAGGGGGTCCTTCTAGTAGCTGAAGTGCGCGACCGACGCCCGGAGGTCGCCGGCCAGCCGGGACAGCTCGTCCACCGCGATCCGGGTCTGGGCCAGGGCCCGGGTCGTCTGGTCGGCCGCCTCCGAGACGCCGGTGATGTTGGCGGCGATCTCGGTCGAACCGGTCGCCCCCTCCTGCACCGACCGGGCCATCTCGGTGGTCGTCGCCGTCTGCTCCTCGACCGCACTGGCGATGGTCAGCTGGAAGTCGTTGATCCGCCCGATCACCTCGGAGATCTGCTCGATCGCCGCGACCGCCGACCCGGTGTCCACCTGGATCGCCTCCACCCGGCGGGCGATGTCCTCGGTCGCCTTCGCCGTCTCCAGCGACAGGTCCTTGACCTCGGTGGCGACCACCGCGAAGCCCTTGCCCGACTCACCGGCCCGCGCGGCCTCGATGGTCGCGTTGAGCGCCAGCAGGTTCGTCTGGTCCGCGATCGCGGTGATCACCTTGACCACCTCGCCGATCTCCCGGGAGGAGTCCCCCAGCGCGACGACGGTGGCGGTGGTGGTGGCGGCCTGGGCGACGGCGCCGGCGGCCACCCGGGCGGCCTCGTTCGCGCTCTTGGAGATCTCCAGGATCGCCGCGTTCATCTCCTCGGCGCCGGCGGCGACGGTGGCCACGCTGCGCGAGACCTCCTCGGCCGCACCGGAGACGACGCCGGCCTGCACGCTGGTCTCCTCCGCGGAGGCGGAGATCTGCCCCGCAGAGGCCGACAACTCCTCCGCGGAGGCGGCGACGGTCGACGACGAGCCGACCACGGCCGCCATCACCGACCGCAGCCGTTCCATCGCCTCGTCGATGGCAGCGCCCATCCGGCCCAGCTCGTCGCGGGTGGTCAGGCCGCTGGTGGCGGTCAGGTCACCTGCGGCCAGCGCCTCGGCGACCCGCTCCACGCGGCGGACGTCCCGGCGCAGGCTGCGCGCCACCAGCCACCCGACGACCAGCGCGATCAGCACGCCCACGACGAGCACCACGACGGAGAAGGTGCGCTGACGGGCGCTCTCCGCCTCGGCCGCAGCAGCACTGGCCTTGGCGTCGGCGCTCTCCAGCTCCTCGAGCTCGAACAGCCCCTCCAGCGCCCGCTCGAGCAGCGGCGCGACCCGGGCGCCGTGCACGTCGACCCAGGCGGCCCCGTCGCCGGTCCGGGCGAGCGGGGTGAGCATCTGGTCCTCGAGCTGCCGGGCCTGCCCGAAGCTCGCCCGGATCCGCTCCAGGACCTCCTCGGACCCCGACGGGTGCTCCAGGGCGAGGTAGGCGGCGAGGTCCGCGTCGAACGCGTCGCGGGCATCGGCGCCCTCCTGCAGCGCGTCAGCGACCTCCTCCGGGCCCCGGGCGAGCGCCGCGTCCCGCTGGGCGACGGCGACGGCCTGCACATCCGCGATCAGCGCGGCGACGCCGTCGATGCCGAGGACGTCCTGGTGGTACATGTGCTGGCTGACCTCGGCCTCCTCGGCCAGGGCCTGCAGCCCGGTCACCCCGATCACCACGGCGACCGCGGAGGCCGCGCCGACCGCGGTCAGCACCTTGGTGGCCACCGGCAGGTCACCCCACCAGGCGCGGCGGCGGCCGGTGGTCTGGGGACCGGGGCCGGTCGGTGGGGGGACGGACATCGGGCGGCTCCTGGGACGGGGTGGCGTGCTTCCCACCTGCATCGTCGCCATCGGCAGTGCCGTTGAACGATCTGACCGCCACATCCCCCGAACTGACGACGGCCCGCCGACCCTGGGGAGGGTCGGCGGGCCGTCGCGGGGTTCCACCGTCAGTCGCGGGGCCGCCCGGCGGGCAGCTCGGCCGCCGCGCCCGGGCTCGTCCCGCCGCTGCCATCGGCCGGGGCGGGTACCCCGTCGGCCGCCGGCTCGACGACGATGACGAAGTCGTCACCGTGCCGGCTGATCCCCTCGACCACGGCCTGCTCGACGGCGTCCGCGGCGTAGGCGCGGCGCAGCACCATCGGGTCCGAGCGCAGGTCCTTGGTCAGCGCGACCGCCAGCCCGATCATCACCAGCGCGAAGGGGAGCGCGGCGATGATCGTCAGGTTCCGCAGCCCCTGCAGCGCCTCATCGCCGCCGACGAGCAGCATCACGGCGGCCACCCCACCGGTCAGCAGCCCCCAGAAGACGACCATCTTCGAGGTCGGCTCACGGGTACCGCGCTCGGACAGCGACGCCATCACGATCGAGGCCGAGTCCGCGCCGGTCACGAAGAAGATCCCGACCAGCAGCATCACGATCACGCTGGTGACCGTGGTGAACGGCAGCCCCTGGAGCAGGCCGAACAGCTGACCTTCGGCCGTGGACTGGCCGGCGAGGTCCTCGCCCGACTGCTGGGCGCCGATCCCGGCTCCACCGAAGATGGCGAACCAGAACAGCGTGACGACGCTGGGCACGAGCAGCACGCCGGCGATGAACTCCCGGATCGTGCGGCCGCGGCTGATCCGGGCGAGGAAGACACCCACGAACGGCGTCCAGGAGATCCACCAGGCCCAGTAGAAGACCGTCCAGCTCGACAGCCACTCGGCCATCTCGTCGCCGCCGGAGGCGTTGGTGCGCGCGGCCATCTCGGGGAGCTGGGCGGCGTACGAGCCCAGCGCGGTCGGCACCAGGTTCAGCATCAGCACCGTGGGGCCGACGACGAAGACGAACAGCGCCAGGGTGAAGGCCAGGGCGACGTTGATGTTGGACAGCCACTGGATGCCGCGGGCGATGCCGGAGAAGGCGGAGGCGACGAAGGCCGCGGTCAGCACCGCGATGATGCCCACCGTCGCCGCGTTGCCCACCGGGCCGAGCCAGCCGAGGATCTCCAGCCCGCTGCCGATCTGCAGGGCGCCGAGCCCCAGGGAGGCGGCCGTGCCGAAGAGCGTGGCGAAGATGGCGAGGACGTCGATGACCTTGCCGGCCGGCCCCTCGGCGACCCCACGCCCGAACAGCGAGGTGAAGGCCGAGGAGAGCAGCTGGCCGCGGCCCCGGCGGTACGTGCCGTAGGCGACGGCCAGCCCGACGAGGGCGTACAGCGCCCAGGGGTGCAGCGTCCAGTGGAAGAGCGTGGTGGCCATCGCCGTGGTGACGGCCTCCTGGGTCTCGCCGGGGACGGTGCCCGGCGGCGGGGAGACGTAGTGCGACAGCGGCTCGGAGACGCCGAAGAACATCAGGCCGATGCCCATGCCGGCGCTGAACATCATGGCGATCCAGCTGATCGTCCGGAACTCCGGCCGCTCGCCGTCCCCGCCGAGCGGGATGCGGCCGTAGGCGCTGGCGGCGATCCAGAGCACGAAGAGCACCACGGCGGTGCCGAGCAGCACGAAGAACCAGCCGAGGTTCAGCTCGATCCAGCCGAGCGCGCTGCTGCTGGCGGAGCCCAGGCCGCTCGGGCTGAGGAAGCCCCAGGCCAGGAAGGCCAGCGAGATGACGGCGGCGACGCCGAAGACCGTCCGGTCCAGCTGCGGCCGGCGCTCGTGGTCCTGGGCCGGGGGCTGGGCGATCGCCGGGTGCGTCTGGCTGGGGACTCCTGGGTCGAGCACGTCGTCGATCGTCTGGTCCGGCGCCGCGGCCTGGGGGGCCCCGTCGGAGATCTCTTCCGGGGCGGCGCTGGTCGAGCCGTGCGGCGGCTGACCGGGTGGGTCGTTCGGTGGATTGGTCACGTGGCGTGGCGCCTGATCGGCGCCCCTCCCTTCGGGTCGGCGCGCAGGTCGGGCGAGTTGCCCCATGTTCCGGGCAACTCGTTGTGAGGACCACCGTCGCCGCACCCGGCCCCCAGCGCAAATCCACGGCAGCCACAGCCGTGACCGCGTCCGTCCCGGGCGCACCACCCGCCCAAGCGGCACACAGGTGGACCGGCCACACTGGATGGTGATGGACGCGCTCGTGGATGTCTGGAACTGGCTGCGGGGCGCGGGGCTCGAGGCCCTGCTGATCGTGCTGGGCGCCGTGCTGCTGGCCCGCTTCGTCAGCTGGGCCGGCGCCCGCATCACCGACCGCATCGACGCCACCGCCCGGGAGTCCGACGCCCTGGTCCGCTCCGAGGCGGCCAAGCACCGGCACTCGCTGACCCAGGTGATCACCTGGGCCGCGATCGTGCTGATCTGGTCGATCGCGGTCTTCTTCGTGCTCGAGCGGCTCGGCGTCCCGATCACCGGCCTGGTCGCCCCGGCGACCGTGCTCGGCGTGGGCCTGGGCTTCGGCGCCCAGCGCGTCGTCGGGGACGTGCTGGCCGGGTTCTTCATCATCACCGAGCGGCAGTACGGGTTCGGCGACTCCGTCAGCATCGTCACCCTCGGCGGCCAGGGCGACGCCTACGGCACCGTCGAGGACGTCACGCTGCGGATCACCCGGCTGCGCTCCCCCGACGGCGAGGTCATCAGCGTCCCGAACGGGCAGATCATCCGGGCCATCAACCACTCCCGGGACTGGGCCCGCGCCGTGGTCGACATCCCGGTGCCGACCGACACCGACGTCAGCCAGGTGCAGGAGGTGCTGCGCGAGGTGGGCCGCCGGGCCTACGCCGACCCGCGCCTGCACCGCCTGCTGCTCGACGAGCCGACGGTGATGGGCGTGGAGAGCATCACGCTGGACGAGGTGAACCTGCGGATGGTGGCCCGGACGCTGCCCGGCAAGCAGTTCGAGGTGGGCCGTGACCTGCGGGCCCGGGTGGCGCTGGCGCTGTCCCGCGAGGGCGTCTCGCTGCGGGCCACCACGACCGCCGACGTCCCCAGCGTGCAGGACGAGGCGCTGGCCGAGGACCGGGCACGTGGCGGAGGAGCAGCATGAGCAACCCGGACGACCAGCCGACCACCGTCCAGCGGCGCACCGCTGCGCAGCCCTCCGTCGCCACCGCCCCGGAGTCCGGCCGCACGCCGATCTGGGGCCGCCGGCTGCCCGCCCGGATCGGCCGGGCGCGCACCTCGACCGTCCTGCTCGGGACGCTGTTCGTGGGGCTGTTCGCGCTGTGGATCGCGATCCGGCCCGCGTACGTCGACGTCGAGCTGCCCGACGGGGGCACCGCCCGGGTGCCGTGCTCGCAGGTCAGCACCTGCGCGGACCCGACACCCAGCGACACCCCGCCCCCCAGCGAGTCCCCGACCGGTCCGGCCGAGCCCACCGGCGCGAGCACCAGCGCGCCGGCGCCCGCGCCCACCAGCCGCACTCCGCAGCCCACCGGGCAGGACGACGACGAGACGCCGGCCAGCACGCCGCGGACCAGCCGGGCGCCGGCGCCGTCGTCCACCGCCGGCACGCCGACGACCACGGCGGAGGACCCGACGACCAGCGCCGAGCAGGAGACCGAGGAGTCGCCGACCGAAGGGACCCCGACCGACTGACCGGCGTCAGCCCCGGGTGTTGCTCCGGGTGAGCCCCCAGGCCGCGGTCACCAGGAACAGCACGACGCCCACGACGAAGAGCCAGAACAGGCCCTCGACGAGGGCGCCGATCACGGTCACCACCAGCCAGGCGACCAGCAGCAGTGCGATGAGCGCCAGCATGGTGCCCTCCTCGGCTCGGGTGTCGGTACGGCCGGTACCCATCGTCGGCCCCCGGCAGGCCGGGACGCGGGCTGGTCACGAGATCGTCATCAACCGGTCGGGGCGACGACGGCGATCCCGGGCTCCCGGCCGACCGCGGCGAGCGCCGCGCCGGCGTCGGTCAGGCGGAGCTCGCGGGTGACCAGCAGCTCCGGTCGCAGCCGGCCCGCGGCGATCAGCGAGAGCATCGCGGGGTAGTCGCCGGCGGCCATGCCGTGGCTGCCCAGCACGGCCAGCTCCCGGGCGATGACCAGCTCCATCGGGACCTCCGGCCGGCCGACCGCCGGGGGCAGCAGGCCGACCTGCACGTGCCGTCCGCGCGGGCGGAGGCTGCGGATGGAGTTGGTGCAGGTGACCGCCGACCCGAGGGCGTCCAGCGAGACGTGCGCGCCGCCGCCGGTCAGCTCGGCGACCGCCGCCGGGACGTCGCCGGCGGCACCGTCGACGGTGTGCTCGGCACCCATCCGGCGAGCGAGCTGCAGCGCGCCGGGGGCGACGTCGACGGCGACCACGCGCGCGCCGGCCGCGACGGCGACCTGGACCGCCGACAGGCCCACGCCACCGCAGCCGTGCACCGCGACCCACTCCCCCGGGCGCACCCGGCCCACTCCGGTGAGCGCCCGGAAGGCGGTGGCGAACCGGCAGCCCAGGCTGGCCGCGGTGGTGGCGGAGAGCCCCTCGGGGAGGGCGACCAGGTTGACGTCGGCGGCGTCGAGGGCGACGAGCTCGGCGAGCGACCCCCAGTGCGTGAAACCGGGCTGGGTCTGGTGCAGGCAGACCTGCCCGTCGCCCTCCCGGCAGGGGGCGCAGCGGCCGCAGGCGCAGACGAACGGCACGGTCACCCGGTCGCCGACCCCCCACCGCCGCACGTCCGGGCCGACGGCGGCGACCGTGCCGGCCAGCTCGTGGCCGGGCACGTGCGGGAGCACGACGTCCGGGTCGTGCCCGCGCCAGGCGTGCCAGTCGCTGCGGCAGATGCCGCTGGCCTCCACCTGCACCACCACGCCGGCCGGCGTCGGCCGCGGGTCGGGCACCTCCCGGACCTCGAGCGGACCACCGAAGGACTCGAACACCAGCGCACGCACACCGACAGCCTGCCGGGCGCGGTGCGGCACCCGGCGGGCAGGCTGTCGGGTGTGGACGACGACCTGCGCGCACTCCGCGACGCCTGCGACCGGGCGCTGACCGGGCACGGCCCCGCCCGCGCGGCCGACCTGCTGGCCACGATCGACCCGGCGACCGCGATCGACCGGTACGGCGCGGGCGGTGTCGTCGCCGAGCTGGAGGCCGAGGTCGCCGGGCTGCTCGGCGCGGAGGCGGCGGTGTACCTGCCCAGCGGCACGATGGCCCAGCAGGCGGTGCTGCGGGTGCACGCCGACCGACGGGGGCGGCGGACCGTGCTGTGCCATCCCGAGTGCCACCTGCGGCAGCACGAGGACGAGGCGCTGGAGCGGGTGGTGGGGCTGGTCACCCGCCCCGTCGGGAACCGGCACCGGCTGCTCACCGCCGCGGACCTCCGCGCGGTGGCCGAGCCACCGGCGGCGCTGCTGCTGGAGCTGCCGCAGCGGGACCTGGGCGGGCAGCTGCCGGCCTGGGACGACCTGGTCGCGCAGGTGGCCTGGGCCCGGGAGCGGGGCGCCGCGGTGCACCTGGACGGCGCCCGGCTGTGGGAGGCGGCCGCCGGCTACGGCCGCCCGCCCGCCGAGGTGGCCGGCCTCTTCGACACCAGCTACGTCAGCTTCTACAAGGGCATCGGTGCGCTGGCCGGCTGCTGCCTGGCCGGACCGGTCGATGTCGTGGCCGAGGTCCGCGAGTGGCGGCACCGCCTGGGCGGCACGCTGTCGGGCCTGTGGCCCGGTGCAGCCTCGGCGCTGTCCTGCCTGCGCACGCGGCTGCCGCTCTTCCCGGCCTACCTGGACCGCGCCCGCGGGATCGCCGCCGCGGTGGGCGACCTCCCGGGGGTGACCGTCGTCCCCGACCCGCCGCAGACGCCGATGCTGCACCTGCTGCTGCGCACCACCCCGGAGGCGTTCGCCGCGGCGGCCCGGGAGCTGGCCGCGGACGGGCTGTGGACCTGGGAGCGGGCGGCGCCGACCGGTGATCCGGGCACCGTGCGGGTGGAGCTCCCGGTGGGCGACGCGACCCTCGCGCTGCCGGTGGCCGACGCCAGGGCGGCGATCGCCGCCCTGGCCGGCTGAGGTCAGGACCCCAGCAGCACGCCCAGCGCGCCCCGTCGTGTTCCCCGCCGACCGCGGTCCTCTTGATCAGCGCCGTCTGCAGCAGGTCCTCGGCGTGGCCGCGGTCCCCGGTGAGCAGGTAGGCCGTCCGCAGCAGCGCGGTCGACCGCTCGGCCACGAACCGCTCGCAGCTGCCGTGCCCGCCCCTCAGCTGACCCCCGTCCGTGGATGCACGCGGCCAAGACGCTCTCGACAGCCGGACCGGGATGACCGCGTCACCGGCTCGTGATCAGCCCAGCGAGACGGCGACGACCAGGACGACCACCAGCACGAACGTGAGCAGCGCGACCAGCCCGGCCCGGTGCCACCGCTGGGACCGCCGGGCGTCCAGCACGGTCGCCACCAGGTCGGAGCCGGGGCGCTCGGCCGCGGCGCCGCGCTCGGCGAGGTGCCGTCGGAGCAGGTCGGCGACCTCGTCCTCCCCCACACCCAGCCGGGTGGCGAGCCCGGCCAGCGCCGCGCGGCCCTCGTCGGGCACCGCGGCGGCCTCCCCGCCCACGGCGTCGGCGACGTCGGCGTCCGGGAGGTGTTCCCCGTGCCGCAGCACGAGGACCGCGCGCGCCCGGGCCGGCAGCTGGGCCAGCGCCTCGGCGACGGCCGTCCGGGGCCCGGCCGCGACGGCCGGTCGGGTCAGGCCGTTCAGCGCGGGGACGGCGGCCACGGTCTCGCCCACCCGGGTGCGCCGGTGCCAGGCGGCGTGCGCGGCCACCAGCGCGCGGCGCAGTGTGCGGTCATCGGTCCCGCTGCCGCGGCCGAGCACGCCGGTGAGCGCTTCGACGACCACCTCCCGGGCGTGCCGCGGGTCACCGGTCAGCAGCGTGGCCGTGCCCAGCAGCGCGGCGCCCCGGCCGGCGAGGAGGGCGGCGAGGTCCTCGTCGGTCACGGGGCCGCCGGGTCCGGCCAGTCGACCAGGTCCCGCGGCTCGGCGCCGCTCACCGGGGCACCTACCCCACGCGGCGGACGGCGCGGTGCGTGTCGAGCCGGTCGGTGTAGCTCACCGCGTTGGCCCGGATCGCCGCGACGTCGTCCGCCGTGGTCTGGCGGCGCACCTTCGCCGGCACACCGGCGACCAGGGAGTTCGGCGGCACCACGGTGCCCTGGGTCACGACGGCCCCGGCGGCGACGATCGAGCCGCTGCCGATGCGCGCGCCGTTCAGCACGGTGGCGCCCATGCCGACCAGCACGTCGTCGTCCACCCGGCAGCCGTGCAGCACCACTCCGTGGCCGACGGTGACCCGCTCGCCCAGCACCAGCGGGAAGCCCGGGTCGCTGTGCAGCGTCGAGCCGTCCTGGACGTTGGAGTCGGCGCCGATCTCGATCACCTCGGTGTCGGCGCGGGCCACCGCCCCGTACCAGATGCTCGCCCGCGGGCCGAGCGTCACCCGGCCGACGACGACCGCCGTCGGCGCGACGAAGGCCTGCTCGTCGATGGCCGGGGCGCCGTACGCCAGCTCGCCCACGAAGGCGCCGTCGCCGACGGTCACAGGTCCACCTCGGCCAGCACCCGCGGCACCTCCGGCGGCAGCTCGCGGGCCAGGAACCCGAGCCGGCCGATCCGCGCGGCCAGCCGCTCGCCGGACCGGCCGTGCAGGTGGGCGGCCCAGACGGCGGCCTGCGCCGGCTCGGCGCCCCGGGCGAGCAGCCCGGCCACGATCCCCGCCCGCACGTCGCCGGAGCCGGAGACCCCCAGCCCCGCCCCACCGCTCTCGTCCTCCCACGACCGGCCGTCCGGGGCGACGATCCAGCTGGTGGCGCCGCCGAGCCCGACGACGGCCTGCGCGTCCTGGGAGAGCCGCCGGGCGGACCCGACCGGATCGTCCTCGACCTCCCGTTGTTCCACGTGCAACGCGATGGCGAGCTCGGTCGGGTTGGGTGTGAGCACCACCTGCCCGCCGAGGTGGTGCAGGCAGCCCGGGTCGGCGGTGACCGCGGCGAGCCCCAGGGCGTCCAGCGCGACCGGGCCGTCGAGCTGCGGCAGCAGCTGCTCGACCAGCCCGCGGGTCTCCGCCTCGTCCGCCATCCCCGGGCCGATGAGCACCGCCGAGGCGCTCTGCGCGAGGTCGACCACCAGGTCCGCGGCCGAGGCCCGGATCGCGCCGGCCTCCGTGTGCGGCACACCGCGCACCAGCGCCTCCGGCAGCGAGATCGACACGTGCGGGGCGACCTTGGAGGGGACGACCACCTGCAGCTTGCCGGCGCCGGAGCGCAGCGCCGCCTCGGCGGCCAGCAGCACCGCGCCGACCGTCTCGGTGCTCCCGCCCACCACGAGGATCGAACCGCGGGCCTCCTTGCCCCCGGTCGGCTCCGGCAGCCGCCACCCGCGCAGCACCTGCGGGGTGACCAGGGTGGCCTCAGGCCGGGCTGGGGACATCGTTCTCCTCGGTGACGGGCGGCTCGGCCTGGTCGGCGTCGTCGGTCAAGTGGTGCACGGCGTTGAACTCGATCAGGCGCAGGTCGCCGGCGTCGTCGCGCCGGTACCGGGTCACCGAGGTGTTGGCGACCCGCTCCCGCCGGTCGATCTCCAGCAGGTCGGGCTCGGGGAGCTCCTCCAGCACGTAGCGGAAGACCATGATCACCGCCTGGTGGGAGAAGCAGGCCAGCCGCTCGCCATCGTGGCGGAGCGCCTCGGTGGCCAGCAGGCTGCGGATCCGCAGGGCGACGTCGGCCCAGCTCTCCCCGCCGGGCGGCCGGTACCAGAACTTGCCCAGGTGGGCGCGGCGCGCGGCCTCGTCCGGGAACTGCTCGCGGATGCCGGTCCCGGTCATGCCGTCGAAGGCGCCGAAGTCCCGCTCCCGCAGCCGCTCGTCGAGGCGCACCGGCAGGTCCAGCCCGCTGGCCTCGACGGCGCGCCGGGCGGTCGCCGCCGCGCGGGCGAAGGGTGAGCTCAGCACGGTGGTGGGCCGCTCGTCGGCGGGCAGTCCGGCCAGCCAGCGGCCCAGGGCGTCCGCCTGCTGCTCGCCGGTGTCCGACAGCGGGACGTCGGGGTCGCGGACGTCGAGCTCCAGCCGCTCGGCGCCGGTCCGGTGGGCGTGCGCGTCGGCGAGGTTGCCCACGCTCTCCCCGTGACGGACCAGCCACAGCCCTGCTGGCCCCGGTGCCCGCACCATCGCCGCTCCGTCCGCTCGGGGCGCCCGCCACCGGGTGCCGTCCAGTCAGCCGTTAGCCGACCACCTCCCCACCGAAACCGCGACCTCTGGACGCCGTCCACCGGGCTGACGACGACGACCCGGTGGCCGACGACGACTTCCCGGTGCTGCCCTTCGCCACCGCCGCGGACTTCGACGCGTGGCTGGCCGCCGAGCACGACCGGGCGCCGGGGCTGCTCCTGCGGATCGCCAGGAGGTCCTCCGGCATCCGGTCGGTCACCGCGGCGGAGGCGGTGGAGGTGGCGCTGCGCCACGGCTGGATCGACGGCCGCGCCAACCGGCGGAAGGACCCCGTTCTCCCCACCCCTCGCAAGCTCGGAGCGGTGCCCTGGACGGGGCCGAGAACGTCGCGACGGTGGCCCGGCTGATCGACGACGGGCGGTGGGACCGCGCCTACGCGGGGCCGGCCACCATCACCGTGCCCGAGGACCTGGTCGCGGCGCTGGCGCAGGTGCCGGGGGCCGCGGCGGCGTTCGAGGCGCTGTCGGGGCAGGACCGCTACGCCGTGCTGCACCGCGTGCACACCGCGACCACCCCGCAGACCCGCGCCGAGCGGATCGCCGCCGCCGTCCAGCAGCTGGCCGGCCCGCCCGGCAGTGACCAGGGGACCTGATCCAACCCGGGAAGGGGTCAGCCGGTGACGCGGCGGGCGCCGACGTAGCCGCCCTTGTCCACGCTGGTCACCGCGACCGGCTTGCCGGTGACGCTGGCGTGCACCATCTGGCCGTTGCCGATGTACATGCCCACGTGGCTGATCGGGGTGTAGAAGAAGACCAGGTCGCCGGGCTGCAGCTCGTTGCGCGACACCGGCACGCCCAGCTGCGCCTGCGCCCGGCTGGAGTGCGGCAGCGAGATGCCGGCGGCGGCGTAGGCGAAGGAGGTCAGGCCCGAGCAGTCGAAGCGGTCCGGTCCGCTGCCGCCCGGCAGGTACATGTCGCCGACCTGGGCCAGGGCGGTCTGCACCGCCTCACCGGCGGCGGCGGTCGGCGCGGGGGCGGGGGCGGCGACGACGTCGGGGCCGGCGATCACCGTCTGCACGCGCACCTGGTCGGCGGCCGAGAGCCGGGCGAAGTCCGCCTCGTAGCGGTCCAGCTCGTCCTCGAGCTCGTCGTGCCGGCGCTGCAGGTCAGCGGTGGCCTGCTGGGCGGCGGCCACCGCCGCGGTCGCCTCCTGCTGCGCCTGCTCGGCGGCGGTCCGGGCGGCAGCCACCTGGCCGACGACCGCGTCGGCGTGCGAGGCCAGCTGGTCCAGGGTGCTCATCTGCTGCACCAGGTCGTCGGCGGAGCCGCTGGTGAGGAAGGCAGCGAGCCGACCGCGCGTGGTGCCGACGTACCCCGACTGGGCGATCGCGCGCACCTGGGGCTCCAGCGCGTCCAGCTGCCGCTGCGCCTCGGCGGCGGCGGTCGCGGCGGCGTCGGCGGCGGCCTGCTGCTGCTCGGCGGTGGCGGAGGCCTGGTGCACCTCCTCGTCCAGCGCGCTGAGCTTCTGGCCGGTCTCGGTGACCGCCTGGCGGGCCTGGTCGGCGGTGGCCGGGGCGGCGGAGGCCGTCGCGGGGACGAACGTGAGCGCCGCACCGGCACTCAGCGCCAGCGCTGCGCCCCGGGTCCACCGGCGGGTGGTCGATCGGGTCACCGTGCCTCCGTCTGCGCGAGGCGGCCCGGGGAGGGGCAACGGGGTACTCGCGCGTCAGGAACGGAAAGTAGGGACGTCGGGACGGCGCGTCGGCCGCGGCGCGCCGGGGGACGATCGGTCCGCCCAGCGGGTCAGTCCCAGAGGCCCCGGGCGCCACTCCGGCCCCTCGCGACGCCACTCCTGCCCCTCGCGGCGGGCACGAGGCGATCGGCGAAGACGCCGGTGGCGAAGGAGTAGACCGCCTTGTGCGCCACGTCGACGACCTGGTCGCGGCGGCTCCACGTCCACGGCGGGGCGCCGACCCCGGTGCTGTTCTCCAGGGTCTGGTCGACGGCCAGCCGCACCGAGGTGTGCCAGGCGTTCGCCCGCCAGCCACGCAGGCCGGCCGCTGCCCAGACACCGCGCAGCGCCCCGACCGCGGCACCGGTGCCCCAGTGCATGAGGTGGTTGGGCACCGGCGGGCGCGCCGATTCGGGCAGCCGGCGCCCGGTGGTCAGCGCCGTCAGCGTGCGCGCCGGCACGTACGAGTTCGGCCGGCCGGTCAGCTGCTGCTCCAGCTTCTCCCCCGCCGTCATCACGGCGACGCCGGCGAGGCCCGCCAGGGCGCCACGGACTGCTGCTCGTCCCCACATGGGCTGGGGGCTACCCGCCCGGCGACCCGGCGCAACCGTGGAGACGACTCGAGGCCGCCCGCCGGTTCCCCCCGGCGGACGGCCTCGAGTCGATCAGGCGAGCAGTGCTCAGCCGGCCAGCGGCTCCTGGCACTCCAGTGCCTCGACGACGGCGACGTCGCGCAGGATCGCGGCGAGCTCGGCGGAGGTCCAGGCCTCGCAGCAGTCGCACGCACCGGTGTCAGTGAAGCTGCGCAGACCCAGGCGGCCGCCGGCCTGGTCCTCGGCGAGGGCGAGCTGCCCGTCGTCGGGGTTGCGGTGACAGCGGCAGGAGGCGGCACACATGCCCAGGCCCCACCCGGAGACGATCACGGACGGGCCGCTCTCGTGGACCTTGCCCAGCTGGAAGATCGAGGGCTTCTGTCGGTACGTCATGGCTGTGCTCCCCTCGCCGTCCTGCCGGAGCAGGGGGTCGTCGTCGGCGTCAGGGAAGAGTTAAACCGATTCCGTGTTTGGAGTCAGTGACTCACGGGAAGTAACCACCGATTGTGGGGAGGACGCTGCGCTCCTGTCCCACTCGTCGCGCCGGCCCCACCCGTTCCGCCGCCGGCACACCCCTCTGGTCACCGCGGCCGGCGCCGGTCCAGCCGCGCTCACCGGGGCCTGGAACGCGCGAACGGCCGCTGCCACCCCCGAGGGGGTGGCAGCGGCCGTCCGCCACCGCGGTCAGCGACCGGTGAGGTCGACCTCGGGGTAGAGCGGGTGGGCGCCGACGATCTCGGCGGCCCGGGCGCGCACGCGCTCGGCGACCGCGGGGTCGAGCCGGTACTTCACCTTGGACTCACTCTCGGGCTGGGTGTTGTCCAGGACGTCGGCGATCAGGTCGCCCACCTCGGCCAGCTCGGCCTCGCGGAGCCCGCGGGTGGTCAGCGCGGGAGTGCCCAGCCGGACGCCGGTGGTGTACCAGGGGCCGTTGGGGTCGGCCGGGACGGCGTTGCGGTTGGTGACCAGCCCGGCGTCCAGCAGCGCGGACTCCGCCTGCCGGCCGGTGAGCCCGGAGTTCCGGACGTCCATCAGGACCAGGTGGTTGTCGGTGCCGCCGGTGACCAGCCGGACGCCGCGCTTCTGCAGCCCCTCGGCCAGGGCCCGGGCGTTGTCGACGATCTGCTGGGCGTAGCCGGCGAACTCCGGACGGCGGGCCTCGGCGAAGGCGACCGCCTTGGCCGCCATCACGTGCGGCAGCGGGCCGCCGAGCACCATCGGGCAGCCGCGGTCGACCGAGGGGGCGTACTCCTCGGTGCACAGCACCATGCCGCCACGCGGGCCGCGCAGCGACTTGTGCGTGGTGGTGGTGACGACGTCGGCGTGCGGGACCGGGTCGAAGTCACCGGTGAGCACCTTGCCGGCGACCAGGCCGGCGAAGTGGGCCATGTCGACCATCAGCGTGGCGCCGACCTCGTCGGCGATCTCCCGCATGGCGGCGAAGTCCACGCGGCGCGGGTAGGCGGAGTAGCCGGCGACCAGGATCAGCGGGCGGAACTCCCGGGCCCGCTCGCGCAGCGCGGCGTAGTCGATCAGCCCGGTCTCGGGGTCGGTGCCGTAGCTGGACTGGGCGAACATCTTCCCGGAGATGTTCGGCCGGAAGCCGTGGGTGAGGTGGCCGCCGGCGTCCAGGGACATGCCCAGCATCCGCTGGTCGCCGAAGGACTGGCGCAGCCGCTCCCAGTCCTCGGGGGTCATCGCGTCGACGTTCTTCACGCCCGCCTCGGCGAGTGCCGGGGTCTCGACCCGGTGGGCGAGGATCGACCAGAACGCGACCAGGTTGGCGTCGATGCCCGAGTGCGGCTGCACGTAGGCGTGGTCGGCACCGAAGAGCTCGCGGGCGTGCTCGGCGGCCAGCCGCTCCACGGTGTCGACGTTCTGGCAGGCCGCGTAGAACCGGCGCCCGGGAGTGCCCTCGGCGTACTTGTCGCTGAACCAGTTGCCCATGGCCAGCAGCACGGCCGGGGAGGCGTAGTTCTCGCTGGCGATCAGCTTGAGGCTCTCGCGCTGGTCGGTGAGCTCCTGCCCGATGGCCGCGGCGACCCGCGGCTCGACCTGCGCGATGACATCGAGCGCGCTGGTGAACGCGGCCGTCTCGCGGGTGACGGTGCTGGTCATGGCTCTCCTCCGGGAGGACGACGGGGAGCCCAGGCGCGCGGCACGGCTTCGGAGCCGCTCCCCGGTGGTCGTCCACCTGTCTGCGCCAGTCACGGCCCGATTGCCAGGGTAGACAGCACCCAGGGTGGTGATCCAGCGCGATGTCGGTCGTAGACAGTGGACGTGGCGACCATCACCCTCCACCCGCGCTGGGCTGGGTGGTGGGCGCCGTGCTGCTGCCGCTGGTCGCCGGCATGCTGACGATGACGCCGGGCGAACGGCGGCGGCTGGTCCGCCGCGACCACAGCACCCCGGGCCGGGCACCTACCGGCGCGACGACTCCGGCCCGACCTCGTCCGGGTCGGGGGTGTGGAACGTCGTGTCGGCCGGCGAGCCGGACCCGGCATCGACCGGGCTGCCCGACCCGGCGTCCTCGGGCTGCTGCTCCGCGGTGTCCGGCTGCTCGCCGCCGATGCCGAAGCCGGCGGCCGTGTCCGGCGCACCCGCGCCGGGGTCGGCGGCGGGGATGCCGTCATCGGGCGTGGGGAGGTCGGGCTCGATCGGTGCGCTCATCGACATGCGCCCTGCCTACCCACGGACCCGCTGTTGATGTACGGGTCCTCGCGGTGTCCGCTCATCGGCTCCCGGCGCCCAGCGCAGTCGCGATCTGCTGCACCGTCTCCATCCGCCCGGTCATGATCCCGGTGACCACGGCGACCGCTTCGTCGTCGGTCAACGTCGACGCCTGACCGTTCAGCGCGAGGTAGACGAGCGTGGCGCTCAGCGCGAAGGGCCGGTTGCCCTCCACCAGCGGCGCGGTGGTGGCCAGCGAGTGCATGAGCGCCGCCGCCTTCTCCCGCACGCTGGGATAGACCTCGCGCTCGAAGGCGACGGCGTCCATCCGGGCCAGTGCGGCGGTCAGCAGCCCCAGGTCCCGGACCTGCACCTCCCCACCCAGGCAACGCCGTGCGACGTGCAGCAGGTCCTCGACGGTCAGTCCCGCCATCGGCCGAGCTCGTCGATCGCGGCACCGAACCGCACCAGCTGCTCGTCGATGACGGCGTCCAGCGGGGCCAGCGGGTCGTGCGCCTCGATGTACTCCCCGAGGGCCCGCTTGGCCACCTCCTGCATGGACCGCTTCTCGGCCCTGGCGCGCCGCCGCAGTGCCTCCGTCTCGCTCGTCGTCAACCGAAGCGTCATCGCCATCCGGACATCCCCCGTGTGCAGGTATCAGCGCGGTACCGATTCCCGTGCGGAGCCGACTCTGACCACGGAACGTGACCGGACGCGGACCACCCGTCGATCGAGTCGCCTCGACACGCCGTCATTCTGCCTTCTTTTCGTGACCGGGTGGTGATCTTCCACACCTCTTCCTAGCTTTCGCCGCATGTCCCGCGCCGAGCTGTCCGAGTGCGGCCGGAGGCCCGCTCCGGGCCGCCGGCAGTGGCGCTCACGACTGCTCGCCGCAGCCTTCCTCGGCGCGGGCGTCTATGCAGGTCTGACGGTCACCGCAGAGGTCGCGCGGGCCGACGGGACAGCCGGCGGAACCGCCAGCGAGCAGGCCGAGACGACCCCCTCGGCCCCGGACCACGCGGAGTCGACGAGCCCGGGCGCCCCGGGTGCACCCGCCGTCCCGCCCTCCGGCGTGGACGCACCGACGCCCACCGCACCCCACCCCGAGGGCGACGAGGCCCCACCGGACGAACTCGTCGAGTCGTCACCCAGCGTGGTCGACCCGGTGGTCTCGGCAACCGTCGTAGCGGTCCCGGACCCCTCGGGCGAGCAGCCCCTGACGGACGCGGGCACGCCTCCCACGGCGACGCCGTCCGCCCCGGCCGCGAGCCCGGAGGAGCCGGCCACCACCCCGAGCACCGGCGCCCCGACCCGCGCCGTCCCGGCCGCCGACGGCACGACCTCCCCCTCCACGACCTCCCCCTCCACGGCCTCCCCCTCCACGGCCTCCCCCTCCACGGCCGGCACCGTCACGGTCCCCACCGACGCACCGACGACGACGGCGCCGACCGCCGCGCACCCGACCGCCGGCGGCTCGAGCGCGGCGACCCGACCGGGCACGTCCCCGGTCGAGCTGGTCGCGGTGGGCCGGACGACCACGGGCACGGCCGCCACGCCGGCGGCGACCGGCGCCACCGCTACCACCACCCCCAGCACCGCCAGTTCCGCCAGCACCGCCAGCGCAGGCAGCACCCCGGCCACCGGGGGTACCGACGCGATCGGCGCGCTGCCCACCGGCCCTGGTCCGTGCCAGGCCCTCGCCGTCACCCGGCCGGGGCTGACCCCGACCGCCGCCACCGAGGCCGGCCGCCAGCGTGTCCGGGGCGCTACCCCGGTCGCATCCCCGAGCCCGGGCTCCCGGGTCGCGGTGATGGCCCCCGCCGGGACGGCGCTCGACCTGACCAGGTACCTCGGCGCGCCCAGCGGGGCACGGCAGTTCCCGGGGCAGCCCAGCGATGCTCCCCGGACCCCGGCCCCGCTCCCGAACCCGACGCTGATCACCACGGTCGGCACCTGCTCCGGCGTCGGGATGACCACGAGCACCAGCCACTCGTCCGGCCCCGCGGCGACGCTCGCCGCCTCGGTCCAGGCAGCCTTCTCCGCTGCCCTCCAGGCGCGCGCCTCCGCTGGCGCCGACGCCGTCGTCAGCCCGGCTGACGACCCCGGCTCACGACCCGACTGACGTCTCTCTCACGCGGCCGCACCCGTCCCCGGTGTGCCTCGGGGGGCACATCCGACCCAGCGCAGCCGCCCCAGGTCAGTCCATCCCCATCTGCGCCAACGACGGCGTTCAACAGATCGGAAGAGAGAGACATGAAGCGTTCCGTGCGCAACGGAATTGCCATCGCGACGATGTCCGGGGGCATGTGGCTCCTCGGGCAGGCGGTGGCCAGCGCCGACGAGGTCGCTCCTGCGCCCACCGCCCCCTCGGCCGACACGGCCAGCAGCGAGACCAGTTCGGGCAACGCGACGGCGGCCAGCACCACCACCTCCTCGGCCACGGCGGGTGCGTCCACCACCACCGGCGGCACCGCCACCAACGGCGCGGTGGCCGGCGGCGACGGCGGGACGGTGCACGCGTCCGGCGACACCGGCGGCAACACCAGCACGGTCAGCTCCGGCACGGTCGGCGGGAAGTCCGGTGGCGGCGCGACCGCCTCCTCGACCACCTCGACCGGCAGCGTCACCAACACCGGCACCGCCAACGGCGGCTCGGTCACCGACAGCGCGAACCCCTCGGTCGGCACCACCACCGGCGGCAGCCCCACCGCCGTCGGTGGGGACGTCACCTCCACCACCAAGGCCAGCACGGGCAACGCCACGACCACCACCAGCAACGGGGACGGCGGCGGGCACGTCAGCTACGCCGGCTCCGCGGTGGAGTCCGGCAACGCCACCGCCGGCAGCACCAACAGCTCCTCCGCGACGGCGGGCGCCTCCACCACGGCCGGCGGCGTGGCCGCCAACGGGGTCGTGGCCGGGGGGGACGGCGGCACCGTGACGGCCGGCGGGAACACCGGCGACAACGACAGCAGCGCGAGCTCCGGCAACGTCGGCCGGGGCGGCGCCGACGCCCACGCGACCACCGCCACCGGCGCGGTGACCAACACCGGCACCGCCAACGGCGGCTCGGTGACCGACAGCGCCAACCCCTCGGTCGGCGACACCACCGGCGGCAGCCCCACCGCCGTCGGTGGGAACGTCACGTCGACCACCAAGGCCAGCACCGGCAACGCCACGACCACCACCAGCAGCGGAGGCAGCGGCGATGGCGGCGGCGTCCACGTGGGCTACGCCGGCAGCGCCGTGGAGTCGGGCGCGGCCGGGGCCGCGAGCAGGAACACCTCGACCGCGAACGCCGGCACGTCCACCACGATCGGCGGCGGCGCGGCCAACGGCGCCGTCCTCGGCGGCAACGGCGGCACGGTCAACGCCGTCGGCAACACCGGCGGCAACCGCACCGACTCGACCGCCGGCACCGTGACCACCAGCGGCGGCGGGCACCCCGGCGGCGGGGGCAAGCCCGGCGGCGGGCACTCCGGCGGCGGGCACTCCGGCGGCGGGCACTCGGGCGGCGGCGCGAGCGCCGGTGGGACCACCTCCACCGGCTCGGTGACCAACACCGGCACCGCCAACGGCGGCTCGGTGACCGACAGCGCCAACCCCTCGGTCGGCGACACCACCGGCGGCAGCCCGACGGCGGCCGGCGGGGACGTCACCTCCACCACCAAGGCCAGCACCGGCAACCACACCACCACGACCAGCAGCGGCTCCGGCAGCTCCGGGGGCGGGGTGTCCGTCGGCTACGCGGGCAGCGACGTCGACTCCGGCAAGGCGACGGCCGGCAGCAGCAACTCCTCGTCGGGCACCGCGGGCGGTTCCACCACCGTGGGGGGCACCGCCGGCAACGGCATCGTGGCCGGTGGCAACGGCGGCACGGTCAACGCCATCGGCAACACCGGGGGCAACACCACCTACGTGTTCTGCTTCTCGGTGACCGGCACGCCGACGTGCACCAGCGTCATCACCACCGGCTCGGTGACGAACAACGGCAGCGCCAACGGCGGCAACGTGGTCGGCAGCGGCAACCCCGCGGTCGGCAACACCACCGGCGGCAGCCCGAACGCCTCCGGCGGGCACGTCGGCAGCGGTACCGGCGCCCACTCCGGCAACACCACCGGAACCGGCAGCGGCTCCGGCAGCGGCTCCTCGACCGGTGGGAGCACCGTCGGCTCGGGCAACGCCACGGCCGGCAACAGCAACTCCTCCTCCGGCACCGCGGGCGGTTCCACCACCGTGGGCGGCACCGCCGGCAACGGCATCGTGGCCGGCGGCAACGGCGGCACCGTCACGACCGTCGGCAACACCGGGGGCAACACGGCCTACGTGTTCTGCTTCTCGGTGACCGGGGCCGTGAACTGCTCGGCCGTCATCACCACCGGCGACGTGACCAACAACGGCAGCGCCAACGGCGGGAACGTGGTCGGCAGTGGCAACCCCACGGTCGGCAACACGACCGGTGGCAGCCCGAACGCCTCCGGTGGTGACGTCGACAGCGACACCGGCGCCGACACCGGCAACACCGGGAACACCGGCGGTGGCAAGACCGACGACGGCAAGACCGACGACGGCAAGACCGACGACGGCAAGACCGACGACGGCAAGACCGACGACGGCAAGACCGACGACGGCAAGACCGACGACGGCAAGACCGACGACGGCAAGTCCGACGACGACTGCACCGAGAACACCGCCGGTGGCACCAAGGGCGACACCGACGTCGTGGTCGTCGAGGTTCCGGTCACCGAGGTGGAGGTCGTCCACGTCCCCGCCACCGAGGTCAAGGTCGTCCACGTGGCGGCTGCCCACGCCCCGGTCGCCGCAGCTCCGGTCGCCGCAGCTCCGGTCGCCGCGGCCTCCTGGGCCCCGGTCAGCTCCTCCGGTGGCGGCCAGACCGCGTCCGGTGAGCTCGCCTACACCGGCAGTGACGTCTCGGTCCCGCTGACGGCGGGCCTGGTCGCGCTGGCTGCCGGCGCCGGTCTCTCGGTGGCTGCCCGCCGCCGGCAGACCGAGCAGGCCTGATCCCCGGCCCGCCGCCCCTGTGCTCCCGGGGCGGCGGGCCGGCACCACCGCAGGAGCGGACGCCGTCCACCGGGTCTCCCGGCGGGCGGCGTCCGCACGCCGGGCGTCAGCTGGCGGGGGACACCGAGCTCATGTTGAAGTCGGGCACCCGCAGCGTCGGCATCGCCGCGCGGGTGAACCAGTCGTTCCACTCCCGCGGCAGGGTCCGCTCGGTGACGCTGGCCTCGGTGGCCCGGGCGAGCAGGTCGACCGGCGACTCGTTGAACCGGAAGTTGTTCACCGCGCCGGTGACCTCCCCGTTCTCCACCAGGAAGACGCCGTCGCGGGTGAGGCCCGTGAGCAGCAGGGTCTGCGGGTCGACCTCCCGGATGTACCAGAGCGTGGTGAGCAGCAGCCCCCGCTCGGTGTTCGCGATCATCTCCGCCTGCGTGGCGGTGGCGTTCGGGTCGCTCAGGATCAGGTTGTCGACGGCCGCGGTCGCGGGGGCGGTCTGCTTCAGCGCCCAGGCCCGGGGCCGGATCAGGTTGGTCAGCACGCCTTCGCGGATCCAGTCCACCGCCGGCGTCGCCATGCCGTTGTCGAAGACCGACGCCGACCCCGAGGAGCCACCGACCACCTGGAAGGGCGCGGCCTCCAGGCCGGGGGCGTGCGGGTCGCTGCGCAGGGTCAGCGGGAGCCGCGCGAGCCGGTCGCCGATCCGGTTGCCCCCGCCGGCCCGGGCGTAGACGCTGCGGCCCTCGTCGGCGTCCCGCGCCTCCATCGTCCAGTAGGCGTTGATCATCAGGTCGCTGACCGCCGACGGCGGCAGCAGCGTCTCGTACCGGCCGGCCGGCAGCTCGACCCGCCGCTGCGACCAGGCCGCCTTCTGCTGCACCTCGGCGGCCAGCGCCGCGACCGAGACGTCGGTGAAGTCACGGGTGCCGACGCCGGCCCACACCGACCGGCCGAAGTCGCGGTCCTTGCCGTTGAGCTCGACCCGCCCGGTCGGCTGGTCGTGCCGCAGCCGCAGCCCGGTCGAGCTGCCCAGGTACGTCGTGGTCATCGCGTGCTCGGCGAACCCGAACAGCAGCTCGTCGCGGCCGCGGGCCTCGGCGAACGCCTGGCCCAGCGCGGGGGCGAACTCGCCGAAGACGCCGATCGAGGTCTCCGCCGGCGGGGCGTCCCAGTCGCCGGCGCCGGGCGGCGCTCCGCTGTCGCCCGGGGCGATCAGCGGCATCGCGTCCTCGGCCGGGCCGGCGTCGCGGGCGGCCTGCTCGCTCATCGCGACCAGCTCGGCGACGTCCGGGGTGCCGGTGCGGGCGACCGTGCCCACGGCCATCCCGGCGCCGCCGTCGGCGAAGCTGATCACGACGACCTGGCGGGACCGCATGGCCCCGTTGGTGGTCAGGCTGTTGGACGCCCAGCGGAGGTTGGCCTCCGAGCTCTCCACCACGTAGGTGACCTGCCCGTCGACCGTCGACGCCGCCAGCGCCTGCTCGACCAGCTGCTGCGGCGTGATCATCGGCCGGACTCCTGCGCGGTGTTGAGGATCGTGGTGTTCTCGAACAGCGCGACCGGGCAACCGTGGCTGACCGCCGCGACCTGGCCGGGCTGGGCCTTGCCGCAGTTGAGCGCGCCCCCCAGCTGATAGGTCTGCGGGCCGCCGACGACGCTCATCGAGCCCCAGAAGTCCGTCGTCGTCGCCTGGTAGGCGACGTCGCGCAGCTGTCCGGCGAGCCGGCCGTTCTCGATCGCGTAGAAGCGCTGGCCGGTGAACTGGAAGTTGTAGCGCTGCATGTCGATCGACCAGCTCTTGTCCCCGACGACGTAGATGCCCCGTTCGACGCCGGCGATGAGCTCCTCGGTGGAGGGCCCGGCCGGGTCGGGCTGCAGCGAGACGTTGGCCATCCGCTGCACCGGCACGTGCGCGGCGGAGTCGGCGAAGGCGCAGCCGTTCGAGCGGTCCATCCCGCGCAGCCGGGCCATGTTGCGGTCGACCTGGTAGCCGACCAGCACGCCGTCCCGGATGAGGTCCCACCGTTGCCCGGCGACGCCCTCGTCGTCCCAGCCGACGGTGGACAGCCCGTGCTCGGCGGTGCGGTCACCGGTGACGTTCATCAGCGGCGAGCCGTACTGCAGGGTGCCGAGCTTGTCGACGGTCGCGAAGGAGGTGCCGGCGTAGGCCGCCTCGTAGCCCAGCGCCCGGTCGAGCTCGGTGGCGTGGCCGATCGACTCGTGGATGGTCAGCCACAGGTTCGTCGGGTCGACGACCAGGTCGTAGCGCCCGGCCTGGACCGAGGGTGCCTTGGTCTTCTCCCGCAGCAGCTCGGGGATCTCCGCCAGCTCACCGCGCCAGTCCCAGTGCCCGCCGGTCAGGTACTCCCAGCCGCGGCCGACCGGCGGCGCCAGGGTGCGCATCGACTCGAACGCCCCGGTGGCCCGGTCGACGGTGAGCGCGGTGAACTCCGGCTCGATCCGCACCCGCTGCTGGCGGGTGCGGGTGCCGGCGGTGTCGGCGTAGAACTTCTGCTCCTTGACCTGCAGCACGCTGCTCTGCACGTGCTCGACGCCGTCGCCGGCCAGCAGCTGCTCGGACAGGTCGGTCATCAGCGCGGTCTTCTCCGCGTCCGGGACGGCGAACGGGTCGACCTCGTAGGCCGAGACCCACTCCCCGTCGTACGCCGGCTCCGGGGCCAGCTCGACCCGGTCGGTGTTGATCGCCGCGGAGACCTGCGCGACGGCGACGGCCTCCTCGGCCAGCCGCACCGCCTCGGCCGCGGTGAGCACCACGCCGGCGGCGAAGCCCCAGGTGCCCTCGTACACGACCCGGACGGCCAGGCCCAGGTCCTCGCCGTCGGCGAGCGACTCCAGCCGGGCGTCGCGCAGCCGGACGGACTGGGTGCGGATCCGCTCGACCCGCAGGTCGGCGTGCTCGCACCCCAGGTCGACGGCGCGGGTCAGCGCGGCGTCGGCGAGGGCGGACAGCGGGAGGGCGAGGAACGACTCGTCCACGGAACGGGGTTGTGCCACGGGTCCGTGTCTACCAGGCGGACCCGGCGGGGCACGACGGAGTTCCTGAGCACGGCTACAGACCCCGGCCGGCGCACCGTTGTGCGCTCACCGTCGGTCTGCGGCCGGGTGGACGACGACGAGCGCACAACGGTGGCGTGACCTGCGGCCGGCTCACCGCGCATCGTCGGCGCCCTCCGCGGGTAGGCGCTGGCATGGCCGCTGACCAGGCAGACCCTGTCGACGACGTCACGCTCACCTTCGGCGGCACCGCGACGACGCTGCTGCGGCTGGGTCCGTTCACCCTGCTCACCGATCCGAACTTCCTGCACCGGGGCCAGCGGGCGCACCTGGGGTACGGGCTGCGCAGCAAGCGGCTGACCGACCCCGCCCTGGTGCCCGCCCAGCTCCCGGAGCTGGACGCGATCCTGCTCAGCCACATGCACGGCGACCACTGGGACCGGATCGCCACCCGGGCGCTGCCCAAGGAGACCCCGGTGGTCACCACCCCGGAGGCGGCGCGCTGCTTGGCGGAGCGGGGGTTCGGCGCGACCTCCGACCTGCGGCCCTGGCAGACCCACGAGATCAGCTCCGGCGACGACGTCCTGCGGATCACCAGCGTCCCGGGCGTGCACGGCCCCGGCCCGCTCGCCCGGTTGCTGCCCGAGGTGATGGGGAGCGTGCTGGAGCTGGTGCGCGGCGGGCAGGTGACCTGGCGCGGCTACGTCAGCGGCGACACCCTGTACCGCCCGGCGCTCGGCGAGGTGCTGCAGCGCTGCGGTCCGCTGGACGTGCTGATCCCGCACCTGGGCGGCACCAAGGTCCTCGGGGTCACCGTCACCATGGACGCCCGGCAGGGCGCCGACCTGGTCGAGCTGTTGAAGCCCCCGGTCACGGTGCCGGTGCACTTCGACGACTACTCGTTGTTCAAGAGCCCGCTGGGCGACTTCGTCGCCGAGGTGGCCCGCCGCCGGGCCCCGGGCGAGATCCGCACCGTGGGCCGCGGCCAGACGATCTCGCTGCGCGCCTGACCGTCCGGCGGGACGAGGCGGGCCCCGCCGGTGCCTCACCCCAGGAGAGGGCGGACGTTCTCCGTCCAGACGTCCCAGCCGACCCGGCCGATCAACGCGGTGACGACGACCAGGAAGACCACCCGGATGAAGCGGCTGCCCCGGGCGGTCGCCGTCCGCGCGCCCAGGTAGGCCCCGAGCACGTTGGCCGCACCCATCAGGATCCCGAGACCCCAGAGGACCGCCCCGTAGGGCGCGAAGAAGAGCAGGGCACCCAGGTTGGTGGCGACGTTGACGATCTTGGCCTTGGCGCTGGCGTTGAGGAAGTCGTACCCCAGCAGCGACACCAGGGCGAACACGAGGAACGACCCGGTGCCCGGCCCGAGGATGCCGTCGTAGAAGCCGATGACGGCGCCCGTCGCCGCGGCGACGCCGTGGTGGCGGCGCCCGCTGTGGCGCAGCGCGGTCACCTCCCCGAGGGAGGGGCGCAGCACGGTGAACGCCGCGATCGCGATGAGCGCCACCACGATGACCGGCTTGAACACGCCGGCCGGCAACGCGGCGGCCACCGAGGCCCCCGCGAAGCTGCAGACCAGGGCGATCCCGGCCATCGGCAGGGCGGTCCGCAGATCGGGGTGCACGCGGCGGTGGTAGGTGACGGCGCTGGTCGTGGTGCCGGCGATCGAGGCCAGCTTGTTCGTCGCGAGCGCCTGGACCGGGCTCATGCCCGGGACCAGCAGCAGCGCGGGCAACTGCACGAGCCCGCCGCCACCGACGACGGCGTCGATCCACCCGGCTGCCAGCGCGGCGACCAGCACCAGCGCGAGCACCTCGGGGGTCAGCCCGTCCGGGAACGCGTCGAGCATCCCGGCCACGGCCTCCTCACCTCGGCCGGCTCGTCTCCCCGTCAGCGGAACGGAACGGCCGGCCTCTCCCGGAGAGCTTCCCCCGGCCCACCGCCGGCCGGCGCCACGACGCGTGAGAGATCGGCGACTCCGGTCGACGTGCAGGTCGGCGACCACCGCCATCTGTGGGGCGAGGAGTCGACCGCCGGGCAGGCATGACCTGGCCGGCGCCCGGGCAGGACCGGTCGATGGAACCCGTGATCCGGAACAGCGCCGACGTCGAGCTCGAGACCTGGGACGACCCAGTGCGGGGAAAGGTCTCCTTCCGGGTGCTGTTCAGCCAGGACCGGACGCCGACCGCCGCGCTGTACACCGGCCTCACCGAGCTGCCCCGCGGCGGCTGGCTGGGGCGGCACCGGCACACCGCGACCGAGGTCTACCACCTGATCGAGGGGCGCGGGATCGTCGTCCTCGACGGCGTCGAGCACCCGGTGGCCGCGGGGTCCGCGGTGTTCATCCCCGGCGACGTCGAGCACGGCATCCGCAACACCGGCGACGGTGCGCTGCGGTTCGTCTACGCCTTCCCGACCGACTCCTTCGACGACGTCCGCTACCGGTTCAGCGACGAGGAGTGACCCGGACGGGGTTCAGCGGCCGGCGAGGCGCAGCGCCCGGGTCTGCACGTCGGCGCGTAGCTCCGCCTCGTCGACCGTCGTCGACACGCCGTCGCGGACGACCTGGCGCCCGGCCACCCAGGTGTCGCGCACGTGCCGCGAGCCCACCGACCAGACCAGGTGGGTGAGCAGGTCGGTGGCCTCGCCGACCGGGACGAAGGCGATGTCGTCGGTGTCGACGTGCACCAGGTCCGCCCGCCGCCCGGCGGTCAGCTGGCCGAGGTCGTCCCGGCCGATCGCCGCCGCGGCCGCGCCGGTGGCCAGCCAGAAGGCCTCCGGGGCGGTGAGGGCGGTCGCGTCCCGCTCGCGCAGCCGCGCCAGCTGGGCGGCCAGCCGCAGGTCCTCGAACAGGTCCAGGTTGTCGTTGGACGCCGGTCCGTCGGTGCCCATGCCGACCCGGATCCCCAGGTCGAGCATGTCCCGCAGCCGGGCGGTGCCGCTGGCCAGCTTGGTGTTGCTGCCCGGGCAGTGGGCCACGGCGACGTCGTACTCGCGCCACAGCTCCAGGTCGCCGTCGTCCATGTGCACGCAGTGCGCGCCCAGCACCCGGCCGCCGAGCACGTCGTGGCTGGCGAGCAGCTGCGGCACGCTCAGGCCGTGCTGGGCCAGCAGGTCGGCGCCCTCGGTCGTGGTCTCCGCGACGTGGGTGGTGAGCAGCATGCCGTGCTCGCGCGTGACCTCGGCGGCCTGGGTGAGCACCGGCAGCGGGACCGTGTAGGCCGAGTGCGGTCCGATGCCCCACTCGACCTGGTCGTCACCGGTGCCGGCCGACGCGGCTGCCCGCGCCAGCTGCTCGTCGAAGCTGCCGAACCCGGGCAGGCCGATGAGCGGGTGGGTGATCACGCCACGCGCTCCGGTGCGCCGCACCGCCGCGGCCATCCGCTCGGGGTGGAAGTACATCTCCACGCTGGTGGTCACCCCGTGCCGCAGCATCTCCGCCGACGCCGCGGTCATCGCGACCTCGACGTCCTCCGGGGTCAGGTTCGCTTCCCGCGGCCACATCACCTCCCGCAGCCACCGGTCCAGCGGCAGCCCCTCGCCCTGCCCGCGGAACAGCACCATCGGCGCGTGCGAGTGGGTGTTCACCATGCCGGGGGTGAGGACGCCGGGCAGCGCGGTCACCTCGGCACCGGGGGCGTCCGGCGCGTCGGCAGCCGGCCCGACCCAGCGGATGAGCCCGTCCTCGACGTCCAGCACGGCGTTCGGGACGACGGTGCCGGCCCGGTCGCCGACGACGACGGCGCGGGCGGTGAAGCGCTGCAGCATGGAAGCTGAACCTAGTGCCGCCGGCGCCCGCAGGCAGGGCAACGGCACCGGGGGCGCGGATACCGTGACCCGCATGCACCCTCTCGCCGCGGCCGCCTCGAACGAGGGCGGCATCACCGGCTTCCTGCTCGACCTCATCGACAGGCTGGGGGCGGTGGGCGTCGGGCTGACCATCCTGATCGAGACGGTGGTCCCGCCGATCCCCAGCGAGGCGGTGCTGGGCGCCGCCGGGGTGCTGATCAACGACGGCCGGATGTCGATCGTCCCGGTCATCCTGTGGGCCACGGCCGGCTCGGTCGTCGGTGCGACCGTCCTGTACTGGGTCGGCCGGCTGCTCGGCCCGCGCCGGTCGCACGCCTTCCTCGACCGGTTGCCGCTGGTGGAGACCTCCGACGTCGACCGGTCGTTCGAGTGGTTCGCCCGGCACGGCCGGGGCGCGGTCTTCTTCGGCCGGATGGTGCCGATCGTGCGCAGCTTCGTCTCGGTGCCCGCCGGGGTGGTCAGGATGCCGATGCCCCAGTTCCTGCTCTTCACCACCGCCGGCAGCCTGCTGTGGAACTGCCTGCTCATCGGCCTCGGGGTGGCGGCCGGTGACTTCGTGCAGGCCAACCTGCAGTACCTGGACTACGCCGTGGTGGCCGTCGCGGTGGCGGCGGTGGGCTGGTTCCTCTACAAGAAGGCCACCGGCAGGTACCGGCGACCGCCGAACGCCGGTGCCCACCTGCCGCACGACGAGATGGACCAGCCGTGACCGCACTGCGCACCCGCCCGGACGTCGTCGCCTTCGACGTCAACGAGACGCTGCTCGACCTCGCGCCGGTGCAGGCGGCGCTGGTCGAGCGCGGGCAGCCCGGCCACCTGTTGACCACGGTGTTCGCCCGGACCCTGGTCACCGGGTTCGCGGCCGCGACCGTGGGCACGTGGTGCCGGTTCCGCGACGCGTTCGAGACGTCCCTGGCGCAGCTGACCGGTCTGCCGGCCGCGGAGTGCTCGGCGGTCGCCGACGCGTTCATGGAGCTCTCGCCGCACCCGGACGTCGAGCCGGCGTTGCGCCGGCTGGCCGAGGGCGGGGTGCGGGCGGTCACGCTGAGCCACGGCTCTCCCGGCGTCGCCGAGGCCGGGCTCTCCCGCGGCGGGGTGACGCCGCTGGTCGAGCGGACGCTGAGCACCGAGTCGATCCGGGCGTGGAAGCCGAACCGCGAGGCCTACCTGTGGGCAGCCGGGGTCTGCGACGTGGCTCCCGAGCGGATGGCACTGGTGGCCGCCCACTCCTGGGACGTGCTCGGCGCCGGGCGGGCCGGGCTGACGACCGGCTGGGTGGCCCGCACCGAGCAGGTGCCCGCCGCGGTGTTCGAGCCGCCGCACGTGCAGGGCCGGTCGCTGCCCGAGGTGGTCGACGCGCTGCTCGCCCTGCCCGCCCCCGCGTGAGCACCGCACACGACGTCCCCACCCCGCTCGGCCCGGCCCGGGCGTACCGCGACGACCCCGCCGGTGACGTGCGCGGCACCCTCGTGCTCGGTCACGGCGCCGGCGCCGGGAGCGCCACCGCCGACCTGCTCGCCGTCTCCGCCGC
Organism: Modestobacter sp. SYSU DS0290; assembly: GCF_054050955.1. Classification (NCBI taxonomy): domain Bacteria; kingdom Bacillati; phylum Actinomycetota; class Actinomycetes; order Geodermatophilales; family Geodermatophilaceae; genus Modestobacter; species Modestobacter sp. SYSU DS0290. Next base: position 167,351 of record NZ_JBJHAI010000007.1, read on the forward strand.
AGCCTGCGCGGCCGGCTGGCGGGTGCTGCGGATCGACCAGCCGTGGGTGGTCGCCGGCCGGCGGATCGCCCCGGCCCCGGCCCGGCTCGACGAGGGCTGGACGGCGGTGCTCGCGCACCTGCGGGACGACGGCACGCTGACCGGCCCGCTGGTGCTCGGCGGCCGCAGTGCCGGTGCCCGGGTGGCCTGCCGCACCGCCGGGGAGCTCGGCGCCGCCGGGGCGCTGGGTCTGGCGTTCCCGCTGCACCCACCGGGCAGGCCGGAGAAGAGCCGCGCGGCCGAGCTGCTGGCGGTCACCGTCCCGCTGCTGGTCGTCCAGGGGGAGACCGACGCCTTCGGTCGGCCGGCCGAGGTCGAGGCGGTGCTGCCCGGCCGGGTGCACGCCGTCCCCGGCGACCACGGCCTGAAGAAGGACCCGGCCTCGGTCGCCACCGCCGTCGTCGACTGGCTGGCCACGCTGCCCGGCTGACCGTCCGTCCCGCGCCTCGGGAGGGGGTCTGCGCGCAGTGGGGGGGGGGGGGGGGGGGGGGGGGGGGGGGGGGGGGGGGGGGGGGGGGGGGGGGGGGGGGGGGGGGGGGGGGGGGGGGGGGGGGGGGGGGGGGGGGGGGGGGGGGGGGGGGGGGGGGGGGGGGG